>JBEKSF010000045.1:0-39097 GCA_049517295.1 Verrucomicrobiota bacterium
GGCTACCTCTATTCGGACACGCAGATCGTCGGGTTCAGTCTCGATCATCTCAGCGGAGCCGGTTGCACCTACGGCGGGGACTTTGCCTTCTCGCCGATCTTGGGAAGTGTGACAACGTCGCCGGGCGCCAGCGCCAACAACGGAAAGGCCAACTTTGCTTCCACCTTCTCTCATGCCAACGAAATCGCCACCCCCGGCTACTATTCTGTCCACTTCGCCAATGGGATTCTCTCCGAGTTCACCGCCACGACCCGGACGGGGTTCGGTCGATTCACCTACCCGTCCGGCCAGACCGCCACCATGGTCATCAACGCCGGAAGCGGCGCCGCGGGAACCATTAACGCCTCAATCCAGATCAACGTCACCGGACAAGAAATCACCGGTTGGACAACCCAGGGCGGTTTCTGCGGCTCGGGTGTGCATCCCACGTTGTATTTCGACGCGGTCTTCGACCACGCCTTCGCCACGTACGGTGTATGGAACGGCGCGACGTTGACGCCCAACGCCACCAACGCCGCTGGAGCGCTGACCGGCGTGTATGTCAGTTTCAGCTTGCCCGCCGGCGGCGTTGTGCTGGCGCGGACTGCGGTCTCTTATGTCAGCGTGGCCAATGCCCAGACCAACCTGCTGACGGAAAGCCTGGCCTCATCGTTCACCAGTGCAGGCTTTAATGCCATGGCGGGCGCCGCAAGCAACAATTGGAATAATTACCTGAACAAAATCCAGGTCAGCGGCGGGACGCTGGCCGACACGGCGACATTCTACACAATGATGTACCACGCGCTCCAGGCTCCCAGCGTGGTCAGCGACTGCAACGGCCAGTACCTCGGCTTCGATGGCCAGACGCACACGGCATCCGGATTCACCAAGTACGAATTCTTCTCTGGATGGGACATCTACCGCAACGAATGCCAGTTCCTTGCCATGATGGATCCCGCCCGCGCCAGCGACATGGCCCAGTCGCTCGTTCAGGATGCTCACGATTGCGGGGCGATGCCCCGCTGGAGCGTTCCCAATGGCGACACCGGAGTAATGATGGGCGATCCCGCCACGCCGATCATCGCCGGCATCTATGCTTTCGGAGCAACCAATTTTGACACCGCCTCTGCTCTTGCCGACATGGTGAAAGCGGCTGTCAATCCGGCGACAGTGGCCGTAAACGGAGTCCACGAACGGGATGCCGAACGCGACTATCTAAACCTGGGCTTCGTTCCAGAGTATCAGAACGGCGGCTACGGACCGGTATCCATGACGCTGGAATATTGCAGCGCCGATTGTGCCCTGGCCCGTTTCGCTCTGGCGCTTGGAGACACCACCAACTACATGCTCGCCATGAATCGCGCCCAAAACTGGCGCAACCTCTTCAACACCAACTCCGGCTACCTTCAGATGCGGCGCTCCGACAACCTCTGGTCGCCCGGTTTCGTCATCAACAGTCTGACCTATGACGACTACCAGGGCTATGTCGAGGGCACCGCCTCCCAATACACCTGGATGGTGCCCTTCAACCTGGCATCGCTTGTCGAAATGATCGGAGGCCCCCAGGCCGCCTCAGCTCGTCTGGACGCGTTCTTTGCCCTGCTTAACGATGGAACGAGTTCCCAGTATGCCTATATGGGCAATGAGCCCTGTTCGGAGACGCCCTGGGTTTACAACTTCATGGGTGAGCCTTACAAGGGCTCCAGCGTTGTCCGCCAAATCATGACCCAACTCTATTCAACGGCCCCGGGCGGCTTGCCCGGCAACGATGACCTGGGGCAGATGGCCTCGTGGTATGTCCTGGCGGCCCTGGGCGTGCATCCGGAGATTCCGGGCGACGATCTTCTGGTGCTTAATGGGCCGCTCTTTCCCCAAGCCGTTGTCCATTTGACCAACGGTGACGTGACCATCACCGGCAGCGGAGCGGCTGACAACGCTCCCTACGTGCAGAGCCTGGCGGTCAACGGCCAGCCCTCCATGGCGTCGTGGATCCGTTTCGCGGACATCGCCAACGGCGGGACACTGGCATTCGTCATGGGAGCCGCCCCGAATACAAATTGGGGCGCGGCCCTTTCCCTCGCGCCGCCTTCCTACACCGATGGGATGACATCCCCGCTGGCGCAGACCTACTTCTGGGGCACCGGCTTGGAGACGAACGAAGCGCAACCTTCCTGGACCAACACGGTCGATACCGGCCCTTACCCGGCGGGCGGCAGCAACAATGTCGGCCCCATCCTCTCCAGTTTATCGGGACCGGAGTTGGGCGTCAGAAACGAGAACAGCCAGAGCGGCTCTTGCGAGATCATGTACTCAGGAATGGCGCTGGGCGGCTCCTCCGATTACGCGTATATGAAGGTGTTCAATTTGACCAACCAGAACGTTGTCATCTCTCCCGGTATGCGCTTCTCCTACTGGATTTTTCCGCAAAGCCATGCCAATGACGGCCTGGCCGCGGGGAACAACAGCGCCTTTGTGGCGCTGGACCTGATCTTTACCGATGGAACCAATCTCCGCGACAGCGGCCTGACGGACCAACACGGCGTCGCGGTAAATCCCACAAGCCAGGGCGGCATCCTGGCGCTGGATACCTGGAATTACGTGACCGTTGACTTGACACCCCTGGCGGGCAAGATGGTAAGCCGAATCGACCTGGGCTACAATCAGCCCGGCAGCACCGGAGGCTATCGCGGCTATGTCGATGACATCGCCTTCACCACTCCTGCCATTTGGTTTGCAAACAATCTTGCCTTGAACCAGCCCGCCAGCGCCGACAGCCAGCAGACCAACAATCCAGCCGCCAACGGTAATGATGGCAATACGGCAACGCGCTGGAGCGCCAATGACGCAAACCCCAATCATTGGTGGCAAGTCGATTTGGGCCGCCTCTGCAACCTCACCGGAGACGAAGTGATCTGGCAGGTGAACGGCGTGATTTACGATTACACGGTCGCGGTCTCACTGGACAATACCAATTGGACCACCGTCATCGACAAGACGGCCAACACGAGCACAGACCAGGACCAGGCCGATGTGTTCATGGCCGCCGGCCGTTTTGTGCGAACCACCGTCACCGGCCTGCCTCCAGGCGACTGGGCCAGTTTCTATGAATTCCGCGTCTTCGGAACGGTGGCCACCCTCCCGCAGCCTCCGACAAACCTTCTCGCATTGGCGGGCTACGGGATGGTTGACTTGAATTGGGCGCCCTCCGCGGGTGCGGCCAGTTACATTGTGGCCCGTGCCACCCGCAGCGGCGCCGAAACCACCATCACCAGTCTCACCGCAACGAATTACACCGACTTCGGATTGTCCAACGGCACGACCTACTTCTACGTGATTTCGGCCGCGAATTTATTGGGACAGGGTGGCAATTCCAGCGAGGCGACCGCCATGCCGATGGCACCGGAGCCGGGTTCCTACGCGGCGGCCCTTGTGGCCGATAACCCGCTGGCGTATTGGCCTTTGTCCGAAACCAATGGCTCCATCGCTTTCGACCCGGTCGGCGGTCATAGCGGAACTTACGTCGGCGGAGTGACCCTCGGCCGTCCGGGCGTTCCTTTGTTGGGTTTCGGCTTTCCCTCCTATTCGGCGCTCTTTGACGGAACGTCGGGCTACGTGGATATTCCCGCGGGCCCGTTCAACCTCACCAATGCGTTGACTGCGATGGCGTGGGTCAATGTTCCAGCGGCGCCTCATTTTTCGGGAATCTTGGGCCACGGCGACAATTCCTGGCGTCTGAGCGTCAACTCCAGCGGCGATCCGGGCGCTTGCGATGCCAACAACGGCGACGCCACCAGTCCAACTTCCATCGTTGGGACCGGCTGGCACAATGTGGCCTATACTTACACGGGCGTTCCCAACGTCACCAACAATGGTTCGTTCTACGTGGATGGCGTCCTAGCGGCTCACGACACCGTTCCTTTGCCGCCTGGGGACGGCTATGATGTTTGGATTGGCGGCTCGCCGGACTACGGGACGGGACGCTTGTTGCCAGGCAGCATTGCTCATGCGGCCGTCTTTGCCCATGCGCTCTCAGCCGCCCAGGTGCGGGCGCTCTATAGCGCGAGCTTGGTCGCTCCGCCCGTTGCCTTAAAGGTCGCCCAACCGGGTGCCGCAAGCGTGACTCTCACCTGGTCGCAAGGCACGCTCCTGCAATCCACCAACGTCGCCGGGCCGTGGACGACGAACACCGCCGCTTCCCCTTGCACTATTGTGCCGACCAATTCCCAAATGTACTTCAAGATCGTGGTGAATTAAGAAGGTCAAAAAGGCTCGCCGTCGTCAGGCCTCTCCATTATGCTCTGCCCTTCATGAAACGAGTCGTTCTTCTTGGTTCCACGGGCTCCATCGGCGCCAGCACGATCAAGGTGGCCGAAGATTTGCCCGATCACATTCGCTTGATCGCCCTGGCCGCCGGCAATAACGCCGAGTCGCTCCTGAATCAAACTCTCCGCCACCGCCCGCAAGCCATTTCCATTTCCGACCCCGCCAAGGCCCGGGAACTGCAAAACACCCTTGGCGCCTCAACCCGCGTTTACTCGGGCGAAGAAGGCCTGATCAAACTGGCCACCCTTGAAGCCGCGGACATCGTTCTCATCGCCATTGTCGGCACCGCCGGATTGCAACCGGCCCTGGCCGCCATCCGCGCCGGCAAGGACATCGCCATCGCTTCCAAGGAAATCCTTGTCATGGCCGGCGAAATCGTCATGCGCGAGGCCCGCAAAAACGGCGTCCGCGTGCTCGCGGTGGACAGCGAGCATTCGGCCATTTTCCAGTGCCTGGACGGCAAGCCGCCGGGCTCGGTGCGCACGTTGTGGTTGACAGCCTCGGGCGGCCCGTTCCGGTGCATGCCGAAGGAGGAGTTTGCCGCTGTCACCGTCGAGCGCGCCTTGCGCCATCCCTCCTGGGTCATGGGCCAGAAAATCACCATCGATTCCGCGACACTGTTCAATAAAGGATTGGAAATGATCGAGGCCCGCTGGCTCTTCGACATCGAGATCGCGCGCGTGCGGGTGGTGGTGCATCCCCAGAGCATCGTCCATTCGATGGTGGAGTTTGTCGATGGCTCGATGCTGGCCCAGCTTTCGACGCCGGACATGTGCCTGCCCATTCAGTACGCTCTGACCTGCCCCGAGCGGGTGCCCAGTCAGCGCGTGCAAACCGATCTGGTCAAACTGGGGCAATTGAGCTTCGAGGAACCTGACCGCGAGCGGTTCCCGGCGCTGGATTTGGCGCGCCGGGCGGGGGAGACTGGCGGCACCTTGCCGGCCGTGCTCAACGCCGCCAATGAAGTCGCCGTTAACGCCTTTATCCGCGGCCTCATTCCTTTTCCTCAAATCAGCGCGGTGGTCGCGCGCGTCATGGAGCGCCATGCCCTCACCGCCCATCCCCGGCTGGAGCAGATCCTCGAAGCCGACGCCTGGGCGCGCCAGGAAGCCGCGGCGGGCATCTAAGACCGGCCAATTCTGGCTTTGTTTCCCCATCGGGGTGTGGTATGCCCATGGCGTCCACAGATGAGCTACCGCATTGAAAAGGGCGAAGGTCTGGCACGGGCCTTTGGCCGCATCGCCGCCGAGGAAATTGACCTGGCGATGGCCGGGTTGCGCGGCCCCAGCCGCGGCGACGCCGTCCACAACACCCGCAAATCACTCAAACGCTTGCGCGCTCTCCTGCGCTCCCTTCGCGTCGCCTTCCCAAAAAAACTTTTCCGCGCCGAAAACCAGCGATTCGCCGACGCTGGACGGAAAATCTCGCCCCTGCGCGATGTCCACGTCCAACTGCGCACCTTGGGCAAACTTCCCTTCGCCGCAGACGCCGTGCGCGACAAAATGCGGCGCGATTTGCTGCGCCGGCAGTCCGCTTTCACCCGGAAAATCCCGGCTTTGCGCAAGACCCTGCGCCAGATGCTCCACGCCTCCCGGCAAAGCCTGGCATCCTGGCCGTTGCACAAAGCCACTCCGTCCGACCTGGCCGCAAGCCTCAAACGGATTTACAAACAGGGGCGAACCGCCTCCAAAACCGCCGCCCGCAATCCATCCCCGGAGAACCTCCACGAATGGCGCAAGAAAGCCAAGCTCCTCGGCTACGGATTTGAGTTGATTGCCAGCCTGCTGCCCGCGAAAGTCTCCGCCATGATCCAACGCGTCGATTCGTTGACCGAAGCGCTGGGAGACGATCACGATCTGTTTCTGGTCTGGCAGGCCCTGCGTCTGGAACACCAGTCCCACCCCGCCTCCGATTTCCGCGCCCTGGCCAAACGCATTTCCTCCAAACGGGCCAAACTCCAAAAACTCGCCTTCAAACTCGGCCGCAAACTCTATGCCGAACGACCGGGCGATTTCGCCCGCCGCCTCGACCGTTCCCTCCGCCGCGCCCGCAATAAAAACTGAGTCCCATGACAAATACAAAAAACATCGGCATCCTTACTTCCGGCGGCGACTGCCCCGGCCTCAACGCCGCCATCCGCGGCGTCGGCAAAGCGGCCCAGGGCGCTTTTGGCATGCAACTCATCGGCTTCCGCGATGGCTTCCGCGGGCTGATGGAAAACCGCACCATGTCGCTGGACTCAGCCGCTCTTTCCGGCATCCTCACCATCGGCGGCACCATTCTGGGCACCAGCCGCGACAAACCCCGCCGCATGATGGTCGGTGGCGAGGAAATTGACGCCTCCGAGGCCATCATCGCCAATTACGAAAAACACCGGCTCGATGCCCTGATATGCCTGGGCGGCGGCGGCACGCAAAAAAACGCCCTCTACCTCAAGGAAAAGGGCCTCAACGTCCTGACTCTTCCCAAAACCATCGACAATGACGTCGCCATGACCGACGTGACCTTTGGCTACCACACCGCGTTGGGAATTGCCACGGAGGCGGTGGACCGCCTCCACAGCACCGCCCACAGCCATTATCGCATCGTCGTGGTCGAGATCATGGGCCACCGCGCCGGCTGGCTGGCATTGGGCGCCGGCATCGCGGGCGGCGCCGATGTCATTTTGATGCCGGAAATGCCTTACGACATCGAAAAGGTTGCCGAGGCCATCCGCGACCGCGGACGCATGGGCAAACACTTCAGCATCGTCGCGGTCGCCGAAGGCGCCATGACCCGCAAGGACGCCGCCGGCTTGCGCGCGGCTGACAAGATGAAACAGGAAGCCAAAACCAAGCCGGAGCGAAAAAAAGCCAAGGCCGCCCTGGCCGAGTGGCAGGCCCGCCACTCCGGCAACACCTTGCGCCTGGCCAAAGAGTTGGAGGAACTGACCGGTCTGGAGTCCCGCGTCACCATCCTCGGCTACGTCCAGCGCGGCGGCGCCCCCTCCGCGGTGGACCGCCTCCTGGCCACGCGCCTGGGCACCGCCTGCGCGGACCTCGTCAACGAAGGAATCTATGGCGTCATGGTCGCCGCCCGCGGCGACGGCACCGAGCCGGTGCCATTGGAAAAGGTCGCCGGCAAACGCAAGTGCGTCCCACTCGATCATCCCTGGATCACCAGCGCCCGCCTGGTCGGCACTTGCCTGGGCGATTAGTCACGGCCCCAGGGAGCCGCGGATGCGGTAGTAGCCCTGTGATGACGCGGCGCCGTTGGTGATGATTTGCGCCGCGCCGTCCCCGCTAAACGATTGCACGGCCGTCCAAACGGCGTTGGTCAGTGCGTTTTTATACTCGACAACGTAGGTCTCGTTGCTCGCGGTTTGGACCGAAAACATGAAGTTCGTCCCGGCCGCCGCCGCGTTCCCGATCTCCGGCGCCCAGGGACCGTCGCAACAATAATAGTTTCCGCCGTCGGTGATCGCCACGCTGTCAATCCACCAGCCAACCGACCCGTAGGCGTTGCCGGTGTCGGTGGCGCAACGCCACCTGAACTGAACGTTCTGCCCCAAGGCCACCCCCGGCAAACCCACCACGGTCGTGACGAATCCCCCGGAATCGCCGCTCCACGCCTGCCGGCCCGGCAGCGGATTGTCGTCCTCGCTCGCCAGCGCGATGGTCTTATTGTAGCCGTTGGAAACGAACGTTCCGCCCGCCGCCAGGATGTCGCTGTACCCGCCGTTGCCGATCTGAATCTCCAGCACTCCGCCATCCAACGCTTCCGACGGAGCGTCGGGATTGTACTCCAGGTCATAGTAATTGGCGAAAACCAGTTGCGCCGTTGCCGTGACAATCGCGATGGCGGGCGAATACAAGTCAGCCACGCCCGCGTTGGTGGGAGCGTCCGCGAACACCGAGTAAGAAGGGGTGTCCGCCGCGGAGTTAGTCGTGACCCACCGAACCTGCCCGCCCTCCACCGCGTTGCTCCAGCCCGCCGGCAGGGCGGGCGGCGTCACCGCGTCGAAATCCTGCGTGTAATTCGTTTTGACAATGAATGACCCCAGCGCCAGCGTGAATTGCGCCGAACCGAGGCCGGCCCCGCCATCCTGCAGTTGCAACGTGGCCGTGACATTGCTTCCGCATGCCCCTTCGGCGGTGAAGACTATCGGCTCGGACACCGCCGCCCCGCCCGCAACCAGCGCGCCGAAGTTGGCCGGTGGCCCGGGAGAAACGATGCCGCCGCCCGGCAGCAGCGTGGCCGTGAGATTGGTAGTGTTGACAGTTCCGATGTTTTGCAGGGCGAACCGGACCGCGACCGTTTCGCCCGGATCAATCGCGCCGTTGGTCGGCAGGCAGTTCTCCATCGTCAGGACCGAGCCGGACGGAATGATGACGGGCGGCCCGGCCCCCAAAGCGTTGTCCACCACCAATGCAAAGTCCTGCGCCAGCCCGTTGCTCGCGTTGGGCACCCCGATGGAATTGATGTTCGCGGCGGTGATCGTGACGGTGAAATCGCCCGTCGCCCCGGCCGGCAAAAGGACGCTCTCCACGTTGTCCGCCTCATCGGCCGAGCCGCCGGTTGCCGACCAGGCGTTGCTGAATACGTTTCCCAAATAGGTCTGCCCGCCGATGGCGACTGTCAAGTCGAGATCGTTGTTGTAGGCCGCGCCGGTCGTGCTGCCGGGCGCGTCGGTCCACGCGACGGTGACCCGGAAGGGCAGATTGGTATCGGCCACTGAACCGGAAAACACGCGCGTCTGGCCGCTGGAGGTGAACGTGTCGGAGGGCAATTCATCGCGCAACACCCGCGCCGCGCCGTCGAACGCCGCGCCCAGATCCAGTTCGCCCATCCCCTGGGTGTCCGACCACAGCGTGTCATTTGCGTAGGCCCCCGTGAGGTACCGCGCGCAATTCATCAGGTAGGCTTTGGTCATCGCCGCCGACGGCGGCATCAGGCCCTGATTGATGAAATACTGCCGCAGCAGCGCGCATCCGCCCGAAACGCAGGCCGTCGAGTGGCTCGTGCCGGAGGAGGCGGTGTAAAACTGCTGGTCGGATGGATAAAAAATGTTCCCCACCCCGCCGCAGATCGCGTCCGCGTTGTAGCACGGATCGGCCGTCCCATCCGCCCCGGGGTTGTCCGCCTGGACCACCCCGCCGCTGACGTGGGTGGAGGGAGCGACCAGGTCCGGCTTGTGCCGCCCGTCCGCGCACGGTCCGCGCGAGGAGGAGTCAATCATATCGTTGGCATTGTCCGCCTCGTTGTCACCCACGTTGCAGTCGTCCGCCCCGCCGAAAAACTGCGCGCCGTCGGCGCCCCCTGCCGTGATGACGTTTTTGGCCGTGCCCGGCTGCACCACGGATTGGCTGGCCGGCCCGCCGTTGCCGGCCCCGAACACAACGACCATCTCCTGCTTGCCCGGCGCCGGCCGCGCGTCGCGCGCCAACGCGTCGAACTCCTGGCAGTCAATGCCATAATCGCCAGTGCCGCCCCCGTAACCCCAACTGTTGTTGCTGATGCGCGCCCCGTCGGCGCTGGCCTGCGACATCAATACTGAGTTGGTGGGATAAGTGTAACTGTCCGGGTCGTAAATGACCGACGCCCCCACGCTCGCAAAAGGACACACTCCAAGTCCGTAATGATACCCCGCGCTGTCCGAGAACGGAAAACCCGCCAAATCGTCATAGCCGCACACGATATGCGCGTTGATCGTTCCGTGGCCGTCGCACCCTTTCAACGTGCTGCCGCCGTTGGGCGTCCCCTCCAGCCGGCTGTACGCCACCCGGCTCGCTCCGTTGGTGTTCCCCGCCGCGTAAAGTCCAAAATGGTTCGGCCTCGTCGTACCGTCGTCGATCCCGCTGTCGCTCACGTCCACGACAAATCCCGACGCCGCGAATTGCTCCTGGGTGAATCCCTTCCCCGCCAGCCACGCCAGGTACCCCGCCCCGCTCGGCCCCGTGCCGGACAGATTTCCCGCCGCGATCTGGTCCTGCCGTTCGCACAGTTTCTTCGGCGCATTCCAGGGCCGGATTGAAATCACGTCGGGCCGCGCCGCCACACGCCGCGCATCCGCCGGCTGCAATCGCGCGATCACGTTGACATAATTCAAAACCCGATGCCGCCGCGCCGCCGGACTGAGCAGTTGCAACGTGGCCGCATTGACCGCGGCGTCCGCCACGAGTTGAATCGCGAACTGATCCGCTTTCCCCAACCGCGCCGCCGCGTTCGTTTTGTAATCATCCAGATACGCTCCGTCCCATTGAATTGCGGGAATGGCGGAGGATTGAACCCGCGCCAGCGCCGCGGCGTCGCCATAAACAAGATAGGTGTTGTGCGGAATGTAACTGACAATTTGCGCGCCCGTTTCGATCAGCGCCTGCCGCCAGGCTGGCAGGACCGGCCCCGCAAACTGCACCAGATGCAGCCGCCGGCCCTGGAACTCGCCCGCCGGCTTTCTGCCCCGCTGCATTTCCGGGCGCGACGTGTCCAGCGAGCCCGCCGTCAGCAGCACCCGGTTGTAGTCGTCCCGCAACTGGACGCCGTTGGTGCGCTCTGTTTCAAAAAGTTGGTAACTGCCGTAGTCGGCGATCAATCGGCCGCCTTCCGCCACGATGGCGCGGGCCACGGCTGGATCGTTCACCTGCGCTTTATGCCCCTGCGCCGCCAGGGCCGCCAACACAACAACCGCGCACCACCACGGTCTCATGCGAACAAATCCATCTGCGGCGGCGGCCCCAGCTTGGAAAGTTTCTCCACCTCCACCCGTCGCGCCCGCGTCCGCACCTTGCCTTCGGGCGTCAGTTCCGATTCCTCGAGGTTGGAGAGGATTTCCTTGGCGCGCTCGATCACACCCCGCGGCACCCCCGCCAGGCGCGCCACCTGGATGCCGTAGCTCTTGTCCGTGGCGCCCTCGACGATTTTCCGCAGAAACACGACCTGCTCATTCCACTCCCGCACCGCCACGTTGTAGTTCTTCACCCGCGGCAGCCGCCCGGCCAGTTCGGTCAATTCATGGTAGTGCGTGGCAAAGAGCGTCTTGGCGCCTACCGCGTTGTGCAGGTGCTCCACAATCGACCACGCCAGGCTCAGGCCGTCAAAGGTGCTCGTGCCCCGCCCAACTTCGTCAAGTATAATCAGGCTCCGTGCCGTCGCGTTGTTGAGGATGTTCGCCGTCTCGCTCATCTCCACCATGAACGTCGATTGCCCCCGCGCAAGGTCGTCCCTCGCCCCGATGCGCGTGAATATCCGGTCGGCCAGGTCGATCCGCGCCGCCCCCGCCGGCACAAACGATCCCGTGTGGGCCAGCAGCGTGATCAGCGCGACCTGCCGGATGAACGTGCTTTTCCCCGCCATGTTCGGCCCGGTAATCAGCATCACCTGCCGCCCCCGCTGATCGAGCATTGCGTCGTTGGGCACAAACCGTTCCCCGGCCAGCGTTTGTTCCAGCACCGGGTGCCGTCCCTCCCGTATCTCGATGACTCCCGCCTCGCCGATTTCCGGCCGGCAATAATTGTGCAGCCGCGCCGTCGCCGCGAAGGCCGCCAGCACGTCCAGTTGCGCCAGCGCCCCGGCCGTTTGCTGCAAGCGCGGCAACTGGTCCAGCGCCTGTTCCCGCACCCGCTGGAACAATTCATACTCCACCTTCACGCTCCGCTCCTCCGCTCCCAGGATTTTCCCCTCCATCTCTTTCAATTCCGGCGTGATAAACCGTTCGCCGTTGGCCGTCGTCTGCTTGCGCGTGTAATGCGCCGGCACCTTGTCCAGATTGGACTTCGTCACCTCGATGAAGTAACCGAACACCGAATTGAACCGCACCTTGAGCGAACCGATGCCCGTGCGCGCGATTTCCTCCTGTTGGAGCTGGGCGATCCAATTCTTTCCCTCCCGCGTCGCCCCGCGCAACTCATCCAGGCCCGCGTCGAAGCCGTCCCGAATCAACCCGCCTTCCTTCACCGCCAGCGGCGGCTCGGCCACAATCGCCCGTCCGATCAGCTCCACCAAATCCGGCGCTCCCGCCAACTGCCCGCCCAGTTCTTCGATCAGGCTCGGTCCCCCACTCGGCCCCTCCTCATGCAGCAGCGCCTCCGGCGGTTGCAACCGCCCCAGGATTTCCTTCAGCGCCGGGATTTTCTCCAGCGCAATTCGCAGGGCTTGCAAATCGCGCCCGTTGCCCGACCCCGCGCTCAACCGCCCAATGGTCCGCTCCAGGTCGCGCACTTCGCCCAACTCGCGCCGGAATTCATCCAGCGCCACGTTGTTGTCCAGCCACAACTGCACCGCGTCCCGCCGCCGCGCGATGGGCGCCACCGCCGCCAGCGGCTGGCTCAGCCAGTCCCGCAGCCGCCGCGCCCCCATCGGCGTCACGGTGCGGTTGACAGCGCCATACAAGCACGCCGCGCGCGGCGCGTCGGAATGGAGCGGCTCCAGAATCTCCAGGTTCCGCAGCGTCGCCGCGTCGAGCATCATAAAATCGGAGCTTTGGTAATAGGAAAGGCGGGTCAGGGCCGAAATGTCCCGCCGCAAATGTTGTGTCAAGTAATGAATCACCGCCCCCGCCGCCCCGATCGCCGCCGGACGGTCCCTCAATCCGAATCCGTCCAGCGACGCCACTTTGAAATGCTCGCGCACCGTGAACTGCGCCGTCTCCGGCGCGAAAAGCCAGTCCTCGTACGGATTCAGCGCCGCCGAATTGTCGCGCGCCAGCGCGGCCAGCCTCTCCGCCGCGCTTGGATAAACGATTTCCGCCGGGCGCAGCCGTTCCAGTTCCGCGCGCAGCGCCGCTTCGCCCTCCACCTGCGTCGCTTTGAAATCGCCCGTCGTCAGGTCCGCCACCGCCAGTCCGAAGACCTGGCCCTGGGCGCAGAGCGCCGCCAGGAAATTATTCCGTTCCGGCGTCAGCAGCCGTTCATCAAAATGGGTGCCCGGGCTGAGAATCTGCGTCACTTCCCGTTTGACCAGTTGCCCCGGACGCGCCTCCTCCAACTGTTCGCAAATCGCCACCTTCCGCCCCGCCTTGAGCAGGCGCCCGATGTAGGCATTGGCCGCGTGAAAAGGGATGCCGCACATCGGCACGTCCCCGCGGTGGGTCAGCGCCACGTTGAGCAATTGCGCCCCCGTTTTGGCGTCCTCAAAAAACATCTCGTAAAAGTCGCCCAGCCGGAAGAGCAACAGCGCCTCGCGCGGCAGTTCGCCCTTGATGCGGCGATACTGCGCCATCATTGGCGTCAACTGTGTATCATGGCCCAAGCCCCGCCAGTCTAAAAACTCCCGCCCCCCCTGTCGAAGAAAAAGGCAAGCCGGCAACGGCATCATTGCCGCTCGGTCGCAAACCGCCGGTAGATCGCAAACAGGACTCCGCCAATGCCCGTCAAAACGAGTGGACTTGGCTCTGGCGTGGCGGAAAAGGTGATGTCGTCCAGGCCAATCCAACTGGTGCTCAGACTGGGAACGACAGCGGTAAACGCCAATGTGCCGGTCTGGCCGGCGTACGGCGCTATATTCGCGCCGTATAAAATCGAGTAGTTAGGCCCGGTTCCAAGCGTGACAGGAGACAAATTCACGCCGTCAAACGAAACGGTGAATTGAGCGGACGGAAGGTCCAACCAAGCGTCGAATTCCAAGTATTGAGACCCAACAGGAACGGTGCCCGTTTGGGCAATGGAGACATTTTCCGGCGTTATTCCGTCGCTCAGTAATCCCGCCTGAAGCAGGACACTGTAGTTTCCGTCAATAACGCCCGGACTAAACGGAGGCATCCCTGCCGCGGGATAGTTCGGGCCAAAGATATCGATTACGGCTTGCCCAGTATTGTAAGCGTTCTGTTGGACCTGCGTCTGCTCGACAGTGCCGATGTAGGCGGTCCATCCCGGCAGGGCGGAACTGACTGGAACAAACGATGGAGGCCCCGCTGTCAGAGTAGCCGATTCAAAATCAAGATCTTGAAATGTGCCCTGGGCGCGCGCCGAGACGGTGGCAAGGGCTACTCCCAATGATAATACAATTACTTCCATGAATCTCATGTCTTCTGCTTCGTCAGAAACATTTTCGAGATGTCTTGGCTTGAACCGGCGTGGCGCCAGCGGCCGAAATCGGCTCCGAAATTGGAGCAATCAAGGCACTGCGGCGTTTTGTTGTCAAGGCCCATTGGTGGAACTGTCTCTCCGGCACGTTGACTTGGAGGCATTTGGCGGTCATATTTAAGGCATGAGTTTCGATATTTCGGCCTTGCTGGACCAGTGGGATTACCAACCGGGCCAGGTGGTGGTCAGAAAATTTCGGGGCAAAGACGGATTGGAGAAAATACAACTGCGCGTGGACCTGGGCCTGTTGCAAATGAACGCCAAAGGCCGGCCGGACGGCAAACGCCCCTTCGGGCGGGAATCGCTGCTGGAATACTACGTTGATCTGCTGGAGAAGTTCCGGCGGGAGCACGACAACGAAGACAAGGGATTCCGGCTGACACCGGAAGATTGCGCGCGGTTGCAGCAGGAGGCCATACAGTATCATCACCGGTACATCTGCCTGTTCCAACTGGAGGATTTCGACGGGGTCATCGAGGACGCGGAGCGGAACATGCACGTGTTTGATTTTGTGGAGAAATACGCCGGCTCGGAGGACCTGGCGTGGTCGTTGCAGCAGTTCCGACCGCAATTGCTGATGATGCGCGTGCGGGCCCGGGGCGCACTTGCTCTCAAAGCCAATCTCTTCCAGGATGTCATCCACCTGGTGGAGTCGGGCCTGGAGGAAATCCGCCAGTTTTACCGCGAGCACGACCGGCAGGACCTCCTGGAAGCCAGCGGCGAACTGCAATCGCTGGAAATGTGGCTGCAGGAAATCCAAACCAAACGCCCGCTGACGGCGCGCGAGAAGCTGGAAAGCGCGCTCAACGAGGCGGTGAGGAACGAGAACTACGAGGAAGCGGCCCGCGTGCGCGACGCCCTGAAAAAAATCCGCTGACGGCGGCCCGCGCGCTAATTGACCCCGGGCAGGAATGCGATCCCGAAATCCTTGGCCGTTGCCGCCGGGGCGGTGGCAACAATCGAAGAAGTTTCATGCGGCATGAGCATCCAGGGCAGCGGCGCGCCGTTGGCCAGGGGCAGAAGCCCCCCATCCTTGTCGAACCATTCGATGCGGTAAGAGAACCACTTGGGGGCGTCGGTGGTGTTTTGGACGTTGAGTTGGATTCTCAAAAGGCCATCGGCGCCAAAAGCTGAACTGACCTTCAAAACACGCAGGGTGCGATCCAGCGCGCTGTCGATGATCACCCGCTTATCGGTGCCAGGCGTTGCCGGGGCGGTTGGTTGGACCGCCGGCTGAGCGGCAGATTGAATGGCGGGCGGCGGCGGCGCTGTGGTTTTGTCCGCGCTGGCGCAGCCGGCCGCCAACGCAGCCCATCCGTAGAAAAGAGCAAGTCGGCTCCATCTGCTCATATTGCATTGGGCGGCGGTCACTGGCTGTTGATTTTGATTATCGCCTCCTTCAGCTCATCGGAGTTGGCGCGGACGCGAAAGGTTCCCGGCTGGCCGGCCTTGGCGCGCACGACCACCAGCGCCATGCCGTTGAAGGCCTTTCGCTCCGGGGCCTGGAAGGACTCGAAACTGGTCGCGTCGCCGTTGTCGGTCGCCACGATCTCGCCGGGGCCGTCCACCTCAAACTTCACCAGGTTCTGTGCCCGCGGTGTCGGAACGCCATGTTTGTCGGCAATGGTGAGGGTGATGTAGGAAAGGTCCTGGCCGTCGGCCTGAATTTTCCGGCGGTCGGCCTGGAGGAGAAGTTTGGCGGCGGGTCCGCTCGTCTTGACAACGTCGGTGGCCCACTTGCGGCCGTCCCTGTAGGCCACGACCCTCAGTTCGCCGGGCTGATAGACGACATCGTCCCAATGCAGGCGGTACTCGAAAGTTCCTTTTTTCTTTCGGCCAAGGGAAGTGCCGTTCAAAAACAACTCCGCCTCGTCGCCGGAGGTATAGACGTGGACGGGGGTGACCAGACCGGCGCGTTCGGGCCAGGTCCAATGCGGCAGGATATGCGCCATCGGCAGGTCCGGGCGCCAGCGGGCCTGGTAGAGATAGAAACGGTCCTTCTTGAATCCGGCCAGATCGATAATTCCGAAATAGGAACTGCGCGAGGGAGTGGGGATGCGGCCCAACTCATCCAACTCCTTTTTCAGACGCGCCTGTTCGGCGGGATCGGTGAAATTGAGCAGGTTGCTCAGGTCCCGATTGTAAGGCGTCGGCTCCCCCAGGTAGTCAAAGCCGGTCCACACAAATTCGCCCGCGACCGATGGGTTGGCGTCCTGGCCGGTGAATTCCCAGTCCGGGGGCGTCGCCCACGGCGGGGCGTAGAGATCGTAGGAACTCATCTGGAAGTCGGCCTTGCCATCGTTTTTGTTGGTGCTGACGGGGAAAAAGTATTCACCGCGCGAACTGATGCAGGAGGCCGTCTCGCTTCCGAACAACGGTTTGTCGGGATGGGCCTGGCGGAATTTGCCGTATTCGGAGGGCTTGTAGTTGTAACCAAAGACATCGACGTCATCCTGGAATCCGTTGTAACCGGCGCGGGTATTGTTGCAGGCCGCCGTGGTGGGGCGGGTGGGGTCCTCCTGGTGGGCGATGCCGGTCAGTTCGGCCGCTATCAAGCGCCCCGCGGCGGAGCCTTGCTCGGAAATCTCGTTGCCAATGCTCCAGAGAACGACGCAGGGATGATTGCGGTCGCGCCGCAGTTCGGCCCGCCAATCTTTTTCGTGCCAGTCGTCGAAGAACAAATGGTAATCGTTTCTGGTCTTGCCGCGTCTCCAGCAATCAAAAGACTCGTCCATCACGACCATGCCCAGGCGGTCGCACGCGTCCAGCAGTTCCGGGGCGGGAGGATTGTGGCTGGTGCGAATGGCGTTGCAGCCCATCTCTTTGAGAATCTCGATTTGCCGCCGCAACGCGCTAATGTTGATGGCCGCGCCCAAAGCGCCGAGGTCATGGTGGTCGCAGACGCCGTTCAGGGGCACGCGCCGGCCATTCAACAGAAAACCCTTGTCAGCCGTGAATTGAATGGAGCGAATGCCAAAGGGCGTTTCGTAACGGTCCACCACCTTCCCGTCCTGTTCCACCGAAGTGACCGCCAGGTAACGTTGCGGCTCTTCGATGCTCCAAAGACGCGGACGTTCAACCGTCGTTTGATCCTCTGCCGACGCCCAACGGTGAGCGGTGACGCTCAGATTCCCCGCCGGCAACGCCGCCACCGGCCGGCCTTTGGCGCCGTCGGGGCCAAGCTCGAAAATCTCGCTCTTGATGGTCACGGCGCTGTCGGCACCGGTGTCGTTATCCACCGTGACCTGGACCTTCACCGTGGCCGACTGCGGCCCGATTTCCGGTGTGGTGACATAGACGCCCCATTGGGCGACGTGAACGGGCGCCGTTTTGACCAGCCAAACATTGCGGTAAATACCGCCGCCCGGATACCAGCGCGAGGAATCCTGGGGATTGTCAAGACGAATGGCCACGACATTGTCGGCCCCGAATTCGATGCCGGGGGTCAGGTCCACCCGCCAGGAGGCGTAGCCATAGGGCCAGCCGCCCACAAAGTGGCCGTTGAGCCAGACGGTGGCGCGCGCCATCGCCCCGTCCACGTCCAGATAGATGCGCCGCCCGGCGTCGGAGGCGGGAATCTGCAAATGCTTGCGATACCAGCCGACGCCCCACCAAGGCAGCTTGCCAGTTTCACCGGGAAACTCCTGGCGGAACGGCCCTTCAATGCCCCAGTCGTGCGGCAGGTTCAGCAACCGCCATTGGCTGTCGTCGTATTGGAGCGCCGCGCAGGCGGCGCCGCCGGCGGGGTCGCCCTCAGGCTTCGCTTTGCCGGCCAGTTGGGCGTTGGTGGTGAACCTGGCGCCAGAGGCCTCGACCCAATCCTTGATCGCGGGATAATCCAATTTGCCCGCGACCTCCGCCGGGTCGCCCTTGGTGAAACGCCAGCCGGCATCCAAAGACACGCGCTCGGCCGGGGATACGGGTTGCGCCGCGGCGGTCACGCCGCCCAGGAAAAGTGGGATCATCATCGTAATTTGAAAGCATTTGAGCATGGTGTCTATGTATCGCTTCGCACCCGTGCCTGTCCACTATAGAATGCCACAAACTGCTTTGCTTTTTCCACGCAACAGTATAGCAATGAGGCGCGCCAGACGAAAATGACCACTGAAGAACAGATCGAATCGTTCCGCAAGGCCTACGAGTCCATCCGCGCCGAGATCGGCAAGGTCATCGTCGGCCACCACGAAATCGTCGAGGGCACGTTGATTGCCATCTTTGGCGGCGGCCACGTCCTTCTGGAGGGGGTGCCGGGTTTGGGCAAAACACTGCTGGTCCGCACGTTGAGCGAAGTGCTGGACATGAGCTTCAACCGCATCCAGTTCACGCCCGATCTGATGCCGGCGGACATTCTGGGCACCAACATTGTCATGGAAGTCCCCGGAGGGCGGCGCGAGTTTGAGTTCCAGCGCGGGCCGATCTTCGCCCACCTTGTCCTGGCCGACGAAATCAACCGCGCCACACCCAAGACGCAGTCAGCGATGCTCGAAGCGATGCAGGAAAAGAGCGTGACCGCCGGGGGGGAAATCCGCAAGCTGGCCGAACCGTTTTTCGTGCTCGCCACGCAGAATCCCATCGACCAGGAGGGGACCTATCCGCTGCCGGAGGCGCAATTGGACCGGTTTTTCTTCAAGCTCCTCGTGGGCTATCCGAGCGGGGCGGAATTGACCGAAGTGTTGACCCGCACCACGGAAGGCGGCAAAGCGGGCCTGGCCCGTGTCCTGGCCAAGGAGCGGATCGTCGAGTTGCAACAGTTGGTGCGGCAGGTGCCCGTCGCCTCGCACGTCAAGGATTACGCCGTCCGGCTGGTCCTGGCCACGCATCCCAAAACGGAAAGCGCCGTTCCCATTGCCAATCAGTACCTCCGTTTTGGCAGCAGTCCGCGCGGGGGCCAGACGCTTCTGCTGGGCGCCAAGGTCCGCGCCCTGACTCATGGGCGATTTAACGTGAGTTTCGAGGACATTCAGGCTGTGGCCGCGGCGGCCTTGCGGCACCGGCTGATTTTGAATTTCGAGGCGGAGGCTGAAGGCGTCACCACCGACCACATCATCGCGCAGGTTTTAAAGGACGTTCCGAAGGACGCGGCGGCGGTGGAGGCCTAGAGGGCAATGGCATGGCGCTGTTGACTCCCGAACTTCTGCGCCGGCTGGAACAATTCCAACTGCTGGCCGCCCGCCGTTCCAAAAGCTCCGCCAAGGGCGAACGCCGCAGCAAAGCCCGCGGGCATTCCGTTGAATTCGCCGATTTCCGCAGCTATGTCGTGGGCGACGATTTCCGCTACCTCGATTGGAACCTCTATGGCCGGCTGGACAAGCTCTTTCTCAAGCTCTACGAGGAGGAGCGCGAATTGCCCGTCCACATTTTTCTTGACGCCAGCGAATCGATGACGTTCGGCTCGCCGCCCAAGTTTGATTTCGCGCGGCAGGTGGCGGCGGCGGCGGGATACGTCGCGCTATGCGGGTTCGACCGGGTGACGGTTCACATTTTTCCGGAACTGGAGGCGGCCGCGCCGGGAGCGGATGCGGCGGCGCTGAGCGCGGAAATGGCGGCGCGCGGCGGGTTGCGAGCGGTGCGAGGACGCAAATCGTCGCTGCAATTCTTCCAAAATTTGTCCGCGATCACGGCGCGCGGCGCGGCCAGCCTGAACGAGGGACTGCGCCGGGGCGCGCTGGTGTCGCGCCAGACGGGCGTGGCGGTGGTGCTGAGCGACTATTTGGACCCGTCCGGTTACGAGGCCGGATTGAACGCGCTGGCGGGGCGGGGATTCCAAGTCAACGTAATCCAGATTCTCGCGCCGGAAGAATTGAATCCGCCGACCTACGGGGACTTGCGGCTGGTCGATTCCGAAACCGGCGGCGTGCAGGAGGTGACTTTTGGCAAATACCGTTTGAAGGCCTACCAGCAGACGGTGCAAAACTTTCGCCAGCGATTGCGCGAGTTTTGCCAGGGCCGGGGAATGAGTTTTTTCAGTGTCAGTTCCGAAACGCCGCTTGAGCAACTTCTGCTCACGCAACTGCGGCAGGCGGAAGTGTGGGGATAGCCGAGCGGAGTTTGCATAAGATGGACGCTAATCGGAAACTACGAAGCGGAAGACAGCCGGCTGGGAAGGATTGCGTCTTTGAGCCTTTTGCGTCTTGGCGTTAAAATCGTCATCCCGTAGCGTCATCTAAATGACAGAAAATCAAATCAGCAAAATTATTGTGGACGCTGCGGTGGAAGTTCATCGGGAGTTGGGCGGGCCAGGTCTGATCGAGGATGTTTACGAAGAGGCATTGGCCGAGGAGTTGCGTTTGCGCGGCTTGCGCGTGGATCGCCAATTGCCCGTGCGCATTGTTTACAAAGGAAAAGTGCTGCGGAAGCCGCTGCGGTTGGACATGAAGGTGGAGAATCTCGTCATTGTGGACAACAAAGCGGTCGCCGAGTGGCATCCCGTTTTCCAGGCGCAAATGCTCACATATCTGCGTCTGACCGGGTTGAAACTCGGGTTGGTCATCAATTTTGGCGAACGTCTTGTCAAAGATGGAATCCATCGGGTGGTCAACGGTTTGGGCGAGAACCCGGATGATAACGCTAAGCCGCCAGGGAACAAAGACGCAAAGTAAGGCAGGTAAGCAACGCCGTCGAGGGGGCAACACGACAGAATTCTCTTGCATCCGGCCTCCACCACGCTTGAGCCAATGAAGAAACCCTTCTGGCGAAAGTTGCCATATTGCATCCGCTTGACGCGCCGGCGCGGCATAGGCGCGCAACGGTTTTGATGGGAGCTTGCGCGCGGAACATCCGGCGGTTAGAGTATCGGCATGACGTGGGCGGAGTTGTGCAACAATCCCAGATTTCAAGACCTGCCGTTCAAAATTGAACTGAACAAGGCAGGCCAAATCATTATGAGTCCCACCAGAAATGCGCACGGTTATTTCGCGGTAAAAATTGCCACGCTGCTGGGTGAATTATTGCCGTCGGGGACGGCTTTCGTGGAACTGGCAATTGAAACCGAAGATGCGACCAAAGTGGCGGATGTGGCCTGGGCTTCGCAAGCGACGTTCAAGGTCATCAAAGACGAAGCGAGTTGTTCGGTCGCGCCGGAGATTTGTGTTGAAGTCAAATCGCCCGGAAATTCCGCGGCGGAGATCGCCTTCAAATGCCAATTGTATCTCAAAGCCGGCGCGAAGGAGTACTGGGTTTGCGACCAAATCGGGCACCTGCAATTTTTCGATTCGACCGGCCAAATCGACAAGTCCAGGCTCTGCCCGCAATTTCCAGAACAATTGGAAACCTGACCCGGCTCAAGGGCTAATGGAAATCATGCGAAACACCCGCCGCCAGTTTGTCTTGCGGCATCCGTTCGATGCGGCGGGCTTTGATCACTATCACGTTGTCGGTGTTTTGCACCGGGCCTTCGATTTCCAGAAACGGCTCCTGGGTGATGACCAGGCGCAGGCGCTCGAATAGCTTTGGGGTGACGATGGCGTTGCTCACACCGGTTTCATCTTCCAGGCTGATAGATCATCGTCAAACATATCTTTCTCCACCTGGAACCTATTTGAGGGCGAGAAGGCGCACCTCGAAGGCGGGTCTGAGGAGGTGGAACGTTTTGCGCAGACAACGGAATCCGCGTTCGCCAAGACACAGCCGGTCGGCCCAGACGGCGGCCAGGCGCGAGTAGCCAAATTTGCCAAGGCCCGCCTCGCTGACGTGGAAACCGGTTTCGGCGGCGAGGTTGCCCAGGGTCTGCGTGTTCCACGAGTAGAGGTGATGGTTGGGTTCGTCGGGGCGAAAGTGTTTGGCGGCCGGTCCGCGCTCGAATGGAACGTAGAGCAGCAGGCGCCCGCCAGGCTTGAGCAGCCGGCGCATTTCCCCCAACGCCTCCGCCGGATGGAGGAGATGTTCGAGGGTGTGATGGCAGATCACCACGTCCGCCGTGGAATCGGGCAGCGATTTTGTGTCCGCGACAAATTCGATTCCCAGGGCACGCAGCGAAGGTTCCAAAAAATCGGCCACGTCGCAGCCCATTTTCCGGCCGCAGGGCAAGGCGGCCAGATTCCAGCCGGCGCCGACGCCGTATTCGAAGACCACGTCCGCCGGGCGGACGAACGGCGCCAGTTTGCGGGCGCGCAGAGCCGCCACCCAAGGGAGGGCGGGCGGCGGAATGCCGCGTTTAACTTCATGGTAATGGCGGCCCGCGTCGCCGCGATAATGGCGTTGAGCCTGCTCGACCGGCATGGCGCGCAGTGTAGGGCCGCGCGCCTCGTGGCGCAATCACTACCGCGAGGTGGAAGGGCGTCCGAGTTGCCAAGGGCAGGCAGTTTGGGTTTTAATGGCGGGATGGACGTGAAAGTGAAGATTTGCGGGATAACCAGCGTGGGTGACGCCGAGGCCGCGGCGGAGGCCGGAGCCGACGCGGTGGGGCTGATGTTTTACACCGGCAGCCCCCGTCACGTCGCGATGGGAACGGCGCAACTGATCGCGGGGCGCCTGCCGCCGTTCGTCCTGCGAGTGGGAGTGTTTGTCGATCCGGAGCCGTCGGAGGTGTTTGCCGCGATCCGGTTGTGCGGGTTGGGCCTGCTGCAATTTCATGGCGGGGAGACGCCGGCGTTTTGCCGGCAATTCGGCGTGATGACCATGAAGGCGTTCCGGGTGCAAAACGCCGGGTCGCTGCTCGCGATGAGCGAGTACGAGGCCGACGCATTCCTGCTTGACAGTCATACGGACGGAAAACCGGGCGGAACGGGGGAGAAATTTGACTGGGCGCTGGCGGTGGAGGCGAAGAAATTCGGCAAACCGATCATGCTGGCGGGCGGCCTGACGGCGCAAAACGTTGCCGAGGCGGTGCGCATGGTGCGGCCGTTTGGAGTGGATGTTTCCAGCGGCGTCGAGCACTCGCCGGGAAAGAAAGACCCGAAAAAGATGAAGGAATTCATCGCCGCGGTGCGGGGCGCCTGATATGAACGCGCCGGCTTCCCGCTGTCCCTGGCCCGTGGATGACCTCTACATCGCCTACCATGACACCGAATGGGGCGTGCCGCTGCACGATGATCGGGCGCTGTTTGAGTTTCTGGTCCTGGAAGGGGCGCAGGCGGGGTTGAGCTGGCACGTCATATTGAAAAAGCGCCAGGGGTATCGCGCGGCGTTCGACCAGTTTGATCCGCAAAAGGTGGCGCGCTACACGCCGGCCAAAATCAACCGGTTGCTGGCCAATCCGGGCATTGTCCGCAATCGGTTGAAAATCGCCGCCGCAGTCAAGAATGCGCGGGCGTTCCTGGCGGTGCGGGAGGAATTTGGCAGTTTTGACCGGTACATCTGGCGGTTTGTCGATGGCCGGCCCATCATGAACCACTATCGCTCGATGAAGGAAGTCCCGGCCCGCACGCGCGAATCCGACGCCATGAGCAAGGACCTAAAGCAGCGCGGCTTCGCGTTTGTCGGCTCGACGATCTGCTATGCGCACATGCAGGCGACGGGGATGGTGAACGATCATTTGGTGAGTTGCTTTCGGCACGGGGAATTGGGCGGGGGATCCCCGGCACGGTGAATTATCGCATTGGCAATTTGGCCCGGGTTACATTACATACTGGCGCCGAAATGAGCGAAAGAGCCGTCGCGTCAGAGCCACCGCGCCTCCCGAACTTGTTCGCGGGCCATCCGCGAAGGGAGGGCGCGACCATTTTCCGCGCGGGAGGTCACGGGAGCGCATGACTTGCGACATCGTCCATCGAACCGTCTATAGCTACAGCGAGCCGGTGACCGTATCGCAGCACGCGGCGCGTGTGGAGCCTCGGGCGCTGGGCCGCCAGCGGGTGGAGCAATTCTCCCTGCGCATCGAGCCGCCGCCGGCGGTGCGCAAGGCGCGAATGGATTATTTCGGCAACCGGGTCTGTTTTTTCAGCATCCAGGAGTTGCATTCCCGGCTGGAGATCGTAGCCGAAAGCCGCGTCACCGTGGCCGACACCGCCCGGCCCGCCTTGTCGCTCTCCCCGCCCTGGGAAAAGGTGGCTCAACTGTTCACGGACCCGGTATCGCCGGAAGTGGTGGAGCCGTACGAGTT
Organism: Verrucomicrobiota bacterium; assembly: GCA_049517295.1. Classification (GTDB taxonomy): domain Bacteria; phylum Verrucomicrobiota; class Verrucomicrobiia; order Limisphaerales; family Palsa-1400; genus JBEKSF01. The sequence goes on from JBEKSF010000045.1 coordinate 24,400, forward strand.
TGTGTTTGACTCTCCGTTCGTCCGTTCGCTGCCGGTGCTGGCCGATTACGCGCGCAAGAGTTTCACGCCGGGCACACCCTTGCTGGCGGGGGTGCTGGACCTCAACGGCCGCATTCATGGTGATTTCACGTACGACAAGGTCGCCACCACCGTGGCAACGCCGGTGGAGGAAGTGATGGAAAAGCGCCGGGGCGTGTGCCAGGATTTCGCGCACGTGGCCATCGCCGCCGTGCGCTCGCTCGGCCTGGCGGCCCGCTACGTCAGCGGCTATCTGCGCACCCGCCCCCCGGAGGGCGGCCCCGGCGTCGTCGGCGCCGACGCTTCCCACGCGTGGTTCTCGGTCTTTTGTCCTGACGTGGGTTGGGTGGACTTCGACCCGACCAACAATGTCATGCCCGAAACCGGGCATATCACCCTGGCCTACGGGCGCGACTTCGGCGACGTCAGCCCCATCAGCGGCATCCTGACCGGCGGCGGCAAACACAATGTCAATGCCGGGGTGACGGTCAGCGTGCTATGAAGGCCGCGAGGGAGACGACGGACAGACCTGAATGAAATGGCGGATCCAACATCGTACCACCTACCGGTATGGCGCGCCGGCGCATGACAGCTTCAACGACGTTCGGCTGGAACCGGCCGCCAACGAAATCCAGAGCGTCGAGTCGTTCGTATTGACAACAACGCCGGACGCCCAGCTCCGCAGATACACCGACTTCTACGGGAATTATGTCCACCATTTTGAAATTACCGCCCCCCATTCCGTCCTGGTGATCGAAAGCCGGGCCGTGGTGGCGACCCGTCCGCCAAGCCCCCTGTCCGAGGACGCGATGCCGGGGCAGCCAGGCACGCTGCCGGAATACCTCCAGACGAACGCGAGTTTTGATTACCTTGGCGCCAGCCGGTTCGTCGATATCGAGCCGGCGACCTGGCGCCTGGCCGTCGATGCCACGGAAGGGATGACCGACCCCTGGCAGGCGGCCCGTGCCATCATGCGTTACGTGCATGGCTACCTGGCCTACTCGCCCGACACGACGCACGTGCATACGCATGGGCGGCAGGTGCTGGCCGAGCGCCGGGGCGTCTGCCAGGATTTTGCCCATCTCATGCTCGGAATGTGCCGGACGCTGCGGATACCGGCCCGCTACGTCAGCGGTTATCTGGCCACCGAACAAGCCAGCGCAACACACGCCTGGGTGGAAGTCTTGCTTCCGCGGGTGGGCTGGCTTGCGCTCGACCCGACGCACAACCGCCAAAGCGACGGCACTTACATCAAAATCGGCGTGGGGCGCGATTACGCCGACGTGCCGCCGGTCTCCGGCTACTACAAAGGCAGCCTGGAGCGCAGAATGGAAGTGGAAGTCAAGATCGAACCGGCCACCGCATAATCCCGGCGGGTGGCGGCAAAGGGTCGCAATAATCAGCAATTGCCGGGGTTTTTGAGGGTTCTTGGGTCTGAGCGGGTCCAAAAAAGCGGGCTCGCGCGGAGAACGCCGAGGGCGCGGAGAAGGGCAAGCCTTGACTTGGAACGAGGTCACCTTGACTCACCTTGACTCACCTTGACTTCTTCTTGACGTGGAAGGAAGAGATTAGGATTAAGATTCTGATTATGAGGAAGATGCAGCACAATCGGCGATACCTTGACTCACGTTCACCCGCCTTCGCTAAAGCTACGGCGGGCAGGCCCACCTTCGGCTTCCGCTGTCGCCAAGGCTCTGGCGCGACAGGAGGGCGCGGCAAGCCCTGTTTGGTTTTATCGTTAACGCGGATCGGGTTAAATGCGTTTGGGTCGCGCGCGCGGCGGGCGGGCGACTGGCGTTTGCGGTATATGTCAAAGAGCAATCCGACACTGCTTAATGTCCCACATAATAATGGGACTTGCAAGTTCTTTTTGAAGGTTTTTTTCAAGGACGTCAAGGGAATGGCTGGCAGGGGAATGTGATGGCAAAAACATGGAGGCAGGAAAATGGTCAGTGGTCATCTGATCAAGAGGGAAGGCGTTGATGGGGAGGCGGATGCGGTAAAATTGGCCGCAAAGAACCCTCACACAGGCCCGAATTGACGCAGGCAGATTTGCGGCGCACAATTGGCGCAAGCATCATGGCTAAAGCAACCACTCAGAAACCGGCCAACGGCTCCGCGCTGGACTTTGAAGCCCAACTTTGGGCCGCCGCCGACAAGATGCGCGGGCATATCGATGCTTCGGAATACATCCATCACCTCTCGCCCGTGGGCGCGGCGGAAGTGGAAGATGACGACGAACTCTTCGAGCAAAAGATGAAACGGCTTACCAGGACGCTCGAAGAACAATTCGCGGAATCGGCGAAGCTGGAGGAGGCGATTCGGCAAAACTTGAAAGCCCTGAGCCATGGCTGAGCGCAAACGAAATACGACTGATATAACCAAGGCGACCAATGCCGGTCATCCGTTGCCGGAAGGATTTATTCCCCCTCACGGCGGCTACGAAAAACTTTTTTCCTATCCAAAGTCCCAGATCATCTACGACGCGACCGTGCGCTTTTGCGACCGTTTCATAGACAAGCGATCCCGCACCCACGACCAGATGGTGCAGGCCGCGCGCAGCGGCAACAAAAACATTGCCGAGGGCAGCCAGGTGTCCGGCACTTCCAAGGAAGCGGAACTCAAGCTGGTGAACGTGGCGCGGGCCAGCCTGGAGGAACTGCTGGGCGACTATAAAGACTTCCTGCGCCAGCGAGGACTGCGCCTGTGGGACAAGAACTCCAAGGAGGCTGTGTATGTGCGCGAGCTTGGGGCTCAGAATGCGTCCTATGAGTCCTATAGGGCCTTTATCGAAACCCGCCCGCCCGAGACTGTGGCCAACATCCTCATCTGCCTGATTCACCAGGCCAATTATTTGCTGGACCAACAACTGCGCCGGCTGGAAAAGGATTTTCTGGAACAGGGCGGCCTGCGGGAGCGCATGACCCGCGCCCGGTTGGCGGCCCGTTCCTGGCAAAGACCGCCCCGATGAACCGACGCTGAAAAATATCGCGGGCCATTATGTCCTTGCATTTCCTATGAACTCCGTAAAATGCCCGCGACAAATTTGATATTATGACTGACAAAAGGCTTTTATTTGTTGTGATCGTCTCCGCCGCCGTTTCCGCGCTGGCCGAGGAGAATGAGTGGGACATCAGCAAGATCGATGTCTCCAAGTTGCCGCCCGCGGCCAGCCAGCAGGGGGTGACGTATGACAAGGACATTCAACCGCTTTTCAAAGCCTCGTGCCTGCGCTGCCACGGAGCGCAAAGGCCCAAGGCGGGCCTGCGCCTGGATAGCGTCGAAGGCGTTCTCAAGGGCGGCCACGACGGCCAGGTGGTCGTTCCGGGTGACAGCAAGAAGAGCTTGCTGGTCGCCGCTGCCGCGCGCATCGATGACAAAATCGCCATGCCGCCCAAGCACCGGCCCCCTCCGCCGGGCGGAGCGGGTGGGCCGCCGCCCCAGGGGCCTCCACCCGGCGATGCCCCGCCGCCTGGACCTGACGGGCCGCCTGGATCTGGCGGACCGCCTGATGCGGGAGGGCCGCCCGCGCCGGGAGGACCGGGCCGGGGCGGGCCGCCGCCCAAACCGTTGACGGCTGAACAAGTGGGACTGCTGCGCGCCTGGATCGATGAGGGCGCGAAATAGACGGCCATCACCTCGGTCTGGACACTTTTGCAATCCGCCGGCGGCCGACGGGTCCTGGGGGCGGCGGAGGGGGATTTTCCGCGCGCAAATGCGGGCTAGACAGCGTGCGAGCGTCCGTTAAGTTTCTTGCCCGATGTCCGAAGAGATCAGGTCAACAGCGGCGCCGTTGTCCAAGCGCGGCATTTTTTTCCGGCGTCTGTTCAGTTTTGTCGTGCTGTGGAGCATTGTCATCGGCGCTCTGTTCTCCGGCCATAAGGTGCTTTCGGATTATTTTTTCCTGTTGATCCTCGTGTTTCTGGCGGCGACCGGCCTGATGGAATTTTACGGGATGGCGCAAAAACTGGGGTATGCCTGTTACGCCAAGCTCGGAATTTTTGGCGGGGTGCTGCTGATCTCGGCCACCTTCGTGTATGTGTCCGGGGATTTCGGGTTTGCCGCCAGGCCCTGGCGGGTGAACGATTTTGAAACGAGCTTCCTGATCTTTTTTGTGCTCGGGTTGTGCCTGAGCCAATTAGCGTCGCGCCGCAACACCACAGGATTCATCGCCATATCCACCACGTTGTTCGGGTGGATGTACGTGCCGTGGCTGTTGAATTTCATCCAGAAAATAAACTTCTTCGGACAGCAGGGGGTGGAGGGTCAATACTACGTTCTTTATTTCGTCGTCGTCACCAAATTGAGCGATTGCGGCGCTTACGCCGTCGGCTCGCTCTTCGGCAAACACAAAATGATTCCGCGCATCAGTCCGGGCAAAACGTGGGAGGGGTTTGCGGGGGCGGTGGTGGTATCGACGGCGGCCAGCGTGGTTTTCGCGCGGGTGGCGGGAGGGCATCTGGCCGGGATGACGCCGGGGCACTCGATCCTGCTAGGCATCATTCTGAGCACGGGGGCGGTGGTGGGAGATTTGATCGAGTCGCTCTTCAAGCGGGAGGCCGGGCTGAAGGATTCCGGGCATTTGTTCCCGGGCATCGGCGGGATACTCGACCTGCTGGACAGTCTGCTCTTCAATGCCCCGCTAATGTATCTCTACTTGCGGCACGTGCTTACTTAGGGCGGGAGGCGACGTTGACGTTCCCGCAAAAATGGACCTCCAGGCCCAGTTCGGCCAGCATGGCGGCTTTGATGCGGCAGGCGCGATGGGCTTTCTTTTCGTCCGGCGCGTACACCACCTGGACGTGATTGGCTTTGTGGCGGGCCATCATTTGGTCGCGGCTGACACCGTTGAAGCAGGCATGCATGATGGGCCATTGCGGGGTGGTTTCCCGCCAGCGCCGCTCGGTTTCCTCGCGCGGCAATTCCACCGACCGTCCGACGCCCAGATCGCAGTGCAACTTGCCGCCCATGATGAAAATGCGGCTCCAGACAATGTGGCCGGGTTTGCTGACACCCGTGAGGGTGCCGCCGCCGAGACGGAAGTACATGGAGGGCTGGCGTTCGCTGGTGGCGCCCTTCCAGCCGCCCGCAAAATGGGCGGGCGGCACGGCGCCTGAAATCAAGAGCACCCAGACGTAATCGTCGAACCCGTTGTTTTGAAAGCGCTGTCCCCAGCGCAGGTCGTGCAGCGTGTTTTCGGGCGGGTAGCCCAGCGCACGCCACAAGCGGTAGGTTACCAAGCCGTCCAACCCGGCGCATTCATCGACTTCGTTGAAATGCGGCAGGGCTTCGTTGGGAAAGAGGATGCGGCCGGTGCGCGCGCACCGCACGGGCGGGCGGTCCACGTTGTTGAGCGTGCCCTCGGCCAAATCGCTGGCCGGGGCCAGGTCCTTGAGGCCCTGCTGGTATTGGATGCCGATGGCGGCGCAGCCGAAATCATCGGCGATGCGGAGGGCGGCGATATACATTTTGCATTGCTGGAGGGTTTGTGCGCGCGTCAATTCTGTCGCCTCGTTTTTGCCCCAGTTAAACTTCACGCCCTTCTTGAGATACCAGTCCAGCACGGCGTGGGCTTCGGCGTCGCTCACCTCCCGCATGGCGGCGAAGAGGGAGGATTGGCTCAGGCGCTCCTTGAACAGGCCGGTGGGGTGCAGGAGTTCGTCGGGGATGATGGCGTTGTACATGCCCATGCAGCCTTCGTCGAAAACGCCCATGATGGCTTTGCTCTGGCGGAAGCGGGCGCCCAGGCTGCGGCCCAGCTTCTCCTCCGCCGGGGGCAGTTGGACGGAGGCCAGGTCGCGGACGTGGCTCTGATCGTGGCTGAGCGCGCGGCCGCCGAGCCATTGGCGCAGGCCATTGATAAAGAAGGTGTCGGAGAAATCCTCGCTCCACAGGCTGCTGTAAGCGATGCCGGCCTTGGTCATCGAGGCATTGAGATTCAACAGGCCGACCAACCCCGGCCAGGTGCCGCTCCAATTGGCGACCGTGAGGATCGGGCCGCGATGGGTGTAGAGGCCATGGAGCACATGATGGCTGTATTGCCAGACCGATTCAGCCACGATCAGCGGCGCGTTGGGATCGAGTTGGCGGAAAACCTCCATGCCCATTTTCTGGGAGTCGATAAAGCCGTGATTCTTGGCCGGGTCGAATGGGTGGGCGCGGACGCATTTCCAGCCCTCGTTTTTGAGCGATTTGGCCAGTTGTGCTTCCATATTGGCCTGGACGGGCCAGCATTTCTGGTTGGCGCTGAGGCGGAGGTCGCCGCTGGCCATGAGATAAGCGTGTTGGGACGGCAAAGATTTGGTCATAAGCAGTTGTCGCAATGTTACGAGTCGTGCGCCCTTGCGCGCTCAACCGGAGCTCAGGGAGCCTTTCCAGCTTATCGTGGCGCGCCGTGCTTTCAATGTGCTTTTGCGGTATAATTTTAAGGTTTTTCGCCACCTTGGGCCAAGGCCGTTTTGGTGTGCCGGAGAAAAAAGCCGGCGCCAAGGCACACTGGTTCCCCCCCGGGCAGGCCCGCTAACTGGAAAGAACTTCAATTATGGCAATGCCGGGCTTGGTTGACGACCCGATAAGAGATCGTGTATTGTTCGTGCATGAGTAAAACGATTACCATCGATGACGATGCCTACAAGCTGCTCTCGTCTCTCAAGCAAGGAGACAGGGATTCATTCACCAAGGTAATCCTGCGCCATGTCAGGAAGCCGGCCGACACCTGTGGCGAACTTTTGGATATGTTCGAGGCCGAACCCCCTGCCGGGATCGACGCAAGCCGGATCGATGCGTTTGTTGCCGAACGCGGACGACGTTCCCGTCGCCGGAGATGATCGCAGATACTACATTTGCAAGCGACCTGCTGAGGGAGCAAAGCCGGGGAAGACGAGGCGCGGCCACTATTTTTTTTGTCGAACACCGGAAGGACACGATTCGTATGTCGATAATTACCGCTGGCGAATTGTCCGTTCTGTTCCCCAATGCGGCAGCCGCATGGCAATGGTTGGGAAAATGGACCGTTTATCGCCTTCACCCAGGTATCGTGGACGCAGCGGCGGACATCGACCGGGAATTGCTCCGGGAGGGACGGCGTTTGGGGGAGAACGACAATTGGATTGCCGGCTTTGCCCGTTATTATCGGGAGCCGCTGATCAGCCGGGATATGGCATTTGGAAGCGTTCCCGGAATTCGGTTGGCGCTGTACTGAAATTGGTTGGTGGGATAAGGCATCGGTAGCTTCACAGTCCTTCACGGCAGGGCCGCGCCGCCGGCGGCGACGTTGCTTTTGTCGAAGAGCCGTGTGCCCAGGACAATCTTTTTCGGCACAGGTTCGCCTTTGAAAATCTTCAGCGCGGTGTCAATGGCCTCGGCCCCGCCGGTGGGGTAGCGGAAGGTCGCGTCAAGTATTCCTTGCTGGACGTAGGCCACACCCTCCTGCGGCAGCGCGTCGATGCCCACAAAAAGGATGTTGTCGCGGCCCGCGGCCTTGGCGGCCAGATAGGCGCCGTGGGCGCCCGGATCGTTGTGCGCAAAGACCAGGTCGATGTGATCGAAGCGCGAGAGGGCCGACTCCATCTCCTGGCGGGCTTCCGGCTCCAGCCACTTCATGTCGGCCTCAAAGATCACGTTAATGTCCGAGCCGGCAATGCCCTGGCGAAAGCCGTTGTGGCGGTCCTGGCCGGGAATGGAGGTCATCAACCCCATCAACTCGACGACCTTGCCCTTGCCGCCGAGTTTTTTGACAATCCATTCGCCAGCCGCGCGGCCAATTTTCGTGTTGTCAGCGCCGATGAAGCAGGTGTATTTGTCGCCCAACACGGCCCGGTCCAGCACGATCACCGGAATGCCGGTGTCGATGGCGCGGGCCACCGGTTCGGTCAGGGGTTGGGCTTCCTTGGGGCTGATGATGAGCAGATCGACCTTGGAACTGATGAACTCCTCGACGTGGGCGCGCTGTTTTAGGGTATCGTTCTGCGCGTCCTTGAAGACGACTTTCAATTCGGGATGGCTGGCGGCGGCCTCTCTGACGTCTTCGTTCATCTGCACGCGCCACGGCTCGCCCAGGTTGCACTGCGACATGCCGATGACGTATTGGCGGGGCGGGGCACCGCCTTTGGCTTCGTTGGGGGCGGGCTTGGATTGGCCGCACCCAGTCAAGAGGATCGACGCCAGGGTGAAGAGGAGAGGAACGATTTGTGCGCGCATATAATGACTTAATTTCTATGTCCGGCTGCGCCGCTGGGTCAGCACGGCGGCGACAATAATAATTCCGGTCAGGACCAACCGGCCCGCTTCGGGCACGGCATTGATGCTGAGGATTTTATCCAGATAACCGATAGTCAGGACGCCCAGGAGGGTCAATCCGATTCCGCCGCGCCCTCCCATCAAACTGGTGCCTCCGATGACCACCATTGCGATGGCGACCAACTCATAGCCGCCGCCGGCTTCCGGATCGCCCTGCTGTTCTTGCGCCGCCTGGCACAGGCCCGCCACCGCGGAGAAAAGGCCGGAGGCGGCATACGCGCCAATTTTGGCCCTGATGACAGGCACGCCCGAAAGGCGCGCCGCTTCTTCGTTGCCGCCGATGGCGTAGAGATAGCGGCCCCAGCGGTGCTTGGACAACGCCACCCAGGCCAGGAAAACGCACACCAGAAAAATCACCGTGACCATCGACAGGTTGCCGCCCAGCACGCGATGATCGATGGCGCGGAACAACGGCGGCACCTCCACATAATGGTAAGTCCCATCCGCGTTGCGCACGGCGGTGGAGACCTTCATTCCGCCCGAGGCGTATTTGGCCAGCCCGCGCGCCAGCACCATCATCGAGAGCGTGGCGATAAACGGTTGCACCCGCAGTCCGGCGGTCACGACGCCGGAGACCGCGCCGCAAAGGGCGCCGGCGGCCAGGCAAGCGGGGACCGTCTCCCACGCGGGCCAATTCCAATGAATCGCCATTTGCGCCGCGCACACGGCCGACAGACCGACCATGCTGCCCACCGCCAGGTCAATGCCGCCGGACACAATCACCAGCGTCATGCCGCAAGCCAACATGCCGTACACCGAGGCCTGACGCAGCGTGTCGCGATGGGTGCCGATTTTGAAAAACGCGCCGTCCGCGTTGAAAATCAAACCCGCCGCCATGACCAGCAGCAGCGCCAGCAAGGCCCGGCCGGCCGGACTGGCCGCGGCGGATTTCCAGGAGAAGGTTTTCATGCGCTTTGTCCCATGGCGGCCGCCAGGATGGCTTCGGGAGCGGCCTCGGCGTGGGAAAACTCCGCCGCCAGGCGCCCGCGGTGGAGCACCGCGACACGGTCGCTCAGAGTCAACAATTCGGGCATTTCCGAGGTGATCAGCAGCAGCGCGATGCCCGCGGCGGTCCACTGCTCGACCAGTTGGTATATTTCCCGTTTGGCGGCGACGTCGATGCCGCGGGTCGGTTCGTCGAGCAGGAGCACGCGGGGACGAGTTTGCAGCCACTTGGCCAGAGCGACCTTCTGCTGGTTGCCGCCGGAAAGGGCGCCGACCTCCACGTCCATTGAAGTCGCCCGCAGGCGCATCGGCGCGGTCATCGCCTCGGCTGCCGCGCGCTCGCGGGCGGGACGCCGCCAGCCGCCGGGAGACAGGCGGGGCAGGTCGGCCAGCGTGGCGTTGGCCGCGACGGACAATGAGAGCACCAGCCCGGTGGCTTTGCGGTCGTTGGTCAGCAGCGCCACGCCGGCGGCGACGGCCTGGCGCGGCGAGGCAATACGAACCTCCTGATTCTCCAGGCGCACCTGTCCGCGCGTGGCCGCTCCGTAGGCGCCAAAAAGGCCGAGGAAAAGTTCGCTCGCGCCCGATCCTTGCAAGCCCGCCACCCCCAGCACTTCGCCCGCCCGCACCGAGAAGGTGACGTTATCCACCGCCGGACGGGACGAGAAGCCGGAAGGGAAAACGCTGAAGTTCTCCAGGCGCAGGCGTTCGGCGCCCGGATGCGGCGCGCGTCGGGGGAATTGTTCGCCCAACTGGCGTCCGACCATCCATTGGATCAATTTGGCCGCCGGCAGTTGGGGCGCCGGCGCGGTGCCAATCCAGCGGCCGTCGCGCAGCACCGTGATGCGGTCGGCGATGCGCTCGATTTCCTCCATTTTGTGCGTGATATAGATGATGCAGCAGCCGCGGGCGCGCAAGGATTGGATGAGGGCAAAAAGTGTGTTGACTTCGGGGGCGTTGAGCGCGCTCGTGGGCTCGTCCATCACGATCACCCGCGCGTCCTGGCTCAAGGCCTTGGCAATTTCAATCTGTTGCCGCGCCGCGACCGGGAACCGCTCCACCGGCTGGCGGACATCGATCTCCAGGCCCAACTGTCCCACCCAGCGCCGCGCCGCCTCGTTTTGGCTCCGTTCCCGCACAAAGCCCGCCCGCGCCGGCGTGCGTCCGAGAAAAATGTTGTCCGCCACACTCATCGGACCGATGAGTGAAAGTTCCTGATGAATCACCGCCACGCCCAGGGCGGCGGCTTCCAGCGGCGAACGCGGACGGACTTCGCGGCCCTCAATTTCGATGCGCCCGTCGAAGTCAGTGTGAATGCCCGCGAGGATTTTAATGAGAGTGCTTTTTCCCGCCCCGTTCTCCCCCGCCAGGACATGGACCTCGCCGGCGCGGCCCTCGAATTGAACGTCGCGCAGGACGGTGACCGGGCCGAAACGCTTGGTGATGCCTGTCAAACGCACCAAGGGCGCAGGGGGATCGATCTGAATGGGCGGGTTGCTCACTGGGGCACCTGCAATGAGCGGAGGTCAACGCCGGCGGGGCGCTGGTAAGCGGGAATCCGCGCCGCCAGAGAATCGAAGCCGAGAAAATACCCGGCGGATTTGGCCGCTTTGCCGGCGCATTCAAACCGCAGCGTATGCGGCCCCGCCGCCAACTCGCGCGGGGCGAATTTGTGCGCCACGACCGTTGCCTCCGGCGCGTAAAGGTCCAGTTTTTCCAGCGGCTGGCCATCCAGTTTGACTTCGTAAATCCCGTAATCCCACGAGTGGGTCATCTTGCAGTACAACTCCGCCGATTCCGCCTTGTCCGTTTGAAAGGAAACTTCCGCCCAGGCGTCGCCGGCGGCGGGCCGGAACCAGAGTTGTTTCCCATCCGTCGCCCCGGCGACGGACTGAACGTCCAGCGCGCCCTGCGAATGCCGCGCGTCTCCGGCGGCCTCGTGGCCCTTGAGCAACGTCCGCTCATGAAAGGGCAGGCGCTCCGGTCCGGGCGGCAGCGGCGCCCACGGCTTGTGCGGTTCGGTTTGATACCAGAAGGCGACGCTGGACATCAGATCGTCGCGTTCGATGAAACCGCTGCCGGCGCCATCCGGGAACTGTTGCGATCCTTTGTGCTGGATTTCGACGCGCAGGGATTTCTTGAAAGTCACCGGATCGGGAATGTGAAAGCGATAGGCGCTGCCGCGGTCTCCGGTGTCGTATCCCTCCCACAGCGGCGCGCCGTAAAACGGCCCGGCCTGCTCGCGAAACCCCCAGCCGTCGCAGAAATAATCCTCCGTCCCCGTTCCGCGCAGGCTCGGCTCCTTTTCCCCGTCAATAAAAAAGAAATCGTTCCCTTCGCCGTACCACCCGGGGGAGACCAGATAGACGCTCTGCACCGTGCCCACGTAGTGGCCGCGCCCCCGGATGTCGGCGATGAGGTAATTACGCCCCATGATGCACGGGAATTCCTGGCGGTACATGGCGTGAAAGTAGGCCGTTTTCCGGGGCAGCGACCGGCGTTTCTGCCAGTCAATATAATAATAAAACGCCCCGCACCGCTTGGCGCCGTGGTTGCTCACGGTCAGGCGCGCCGATTTCCGGAACGGCATCGGCCAATAGCAATTGCGCCCCCGGCCATCGGAGGTCACGCGAATGGGCAGTGAGGTGAATGGCTTGTCGATGCCGTGCCCCATGCCGAAAAAATCCCCAATCGGGCACTCGACGCTGGGATTTTTTTCACCGTCCCAGTAAATGCGTAGCGTCAGCAGGCGGGAATAAAACGGCTCGCGGTCGTCGATGGTACACCAGAAATGGACAATCATGCCGGGGCCGTCCAGTTCCGCCAGCGTGAGGGTGCCGCCGGGGGCGATGGGCCGCGAGTCAGCGTTGCCATGGCGCCAATTAGGATCGGTCGAGGAGGCGCGCCCGGTTTGAAAGTCCTTGAGTTGCTCCAGGCCATTGAGCGGGTTCCCGGAATCCAATTGCGCCAAAGCGGGGGCGGTGGACAACGCCAGAAGAGCGCAAGTGAGCGGAATACATTGAATCGCCATGCCGATGTCAAATAGCACCGTGCGAGCGGAGATCAAGCGCCTATTTCAGATGTGCTGTGTCCGATGCCAGCCGGTGCATTTGACTTTCATTGTGTCTTTGCGGTACAACTTCCCCGCGTTACTGAAATCAGCAATTGTCACCGCGCCACATTTAATCCATGCCAGCCAAAGCGCCAAAGACCGGGCCTGAACACCTGCTCAACCGGGAGTTGAGCTGGCTGGAATTCAACCAGCGCCTGCTCGATGAGGCGCTGGACGCCTCCACTCCCCTGCTGGAACGGGTGAAGTTTTTCTGCGTTTTCAGCGCCAACCTCGACGAGTTCTTTGAAACCAGGGTCGCCGCGCTCAAACAACAGATCGAAAGCGCCGCCGCCGAGCGCAGCCCCGACGGATTGACCGCGGCTGAGACCTTCCAGGCCATCCACCGGCGCGTCGTCCGTCTGGTTGCCCGCCAGTATGCCTGCTGGCGCAAGGACCTCCGCCCGGCACTGGCCGCCAACGGGATTTGTTTTCTCGGCTTCAAAGAGCTTTCCAAGTCCGACCGCGCGTGGGTGGAACGTTTCTATCGCGCGCAGGTCCGCCCGGTGCTTACGCCGCTGGGATTGGACCCGGCGCATCCGTTCCCGAAATTGCTTAATAAGTCGCTCAACTCGATCGTGCGGCTGGAACTGGCCGACGCGACGGAGCGCCGCCGCCGCTTGGCGGTGGTGCAGGTGCCGCGCGTGCTCCCGCGCCTGGTCAAACTGCCGCGCCAGGACTCGCAGCGGCAGGACTATGTTTTCCTGGGGGATTTGATCGGGCATTACATGGGCGAATTGTTTCCCGGCGCGGAGGTGCTGGGCCGCTGGCTTTTCCGCGTGACCCGCAACAGCGAACTCTACACGCACGAGGAGGAGGCCGCCAGCCTGCTCAAAGCGGTCGAGATCGACCTGCGCCACCGCCGCAGGGGCGACGCGGTGCGGTTGGAGGTGGAGGAAGGATGCCCGCTGGAAATCCGCGCGCTGCTGCTGGAAAACCTCGGCCTTGGCGAGGAGGACTTCTTTATTATTGACGGTCCGGTCGATCCGATCCGCCTCATGGCGGTGGTCGAGGGAGGGCATCGCCCGGAGTTGCGCGACGCCCCGTTTGTCGCGCCGGTGGCGGCGGCCTTGCGCGAGGAGCCGGACCTCTTTGCGGTCATCCGGCGCGGGGACGTGCTGTTGCACCATCCCTACGAGAATTTCAGCAGCGTCACCGATTTTTTGCGCCAGGCCTCGGCCGATCCGAAGGTGCTGGCCATCAAACAGACCTTGTACCGCGCCGGGGCGGACGCGCCGATTTTCGGGGCCCTGGTGGAGGCGGCGCGCAACGGCAAGCAGGTCACGGCGGTGGTGGAATTGAGGGGCCGTTCGGAGGACGGCGACAAAACGCTCTGGGCCCGGCGCCTGGAGGAGGCCGGCGTCCACGTGGTCTATGGGCTGGTCGGCTGCACGGTGCGGGCCAAGATGTGCCTGGTGGTGCGCAAGGACGACGACGCCATCCGCCGGTATTTGCATTTGAGCACCGGCAATTACAATCCGGCCACGGCCCACTTCTACACCGACCTGGGCCTGCTGACCTGCCGCCCGGCCTTCGGCGAGGACGCGACCAATCTCTTCAACCTGCTCACCGGCGTCTGCCAGTTTCCCGGCACCCGCAAGCTGGTGGTGGCGCCGTTCGATTTGCAGGCCAGGATACTGGCGTTGATCGACCGCGAAACGCGCCAGGCCAGGCAGGGATTGCCCGCGCGCATCATCGCCAAGATCAACGCGCTGGAAGACCCGCAGACCATCGCCGCCCTTTACCGCGCTTCGCAGGCGGGAGTGAAGATCGATTTAATTGTGCGCGGAATCTGCTGCCTGCGCCCGCGCCTGCCGGGCATCAGCCAGAATATCACCGTGCGCAGCATCGTGGACCGGTTCGTCGAACACAGCCGCGTCTTTTATTTTGAGAACGCCTGCCAGCCGGAAGTCTGGATCGGCAGCGCCGACTGGACGCCGCGCCATTTCTTTCACAGCATCGAAGTGATGTGTCCGATCGAGGATGGCAATTTGCGGGAGCGCCTGCGCGGGCAGGTGCTCGAGGCCCTGCTGCGCGACAACGTCAAGGCCCGGTTCCTGCGGGCCAGCGGAGCTTACGCGCGCCCGCCGGCCCGCCACGGGGCGGCGCCGTGGCGCAGCCAGCGCCAATTGCTGGCGGCGGCCGGCCCGGGCACGGGCCTGGAGCCGGCGGCCAAAGCCCGGCCCGGATACGCGCGGTTCAAACTGGCCCCCCGGCCGGCGCCGCCCGCGCCCCTATGACTTATGCTTGACACTGAATTTATCCGCGGCCGCCAGCAGAGCAACCGGCTGCTGGTGGCCCTGCACGGCTTGGGAGACAGCCTCGAAG
>JBEKSF010000046.1:0-38622 GCA_049517295.1 Verrucomicrobiota bacterium
TCCTACGACCCCGCCTACGACACCAACGACACCTACATTGTCTATGTTCATGGCTGGAACACGCCCTCCTGGCAGAAGGACCGCCAAGCCGAGACGATGTATAAGCGGCTTTATTGGCAGGGTTACCAGGGGCGCTTTGGCAGCTTCCGCTGGCCTTGCAATCGTCTCAGCCTCTATCCTCCGTATCTCGGCAACTTTGACCTGGGCGAGTGGACGGCCTGGCAAAGCGGGCAGCCCTTTGAATCCTTCCTGGCTGGCCTAAACAGCCAATATCCCGGCAAGGTCTATGTGCTGGCGCACAGCATGGGCAACGTGGTCACGGGCGAGGCCTTGCGCTTGGCCACTGCGGAAGGCGCGAGCTTGATCGTCAATACTTATGTGGCCTCGCAGGCAGCGCTCTCGGCCCGCGCTTATGACAACACGGTGCCAGCGGATTTGACCAACACTTACGGCATCAATGGAAGTGGCCTAATCACTCCCGATTCGGAGGGGCATTATTATACCAACGGCGCGCCGCCGTATCTCAATGGCATCGCCGGTGCCGCTCACTTTGTGGATTTCTACGATAACGCCGATCAGATTTTGGGCTGGTGGGTGGCCAACCAACACATGAAGCCGGACAACAGTTACTACTACAGCACGTCATTTTCGCAACATCCGTCGGGGTATTATCAGCAGTTTGGCATCCGCCCATACCGCAATCTCTTCTTTCCCACCAATACTTATGAGATTTTTGCCAGGGCTGACGAGTCGTATTCCCTCGCATTAGGGGCGGAGACAAATGTTGCTGCCCCCTTCTCGAAAACAGCGCCGATCAACCTCTTTCTTTCGCCTTACAATTTCCAGAACCAGCACGGTTTTCAATTTCGTTCCGACAACATGACCACGGCGGCTTACTGGCGTCAACTGCTCGTTAGCTTCAACCTCGAACAATAAGGTTTAACCATGAACAACATTCATTTTACGACTACACAACTCTTAACGTCGCTGGTTGTCTGTCTTTTGCCAATTTCTGTCATTGCGCAGACAGCGGAGGAGAATGTGCCGATTGCCTTCTACGGCAAGGTGGTGGACCAGAACAAACTGCCGGTAACCGGAGCAGCCGTTAAACTGAAGGTGGTAACCAGCCATTTCGCAACCGCCACGACCGAGGAAAAGGAATATCCTTTGGAGACTGACGCAAACGGGTCGTTTACGCTGACGGGTGCTTTAGGCGCTTCTCTTTTTATCACGTCAATCCAAAAGCCAGGATACGAGCTTTCAAAAAAGGCGCAACTTGGCTTTGTGTATGCTTTAACCGGATCATACCATCCCGACCCGGCCAATCCGGTTGTGATTCGAATGTGGAGAATCGCGGGAAAGGAGCCGTTGGTTGGTTCAGCGTGGCATGGCAAGGTGGCCTGTGATGGAACAACAAACCGTTTCGATCTTTATACGGGCAAACCTAGCGCCGATGGCAATTTCGAAATCATGTGCAAGCGAGTGCCGGTGGCGTCCGCGCCCCACGGGCACGGCGAATTTAACCTCACGTTTGAAGTCGCCGTGCTTGGCGGCGGCATCCAGCCTACCGAGGATGAATTTACTTATCGCTCGCCGGAGACCGGATATAGACCGACGTTCACCCTTGATCAGAAAGCAGATGCTCCAAAATGGCGGCCCGACGTCAACCAGGAATTTTACATTAAGACGTCAGACGGGCGTTTTGGCAGGCTTCATGTGGATTGGGAGGCATGGCAAACACCGCCCACGCACTTTGAGTGGGACTGCTCCATCAATCCAGCCGGTTCCGGTAACTTGGAGCGGTAGCCAACACGAGCGGCTCGCGGAAATGGGAAGGCGAACCCGACTTGATGCAAACGGCGTGGCCGTAATTTGAGCCAGATGAACCGTGACAAGTCAGTTAAGCCGTTGCCCGCCTCCGCCAAGACTTGCCGGCTTTTGCTTTTCCCGCAAGCCGACTCCGCCGCGCAACCCGGTAAGACTTGCCTCCCCCGGTGATGCTCCATTGATGACCTTGCCGATCGTTTACCACCGTGATCGTGCGGGTTTTGATTCAAATCCGTGGCACTTTCCTTCAGAAGACCCTCTCCATCAACGCCTTCCAGCCTTCCCACCTAATTCGTTTTTGCGATTTGCGCGGCATTTTTACCCCCTCCCCAAAAAATCTCCAAAAAAAGCCCAGTGATTTCGGAATGGGGTATAGCCGCCGCTGTGTAACCTAATCAAATCCAACGTGTTAGGCCCTCGTCGAGCGTTTTCGTTTTCGCAGGGTGTTTTCGTTTTGGCTTGCATTACCCCTCGGCTGTGGTATCTTACGCATATTATGAGTAAGAATGAGCTTCAGCGCCTCTCCACCCTCGCCCTGCGCCAGCGCAAGGCTCTGCTCCTGCGCACCCTCGCCCTGCCGCCGGATGCCATTCATGCCTCCTTCCTGGAACGCTTCCTCAAATGCGGCCGCCCCAACTGCCGTTGCCGCCAGGGTGAAAAACACGGCCCTTTTTATTACTTGAGCCGTTGTCTGCCCAAACGCCAGATGCGAACCCTCCTGCTCAAAGAACCCTCCCAAATCCTCCAAGGGCGCCGCGGCGTTGAGGCCTACCAACAACTCCTGGAAAGCCTGGACCAACTCTCCTGGATCAATTGGGAACTGCTCCGCCGCGGTGATCCCCTCCAGGCCCAGTGAATCGGTTGGCCCAATTTCTCCACTACACCCAGAAGGTCTTTGACCTCAAAGGACTCTTGCGCAGCGTGCGCGATGGCCGCTCGGACCCTGAGATTGCGATCCTCCCGGTGAGCCTGTGTCTGGTGCTGGGCGTCGTCACGCGCGTTTCCAGTTACCTGGACCTGGCGCAGCAAACCAAGCGGCGGCGCTGGCGGCATTTCTGCGGCCTCAGGGCCCCCGTCAGCGATGACACCTTGGAGTATGTGACCGAGCGCATGACGCCGGAGGGCTGGCGCCAAAATCAAGCTCAGGTGGTTAAGACGCTCAAACGCAACAAGGCGCTGGCAAGCTGTAAGATCAAGGGCTTGCTCTTTCTGAGCCTGGATGGCAACGAGCATTGCAAGAGCCGTAGCCGCTGCTGCGCGCGCTGCTGCCAGCGCCAAGTCGAAGTGACCGACGCCGACGGGCACAAGCAGAAAGTGACGGAGTACTACCACCGTTACGTCTTTGCCCAGATCAATGGTCCCAACATCAACGTCCTGCTGGATGTCGAGCCGATCCTTCCAGGCCAAGACGAATGCGCGGCGGCCTTGCGACTGCTGGGCCGGGTGCGGCGGATCTACGGTCCCCGCTTTTTTGACGGCATCACGGCCGATGCCTGGTATGCCAAGGGACCCTTCCTGCGGACGGTGCAAAAGCTGGGCTGGCTTTTTGTGGTCGTGCTCAAGCGGGAGGACATGGAAGTCTATCAGGAGGCTCAACAGTTGAGCCAAGGCCAAAAACCCTGCGCGTCCTTCAACGATGAGCAACGCCAGCGGCAGGTCCAACTGTGGGAAGCCAAAGACCTCCAGTTCAGCCAAGAATATGGCGGGCCGGTCCGGGTCGTCCGTTCCGAGGAACAATGGGTGGAGAAGCGCGTGCGGGGCGGGCGCAAAGAAAAGAAACCCCGGCGAAGTCTATGGGTTTGGGGCGCTAGTGCCGAACTGGACGGATATGCCGCCGAGCTGGTTTATCATGCCGGACACCGGCGCTGGGGCATCGAAAACAAAGCGTTCAACGAACTGACCCAGGCTTATCACCTGGACCACTGCTATCATCATGATCCCACCGCGATGTTGGCCCAGATGTTGATTTTGGTGTTCGGCTTTACGCTCTTCACGGCTTTTGCCATGCACAGTCAGTTGGTGCGCGTGGGCGAAATGACCCTCAAGGCCCTGGCCCACGAACTGGATTTAGCACTGGAGGAAGACCTGCCGTGGAACCAGTGGTTTCATAGCGGGTGAGGCTCTTTTGGGGTCGGTGTTTTTTCGGGTCGTTGCTCTTTGACAGACGGGGCGTAGAAATCAGAAAAACCGGAACCAGGGGAAGTGTCGTCTCATGCCAACATGAAGTGAACCCCAACAGCAGAGGAATCCGTTCAAGCGACGAAATCTTTCCCAAGGGTCATCCTGAAGGCGACCAATGGCTCACCTTCCGAAATTGCTGAAAAAAGCCCTTGACAGTCCCATTATTATATGGGACGTTGAAGGCTGGCGGGCCGGTCTGCCTGCCCCGCCGTAGCTTTAGCGAAGGCGGTCTCTTTGGCATATCGGCAAGCCTGGGCCGTTAAGCCCTCGGCATTCACTGATTCAGGCTCTGCCAGCTCAATGCCACGTTATCGTTAAAGTAAAACCCGGTCAAGCCTGGGTCAAGGTGCCAGTCAAGGTTGGTCAAGGTATCGCTTAATGCGCTGCATCTTCCTCATCATCATAACCTTAGCTCCTTTGCAGGCCCCTGGGAGTCAAGAAGAAGTCAAGGTGAGTCAAGCCAAGTCAAGGTTGTCGGTCAAGAAGTCAAGGTCAAGGTCGGTCAAGCTCAGCTTGCCGCGCCCTCTTGTCGCGCCAAATCCTTGCCGGCGTCGGAAGCCTTACCGAAGGCGGAATTGTCGCGCCGTTGCGAAGGCGGATAAAGAAGAGTCAGGTTACCCGGCATTCCTCTGCCAGACATTCCTCTGCCCCATTCCCCTGGTCCCGGCCCCAAAAATCCTCAAAAACCCCAGCAATTGCTGATATTTGCGATCCTTTGCCGCCACTTGCGCGGGGCGCATTCGACCCCTCTTCAAATCCTTCCCTTGCCTGCCTTCGTAAATTCGCCCTGGGCCGCGGAGACGGAATTCACTTCCCGGTTGTTTCGGCGACCGGATGCAGGTAACATCGGGCGGAATGGCGTTGGCGCGAATACTCGTGGATGGCTACAGCCTCCTGCATAACTGGCCGGAAGTGGCGCCGGGCAAACCGCGTCATTCCGCCGCCGCGCGCCAGGAGTTGATCCGCACGCTCACCCTCTATCGCGATGCCATTGGCACTCCCATTACCATTGTCTTCGACGGGGCCGGCAATGCCGCCGCAACGTCCGAGCCGTCCACGCCAGAGTTGGAAATTCTCTATTCCCGCGGCGGCCAGACGGCCGACCAGATCATCGAGCGCGTCGCCGCCCGCATGGAGGGCATCGGCGAAGTCCTGGCGGTGACCGACGATTACGCGGAGCGCGACACGGTTCTTTACCACGGGGGCATGGCCTCCAGTTGCGCCAATTTCATTGAATCGGTGGACAGCGTCTTGCACGAGCAGGAGCGCGACATCCTCCGCCACAACCGCCGCCAGCGCGCCGGCTTCAAAGCATCCCGATGAACATCTACTCCAAATCCAACGGCCCTGCCCGAGCCGCCGGCTGTCTGCTGGCCGCAGCCCTCCTGTCCGCCGCTTTTTGCCGCGCCGACGATGTCCCGGCAAGACACCACCGCATGGAAAATCGCTTTCTATTCGTCGTCGAGACGGCCTCCGTAATGAAATCCCGCACCAACGGCATCGCCCAAGCCGTCCTTGGACTCCTCAAATCCGACGTGCAAGGGGAACTGCGCGAAGGCGACACCATCGGCCTTTGGACGTATAACGACCGGCTGCATGCGGATTTCCCCATGCAAGTCTGGTCACAGAAGAACAAGGGCGACATTGTCGCCAATGTCGCCCGTTTCCTGGGCCACCAACACTATGAGAAGCAGGAGCGCCTGGACAAGGTGCTTCCACAGATCGCGCCCCTCATTGAGGGTTCCGAGAGGCTGACGGTGATTTTTGTCTTTGATGGCGCGCAGCCCATCCGCGGCACTCCCTTCGATACCGACATCAATGATCTGCACAAGCAGTATGGCCGCGAATTCCGCGCCGCGCACGCGCCGATAGTCACCCTTCTGGTGGCCCGCGACGGCGCCATCTTTGATTACACGGTGAATTATCCCTCTTCGGTGGTCGTTCCCCACACGGCCGATCCGCTGCCGCCACCGCAAACCAACGCGCCGCCGCAACTGGTCGTCGCCATGCCGCCGCCCCCGCCCCCGCCCGTTGAACCAAAACCGCCCGCGCGCAGGATTGAAATCGTCATGACCGGAACCAATAACGCCGTTCGCACTATCCTGCCGGCGGAGACCGCGCTGGAGCCGACGCCTGGGACAACCAGCAATATCGTCATGGCTGTCACGCCGCCTCCGGCGCCCGCCGCCTCATCCACGGTGCCTTCAGTCAAGCCGGAAGGTTCAGCCAAAGAGTCCGCGCCACCCGCGCCCGTCACAAACGCACCGGCTCCACCGGCCACACCAACTCCGCCGGTCGCATCGACTCCGCCGCCTACATCGACTCCACCAGCCACGCCCGCTCCCGCGGCGCCCTTGCCGGCGCCCGCCCCGCTGCCTCCCGCCCAAATGCCCGTCACTTCGGCCCCGCCACCGGAGCCGAAGCCTGCCGTCGCGCCGCCTTTGACGCCCGCCCCGTCCGCGCCGATGAACAAGCCCAGTCCCCCACCCGCCCCGGCCCCCCTTCCCGCGCCCATCGCGTCCGTCGGCCAGCAAGCGGCGTTGTTTGTCATTGCGTTTTCATTGTTGACGATCGCCATCGTGCTGGTCATTTTCCTGGTCCGCCGTTCCCGTGGCGGCTCGCAGCCAAGCCTCATTTCCCAATCCATCGACCGCCCGCGCTGATTTTCGTTTTCGATGCCTTCGATTCATCCGCAATCTCTTATTCGCCCTCTGGTGCGCGCGCTGCATCCTTACGTTCCGGGCGAACAGCCGAAAATCCGCGGTCTGATCAAGCTCAACACCAATGAGAATCCCTATCCGCCCTCCCCAAAGGTTCTGGCGGCGGTCAAAGCGGCTGTGGATGGACGCTTGCGCCTCTATCCCAATCCCACCGCCGAGGCCCTGCGCCAAAAGCTCTCGCGTTTCCACGCCTGCGCGCCGGGCAACATCATTGTGGGCAACGGGTCGGACGAGTTGCTGGCGCTGGCCACGCGCGCGTTTGTCGAGCCGGGGAAAACCGTCCAGTTTTTCACGCCGAGCTATTCGCTTTACCCGGTGCTGGCGCAAATTCACGGGGCGCGCCCGCGCGCTGTGCCCCTGGCCGAAAACTTCGCCCTGCCCTCCGTCGCCGCGCTAAGGGCCGGCCGTGCATGGGATTTCCGCGCCGCCCTTACCTTTGTCACGACGCCCAACGCGCCCACCGGCTGCGGCTACGGCACCCGGCAATTGGACCAACTCTGCCGCGCCCAAAAAGGCGTGGTGATTTTGGACGAGACCTACGTTGATTTCGCGCGCGAGAACGCCCTCGCCCTCGCCTTGCGCCATCCGCATGTCATCGTCGCGCGCACCTTCTCCAAGGCCTATTCGCTCTGCTTTCTGCGCGTGGGATATTTTGTCGGCCACCCCTCGCTCATCGGCGCGCTGCAAAAAATCCGCGACAGCTACAACGTCAACGGCCTGGGCCAGGTCGCCGCCGCCGCCACCCTCGCCGATTTGCCCTATTACCGCCGAAACTTTAAACGCATCATCGCCACCCGCCAGCGCCTGTCCCGCCAATTGGCGGCCCTCGGTTTTGATGTCCTACCCAGCCAGGCCAATTTCATCTTCGTCCACCCCCCGCGTTTTCCCGCCCAGGCGTGGCTGCAAAAGTTGCGCGACGAACGCGTATTAGTGCGCTGGTTCGGAGCGGCGGAGACCAAACACTTCCTGCGCGTCACCATCGGCACTGATTCGGAGGCTGACGCGCTGTTGCAGGCGGCCCGGCTGATCCTCCGTTAGCGCCCGATTGATATTGCGCGCCGGCGAAAACAGGGGCAGATTGGGGGGCAACTAGAAAGGTGTCTTATGAAAAAGATCGCAATTTGTTTATTCATGTGTTGGATGGCTGGAAACCTGGCAGCCGCCGATTCGGCCTGGCTGACGAGTGTGCCGGATGCCAAAGCCCAAGCCCAAAAGGAAAATAAACTGGTCCTGCTCGACTTCACCGGGTCGGACTGGTGCGGCTGGTGCAAGAAGCTGGACGCGGAAACTTTCTCCAAATCTGAGTTTGCCGCCTACGCCAAGAAAAACCTCGTTTTGGTCGAGGTTGATTTTCCCAGGAGCAAGCCGCAATCGGCGGAATTGAAGGCCGCCAACAAGGCCCTGCAGGAGAAGTACAAGGTGGATGGATACCCGACCCTGGTCGCGCTCAAGCCCGATGGCACGGTCGTTTGGCAGCAGGTCGGCTACTTGGAGGGCGGACCTTCGGCCATGATCGCCAAATTGGATGAAGCCAGGAAGAAGTAGGGTTTTGAAATCTCACGACTGATATTTCACGACCTTCTCGGCGCGGGTGGCGAGGTTCTTGACCCTGACCTCCACGCCGCCTCCCGCGGTGGGCTGCACCTGACAGGTAAACCGCGCCTTCAGTTCCATCGCCCGTTTGAATTGCTTGTCGCTTCGGGCGGGGGCCAGCGGATATTCCACCGCGAATCCCTCCTCGCGCAGGTGTTGCACCAAATCCAGCGATGCTTCGCGCAATGTCTCGTCTTCGATCAGGCAGTAGGCGTCGATTTGGAAATCCAACGGCGGCAGCAGGCCGCGCGCCTTGAGCAGTTCCAGCAGGACGACATCGCCCATGCCAAAGCCCAGCGCCGGCATATCGACTTTTCCGCCGGAGATGAGCTTGATCAAATTGTCATAGCGCCCCCCGCCGGCGATGGCGCGAAAGTCGCCCTTCTTGTCGAAAGCCTCGAACACCACGCCGGTGTAATAAGCCAGCCCGCGGATCACGTGGTAATCAATCCGCGCAAAATCAGCCAGCCCGCGCGCCCGCAGATTCTTGACAATCGCCTCCAGCTCCGCCGTCGGCTCGCCCGCGGCGGCGAATTGATTGACCTCCTCCAGCGACACGCCCAGCGCCGCCAGTTTGCCGCGGCTCTCCTCCGGCGACTCGCGCTCCAGCTTGTCGATGGCCTGGTAGAACGGGTACTCGTCCTCCGCCTTGCCGCCGTGTTTGCGGAAAAACTCCCCCCAGGCGTCGCGGCTGCTTAACCGGATGACAAAGTCATCCGCTGTCAATCCAAAAGCCCGCAAGCTGTCGATGAGCAGGGCCAGCAATTCCGCCTCCGCCGCCGGGCCGGCCTCGCCCATCAGATCGGCATTGAACTGGAAGTGCTCGCGCAGGCGGCCCTTCTGCTGGCGTTCGTAGCGGAAAAGCTGGGGGACGGCGAACCACTTGATCGGCTTTTTGTAAGCGCGCTCGTGCGCGGCGACCATGCGCGCCAGCGTGGGCGTCATCTCCGGGCGCAAGGCCACCGCCCGCTCGCCCTTATCGACAAAGTTATAGAGCTGGCCGACGATCTCCGCGCCGCTTTTGAGGGTGTATAATTCCAGCGGTTCCAAGGGCGGCCCGTCATACTCGCGGAAACCGTAGCGGCGGGCGGTTTCCCGCCACCGGTCGATAATGTAGCGCCGCGCCTCGGCGCTCCAGACATCGGAGTGCGGCAGCGGTT
The DNA here is from genome assembly GCA_049517295.1 of Verrucomicrobiota bacterium. Classification (GTDB taxonomy): domain Bacteria; phylum Verrucomicrobiota; class Verrucomicrobiia; order Limisphaerales; family Palsa-1400; genus JBEKSF01. Next base: position 9,482 of record JBEKSF010000046.1, read on the forward strand.
CGGGATAAAAGTCGCGGAATCCGGGCAATCGTTCCATACCAGCCCCGACAAAAAGGCACAAAGGCGCGCAAAAGGAAAACAAATTCCCGTCACCCGCGCCGGCGCAGGGGCAGGTGAAGCAGAATTGCCGCCGCCAACACGATGCCCGCATAGCGATGCGTCAGATACAACATACGCTGCCCTCCGGTGCCCAAGAGCGGGGTCATCGGCACAACGCCGGAAAGGATGACCACCAACCCGCAAACCAGGATGACCCACAGTAGCACTGTCGCCGCCCAACCCATGCGCCCGGCGCCGCCGCTGCCGCTGCGGCCTGGGCCGCTCCAGGTCAACGCCACAGCCGCCAGTCCCAGCGCGAACACCGGCGCGGCGGCCACGTGTGCCATCAACACCCAGTGCGTCATGGGCGCTTTGCCCAGGGCGAAGACGCCGATGCCGGTGGCCGCCAGCACGAACGCCCCGGCGCATGTGACGCAATACGAAATTCTTGCGGCGGAGTTCATGACGGGGGTTTCCTGGCCGATGCTGCCGCCGTGATCGCGCCGACGCCGCGCAGCCCGTAATGCGCCAGCACTGCCAGCACTATCAACGCCGCCCCGAACACGATGCACTTAAGCAGGGGACGGAAATGGAAAGTGAAGGCAAAGCTTTCGGCCCATGTCTTGTCATCGCCGCGCAGTTCCCAGGCCTCCTTGTGCAATCCCTTTGCAGGTTCGATCGGGCCGCGCGCCAGCACGGTGGCGAAATAGATAGGAGAATCCTCGGAGTGGCAGTCGGCGCATCCTTTGGCCCCGAGGGCCTGACGGGCGGGCCGCACATCATGTGCCACCGCCCAGGAGTAAGGCCTGGCGGCGGGGTCTTCCTCCGATACCAGCTTTCCTTTATCCAAACGAAACATCTTGCCGGCGGCCACAAAGACGGCCTCGCCTTTGGAAGCATCATCGGGTAGGGATTCCAACGCCTTTTGAATCTGTGCATCGGTCAGCGGTTTGGTGTTGTAGGGGTCGCGCGGCACGTCGTCGCTTTCCTGCTTGGGTAGATCGGCCGCTTTGGCAACTTCCGCGGGCAATAGAGGCGTCAATTTTCCGTCCTTGCGGCGCGCCCAGTAGCTCGGCCAGACCATTCTGCAAGGAGCAATCTTCCCATCGCTGCCGCGGAGAAAAACCGGTTGAAGGATGATCGGCGCGGTGTTTTTGCCGCGCGCGGGCGCCGGCAACCCCAACTTGTGCGCCAGCGAAGTGTGAACGAACTCCGGCTCCGGCCCGGGCGACGGCCCCGAATGGCAGGCGGTGCAGGTCAGTTTCTCCAGATGAATCGGCGGCAGTCCCTTGTGGATCAGACGCGGCGAGCCTAAACGCCCGCTTTCATGGCAGCCCCGGCAAGTGAGGCTGTCAATCATTCCCAATTCGGCGTCAAGCTGCCGCCGGGCCAGTTTCCGGGCGTCAGCGCTGTCAATCATGGCGTCGTCGCGCCGGATGATTCTCTCGCGCAAGTCAATCATGGCGTCCGTGACCGCGCGGTCCTTGCTTTCCCCTTCGTAGCCGCGGACGATTTGGTGGTCCAGCCCGTTCCGGTGGCAATCGACGCAGATCATGCCGGCGCGCATGTGAACGTCCAGGTCGGAATGCCAGCGCGCGTCGTCGAGGGCCGTTTGGCTGGTGTGGCAATAGTAGCAGTTGGCCGGGGCCGGGCGGCGCGTGACCTCAAACATGACGTTGTTATCGGCGTCGAATTTCGAGCGGTCATATCGGATGGACGGCAGGGTCGAGGGAACCGCTTTTCCGGGATGCCACTGGTCGGCGATGCTGCCCGCACTGCGGAAGCTGGCAAAGACGCCGAGGCCGGCGGCAATGGTGGGCGTCCAGCGAAAATCCTGACCTTTGAGCGCCGTCAAGCGCGCCTCGTGGTTATACTGACCCGTCGATTGATGGCAAATCAGGCAATCGATTTCCATCGTTCCCGTGATCTGCATTCGCCCCATTTTCGGGTCGGCGGAATCAATTTTCGCCGGCTCGCCGATCCCGCCGCCGGGAAAATGCCGCGCGAAGTTGGTCAGAAAATCGAAATCGCCCAGGCCCAGTTCCGACGGCTTGAACGTGCCGGCCCAACCCCGGTAGGAAAGCGGAATCTGCGTGTGCGTGGCCGGGTCGGTCAAAATCCACGGTTCGCCCGGCCGTCCCGGCTTGACGTTGCCCAGCGCCTCGTTGAAGTGCCAGCCTTGGCCGACGACACCGTAGTCGTGGCATTTGCCGCACGTTTGGGCGGGAGAATACGGGGCGGCCTTGGGCTCCTGCGGCTTGCCCTCCTCGCTAAAGAGGTCGGGGAGAGAAATGACCCGGCCTTGCGTGTCGTGCAGCGGGATATTGTGAAGGAAGGGCTGGCGGCTTTCCGTTCGCAAGTCCTCCGCCTGAGCGGCGGCGAGGCTGAGAATCAACGCCGCTAGCAAAAAGGATCGCATCCCTTTGGGGGATGCCTTGCCGCGCGCGTTGAATTCTTCTTCCAACACCAAGGCGAAAAACTTAGGCGGGCGGCCTTCCTTTGTCCATGATTTTGCGCCAATCCAGGAGCGCATCCGCCCCCGATTACAATTCACATTACATCTTCAACATATTTGGCCGCTCCGCCAGCAAATAAGGTGGATTGATGGGAATCCTGGCAAGGATAGAATCACGTCTTGGTCGCTCGGTGCATCTTTTTTGATTATGACGTGGCCTTGGAAAATCCTCGGAGGTGTGATTGCTGTGGCGATCATCTGCGCCTGCTTTCTGGCGCCTTCGGGCGCACCCGAGCAGGAAGCGCTCGAACAGACACGCCGCGCCTTGAAGCAGCAAGGGTTCAAAGTGGATTTGGCGGAGTTTGATCTCTCCACTTCGCAGGAAACGCGCAATCGCGTCGCGCCGCTTACGGCGTTCCAACGCATGGGACGGCCTCTCACGCCGCGGGGAAATGATATTCAATTGATGGAACCAGCCGGATCGAACACCGCGATCGTGGTGTGGAAAGAGGCCAAGCTGAAAACACAATCCGACGAGGATCTCTGGCCGACACTACGGGAACGAATAGATGAAGAGCGTGACCAACTCGACGCCGCCTGCGACGCGTTGCTGTCGGGACCGATTCGCTTCAACTTGACGGCCCAAGCCGGCATGGCGATGTTGCTGCCTCACTTGGCGCCGTTGCGAAACTTGGCCACAATTCTTGGTTACGGGGCCGTTCTTGACTTGCACGATGGCAGGACTAACGCGGCCTGGACCAACCTGCTGGCGGCGACGCGCCTGGTCACTGCATGGGAGGTGGAACCGACTGAAATACCACACCTTGTGCGATTCACCTGCGCCGAAACTGTCTTCGACGTGACGTGGCAGGCACTTCAATCCTCCGGCTGGTCCGACGAACAATTATCCGCCTTGCAGCAGGAGTGGGAATCGGTCGATTTCTTCAAGGGTCTGCCGGAAACAGCGGCTTTCAGGCGGGCGGGCACGGCGGCTGCCTGTCAAATGGATCGTCAGCGCCCATTGGCGGCCGGGCCTGTTCCGGTCGCCGAGTACCTTCGGAACCCCTTGCGGGCATTGGCGGCTTACAGATACGCAAAACAGGAGCGCGATTATCGCAATCATGGCAGCTACGTGGATGAAAAGGATTTGCTGCTCTATTATCGGGATGCCGAGCTGCAACTGCGCCGGTCGATCAAGGCCGCCTCGTGGTTGGAAATGCGGCAACTTCCCGGCATTACCAACGCAGTTCCATTTAAGTCGAAATACAAATCCCGCTCAATGGCCATGCTGTCGGTGAGGCAGATGCCAATGATGCTTCAGAGCGAGGGGCGCGGCTTGATGGGCAGGGGGGCGGAGGCCGAGGCGCGGCGGCGACTGATCATCGCGGCGGTCGCACTGGAACGGTACCGGCTGCGGCATGGCGCGTATCCACAAGTGTTGACTGCGCTTGTTCCCGAGTTCTGCAACAAAACGCCCGTTGATTTCATGGACGGCCAGCCGCTGCGTTACCGCCCGACGGAGGATGGCCACTTCGTTCTTTATTCGGTGGGCTTGGACTGCATCGACAATGGCGGCGTCATGCCGCAAAGGCCCAATCCGATGCAATACCCTCGTCGTGGAATCTTCGGCGCCGATTGGCTGGAGGGAACGGACATAGTCTGGCCGCGACCTGCTTCAACGAGCGAAATGGCAGCCCACGAGCAGCAGGAACAGCAAGCCCGCGAAAAGCAACTAAGAGATTTCGAGCAAGGCGAGGCGATCCGCGAGCAAAACATGGAAGCGGGCCGAAAAGCGGCCGTTGAAGAACTCCTGGGCACGAAGTGGAAGCCAAACCCGGATGATACGGCTGTTGACGGCCAGCGACTGAGCAAGGTCTTGCGCAATGACAAATCACCCGGCAACGCACCCCGCACTTTGGACGAATTGTTGACGCTGAAACGAATCATGACCACAAACGATCCGGACACCGCGACCTTTGAGGTTCCGATCAGCTTCGATGTTGTCACGAACATTGGAAACCTGCGCCTGGCGGTCGATGACGCGCCGAACGAAGAGGGCAGAGTCGGTCAAGCGCAAATCTGCGAACGCGCCACCAATGGGGACTGTTTGCTGGTCTGGGATACCACGTACGACCCGCCCGGCCGTCATGCCTTGCAGGCGGAGGTTTTCTGCTCCAGCAAAAGGAACATGGAGCGCTGGGTCCGAGTCAAAGGACCTCCCCTGCCCTTTTATTCAAGCAACATCTGTCAATTCAATCCGTTTTACTCGCAGTTCAATGAACGCGGGGCCACGCTCTATGCAAGGCTGGCCGAGTCGAATGGAGTTTTTTCCATCGAACTCAAGTCTCCCGACGGCGAGCATATCAAGACTTTAGCCGGAACGACGACCAACGGCATAATCAGGGTCCATTGGGACCTGCTTGACGAGAACGGCAATCGCTATACCAACACCTCTTTTCAGAGCACCTTTAACGTCACGCTGCCGGATTCAGGCCGATCCACCACCATGAGCGGGCCGTGATCGGGCGCCGGCGCCTCATCGACAGAGAGGCCAATGATCGGGAGTCCTTGGACTCTGTTTCCCATTGCCCGCGTGCGGGCCGGCGGCTAGGATGCCCCGCGCATGACCACAGCTTCTATTCTCGCTATGCCGCGTTCGGATGGACGGCAGCCCGATCAAATCCGCCCCATTCGCTTCCAAAATGGCATCGCCCCTTACGCCACCGGCTCAACCCTGATTGAATGGGGCAATACGCGCGTGATATGCGGGGCCACGATCGAGGAAGGCGTGCCCCGGTGGATGAAGGAGCAGAATGTCACCGGCGGCTGGATCACGGCCGAGTACTCCATGCTCCCTTACTCGACGCTCACCCGCAAGCCGCGCGATATATCGAAGGGGAAAATTGACGGGCGCTCGCAGGAAATCCAGCGTTTGATTGGACGCGCCATGCGGGCCGCGCTGGACTTGGAGAGAATCGGCCCTCGCACTCTCTGGCTCGATTGCGATGTATTGCAGGCCGACGGCGGGACGCGCACCGCGGCGATTACCGGCAGCTTCGTCGCGCTGGCACTGGCCCTGCGCTCCCTCCAGGCCGCCGGCAAACTGGACGCGGACTCCGTTCTCAAACCGGTGGCGGCGGTCAGCGTCGGCATCGTTCAGGATCAGGCGCTGCTGGACCTGTCCTACGTCGAGGATGTCGCGGCGTCGGTCGATATGAATCTGGTCATGAACGGGGACGGCGCGTTCATCGAGTTGCAGGGCACGGGCGAAGAGGCCGCTTACACGGAGTCACAATTGAACGCCATGCTGGCGCTGGGCAAGGCGGGCATCCGGCGCCTCCTGGACTTACAGCAAGCAGCCCTGGCTTCCTGATTTCAATTCCACGACAAATCGTCCGGCGACTCGGCCAGCAGCCGGCTCGATGGGTCTCTTTGCCGGAGGATTTTCCGCCACAGTTGGTCCGGTTCCGCGCAAAAAACCAGTTCCAGCGAGGCCGGATGGACCAGCCAGTCTTTGCGCGCCATCTCGTCGTCCAGTTGCCCGGCGGCCCAGCCGGCGTAGCCGGCGAACAACTTCAGCTTGCGCGTCCCGGAGTACGATTCGCTCAGGTCCATGAGGGCGTCGAGCGAATGGCCGAGGGACAAATTCTGCATGACATTGGCGTCGGGCAGGAACTGGTCGGTGTGCAGGAAGCTCAGGGTCTGGGGTTGAACCGGGCCGCCGAGGAACAACGGTTGTTCCTTGATCGCCTCCGGCAGATTGGCCACCAGCGCCTGGCCGACCTTGCTCTCGGTGGTGCGGTTGAGGATCAGGCCGAAGGCCCCCTCGGGGTCGTGCTGGCAAATCAGGATGACGGTTCTTTGGAAGAAAGACCTTCGCAATTTGCCCCCATCCAGCAACAGTTGTGCTTGCAATGATTTGTGTTTCTGCGCCATGCCAGGCTTCACTTTCCTTGCATCAACTTCATTGCAGCAATCTCCGCGCCGCGTCAATGATTTTTGCCGCCGTCAGCCCGTGTTTCTCGTACAATTGCTCGGCCACCCAGGCCGATTGTCCGAATTCACCCTTGATGCCAAGAGATTCCATGCGGTGGGCAATGCCGGCGCGAGAGAGCGCGTGCGAAATCTGCGCGCCCATCCCACCAATGATTTGATGGTCTTCAATGGTCACGATGCGGCCCCCGCATCTTCTCACCGCGGCGCCGATGGTCTCGACATCCACGCGATTGATGAACGGGTTGGCGATAACGGCCGCCCCCACCTTCTGCTCACCCAATTTGACCCCGGCCTCGATCGCCCGTCCCACCAACGGCCCGCACGCCACGATCACCACCTCGCCGCCGTCGGCCAGCAACTGGGCCTTGCCCCATTCATATCGGGCGTCCTCCCGCCAGCGCACGGGATAATTCTCGCGGCCGACGAAAAAGATGACCGACTCGCCATCGCCGCCCTTTTGCCGGGCGTCCGCCAGGCGTTTAATGGCCTCATACATCAACGTCTCCGCCTCCTCCGCGCACGAGCAGGCGATCACTACCGTGTGGGGTATGGCCGACGTCGCGGCGAAATAGGTGGTCGCCTGATGCGACGCCCCGTCGGCCGCGTCTTGAAAGCCGACATGCGAAAACACCGCGATGACCGGCGCTTGCGATAGGGCCGACATCGTCAAGGGGAGATTTCCCTTGGTGACGCCGAACTGGCCGAAGGTATCGATGATGGGAATAAAACCGGCCTTGGCGAAGCCCGCCCCGGTGCTGATCATGTTGGCCTCGGCCACACCCACTTCAACGAAGCGGTCGGGAAAACTCTTTTGAAAGAAACTCATGCCGGTGGAACCTTCGACGTCGGCGGAGACGGAATACACCGGAAACCCTTCGCGCGCGGCTCGCACCGCGCCCTTGGCCAGGCCGCTTTGGATTTTGTCCTTCTTGACAGCAGGCGCGGCGGGGGCTCCGGCGGCGGCCTTGGCTTTGCGCGCCGCCTCCTTCTGTTCCCAGTCCTGCCGCAAGGCCCGCGCCCAATTCGCAAGGTCCGCCGGGACGTCGCTGGGGCCAAAATAAATCTCGTTGACAAAATCGCCGATTTTTTCCCCGTTGCTCAGGGGAAAGCCGTGGCCGCCGGAGGCGCTTTCCATCGTCGAGCGCACGCCGTAGCCTTTGATGGTCTTGACCCAGAGGCAGACCGGCGCGCGCGGGTTGGCGCGGGCCTGGGCGATGCCGCTTTCCACCGCCAGATAGACGGCCTGCAAGTCGTGGCCGTCGGGCACTTTGATGACGTTCCAGCCCAGCGCGCTCATGGCCGAGAAGGTCGGTTGCATGCTGAAGGCATCCTGGGTGATGCGCCCGGAGAGCTTGGTGTCATTGTCGGAAACGACCATCACGAACGGATTCAGCCGGTCTTTGGACGCGAAACCCGGCACGGCGGCGAAGGCCTCCTTGGCCTCCCCTTCCATGGACGCGCCGTCGGAGACGGTACAAATCGTGAGGCGATCGTTGCGCCGCACCCGGTCGGCCATGGCCAGGCCCTGGGCTTGGGGCAGGGCCGAGCCGAGCGGGCCGTTGCTCAGGAGCACCCCTTGCGGGTTGAGGTGCGATTCGCCGTGGCCGGTCAGTTTGCTGCTGATGCTCCGAAAGCCTTTCAGATCAGCGTAGGTCATGCCGTCGAAGCCGTAATTGCAGCGCAGGGCGTATATCCCGTTTTCGGTGTGGCCGGCGTCATTGACAAAATTGAAGGCCTCATGCCAGGGACGGCCTTTGACGGCGAAAAGAATGCCGTGAATGGCGGCCATGATTTCGGCAAACGCCGACGGACCGCCCCAATGGCAGGCCGCGCCGCCATTGACGGCTTCCATGTCCATCAGCGCCACCAGGGCGCGCGTCGCCCGCGGATCGCCCAGCACAACGTCCTGGCCCAGGCTGTTTTTGACCTTGACCGAATACTTTGGCGGACCCGACGGTGTTGGGGCCAGTTTGGATTTCAGCTCCAGCGGCGCCAGCGGCGGCGCTTCGGCTGGTTTAACCACGGATTTATCCTCAGACATAACAACGAGATTTAAGGTGCGGGCCGATTGACAAATGGTGCGCGCGGCGGGAGTTGAACCCACAACCTGCGGCTTCGGAGGCCGTCACTCTATCCAGTTGAGCTACGCGCGCAAAAATGATGTTCATGCCATGATTTACGGTCCGCTCCAATTCAACCATTGGCAACGCCACACTATGTCCCTTCCGGCCCTTCCTCGCAAGAAAATCCTATGCGACAGAAAACCCAACCGCCTTCTTGAATTGAAACGCCGGCGTAAAATCCATGGGGGTCACACAGTCCTCAAACATTCAAACAATGCCCTTGCGTGCGGGCTGGCGACTTCCACCCTGGCAGGGGATACCATTGACAGCAGACGGAATGATAGTCTGCCCTTGGCGTACTTCCGTGGACCGCAGGCGGCGGTGGACCGCGTCAGCGCTTCATACACATCCGGTTTTGGCGCTTCCTCAAGCCGGGGCCAGGAGGGGATGACGTCTTCTCGAAAATGGGCGCCGAAAAATAATCTCAGCGCCTCCCGGTCAGCGATGAACCAGGACTCCATGACTTGCACCATTAGGAATACCTGTTGGTCTCCTGCCCCTTCGGGTTTGTCCCAATTGTCGTCCGGACGCGATTTTAAATGCTGCCAAACCGTCTGCTCCGCTCTCACAGCGGTTTCGCTGTCCACCAACAGCAACGGGAGCACGCCCGGTTCGGGATTTCTCACTGCGGCGACAAAGGCGTCGTATGCAGCGTTGCGTCCGCCGCATGGCACAGTCCGCGGAAGCCTGCCTTTCAATCGCGGATCGGCGGAGAAAAAGTTGGCAAAGGCCTGTCGGCATAGGCTGCGATCCAGGGCCGAATCCCGCGCCGCGCCTTCCACATACAGTTTTACCACCGGTTGCCTCCGATTTCGCCCTTGCTCCAAAGCTGGCCGAGAGAGAACTTTTCCAACCATTCTTTCAAATGGTCCTGATTGAGACGTTGAAATCGCGAGACGCCGTCAGTCCGCTCACACACAATCACAGACTCCGCCTGTTCGCCGAGAGCGTCAACGATTATCTGTGAGTGTGTCGTCACAAAAAGCTGCGTGCGCTGCGAGGCCGTGGACAGGAGTTCACCGACGTACGGCAGTACGTCCGGATGCAGGCCAAGCTCCGGTTCCTCGATGGCTACCACCGGCGGGGGCGTGGGGTGAAGGAGAATGGCCAGCAAACATAAATAGCGCAGGGAGCCATCGGAGAGCCTTGTCGCCGGGATTTGCCGTCCGCCTTCTTCCTCCAGAAATAGTTGGACGCTTCCCTCGCTCACCACGAGGTCCAAGTCGATGACACCCTCGTAAAGCTGTTCCAAGCCGGCGCGCAATTCCTTTTTCACGTGGGCTTTGATCTTGGAAAGCACCAGCGCCAGATTCTCCCCGCCATCGACCAGGAAGTCATTCCGTCCGGTGGCGCTTTGCTCTTTTCGCAAGGCGGCACCCGGACCCAATGACCAATTTCTGAAGAGTCGCATCTCCGCGTAATTCTCCTGGAGATAGGTTAAGGCTGGATAGCGATCAGGGTCTTTCACCTGCGATAAAATCGACTCTTCAGGAAGGATTTGCTGCGGCTGGAGAGAGCGATCCTGCTCTCCGTGAGGTTCGATCCGTTCCTTCAGCATTGGGTGCCCGCGACGGAAATTGTAGTGAAAAAACGGCTGAACTGTCCCCGGATACGGCTGGCCGTTTTCGATACGTTCATCAACAACCTCGAAGCGACCGCCATTCTCGCGTATCGCCAAGAAATGGCGCAAGTCCATTTTCCCTTTGGGATTATCAATTAGGGCCTCAATGGTCGCCTCGCCCGAACCACCTGATCCTTTCCAAAGCCACTCGCGAACACCGCCCATTTCCTTGACCGGCTCGGGCAGAGCACGGGGGGCGGCCTTTAATAGAGCCAGAATCTCCAAGAAATTGGATTTGCCTGATCCGTTAGGCCCGATGAATACATTCAGAGCACGGAGCGGCAAGTCCATGCCATCGGGGCCAAACGACAAAAGCCCGGCAACTTTGAGATTCTTTAGAAGCATGAACGACTCATTCGTTGACGCGCTTGCGCAAAGCGGCGGCCAGTTCGCCGGCGGTCGTCACCTCCCGGCTTCCCTCCCGTCGCTCCGGCAAAACCAAGGCTTTGCCATTGGAGTTGCGACCGCGACACTTTGCGCTCGCCTTGCGCGGCCGGGCGGCTAATGGCGCGGTCTTCATGCGCCCACTATAAAGAGACCGTCAATCGAAGGCAACGCGAAAGGGCTTTACCCGGCCAACGGCCCGGTCTTTGCCCGCGGCCGGCTGGCGGTCCGTTGCATTGTCGTTGCGCGGCGTTGGATTCAGTGCTCATGCAAACTTGCCAGCAGGGCGTCCAGTTGCTTCTTCGAGTGCTCGCTCGAAATGACAAACCGAAAGTACCCGCTCTCCGGCCCGCCCGGGTACCGAATAAACGAGGGAAACACCCAGTGCGAGAGCAGGCGCCGCCGCAAGGCCTCGGTTTCCGCGGCGTCGCGAGGGATGAGGGCGACAATGGGCGCGGGCGTCTCCGGCGTGGCAAAACCCCGTGTCCGCAAGGCGGATTTGACGTAGTTGACGTTGTGGTATAAGCGGCAGCGCAAGCCCGGATCGCGCCGCAATACCCCGATGGCAGTCAGCGCCGCGTTGGCCAGCGGCAGAGGCAGGGGCGTGCTGCCGGCAAAGATCGAACTGCCGGCGATGATTCTCCGTCGCAACGATCGTTCACACAGAATCGCCCCGCCATAGACGCCAAAGGCCTTGCTCAACGTCACCGTCTGGATGATGCGCCGGCGCGGCACGCCGGCGTACTCCGGCGTTCCACGGCCCGCGGCGCCCAGCACGCCCGCCGAGTGAGCGTCGTCCAGCAGAATCCGTCCGCCCGCCGGCAACATTTTCAAATACTCCCCCACCGGCGCGACCGAGCCGTCGTGCGAAAACACGCCGTCTGTCAACACGATCGGTTTTGTCTTCCCGCGCAGGCGGCGCGCCAAGTCGCGGGCGTCCCGGTGTTTGAATTCCAGGACCGGGCGGGAAAAACAGGCGGCGGCGTCGCGCAGGCTGACGTGCGCGCGCGCGTCAATCAAAACGTGAGAGAAGTCCTCCCGCACGGCCCGCGCGACGATCTGGTTGGTGGTGTATCCGGCGCTCGTGAGGAGGGCGGCCGGGGCGGCGAAAAATTCGGCCAGCGCCCCTTCCAGCCGCGCGTAAAGCGGGTGATTGCCCGTCGTCAGGCGCGAGGCGGCGACATTCAAGCCGTACTGGTCCAGTCCCTGTTTGACGGCCTCGATCACAGCCGGATGACTGGACAGCCTGAAATAATCGCATCCGGCGAAGTAGGCCAGCCGCCGATGATTCCAAATCACATAAGTGCGATCGACCTGTTCAAGCTGTTGCAATTCGTCATTCATGATATCGCGCGATCATTTGACAGAATGGCATATCCTGCCGCCGATCACAATCCAACTGCAAACAAGATAGATATTGCGTGACTTCATAGGACCGGTCATTCTGAAAACCATGCTTCACAAACAGGTTTTTATCACGATTTCCATTGGCTTCATCGCATGTTTTATCGCCGTTGGAGCGGAGACCTCCCTGCCGCTGGTCTGCCCGCTGTTCTCTGACAACATGGTGATGCAGCGAGGGAAACCGAATGCCATCTGGGGTTGGTCAACACCCGGCCAGGAAATCCGCGTGGAAATCGCCGGTCACATCGCGAAGACCGTCACAGGCTCCGACGGGCGTTGGCAGGTGCGAGTGCAACCGCCTGCACCGGGCGGACCTTACACGATCATTATCGACGGGCCGGAACATAGGGAATTGCATGAAGTTCTGGTGGGTGACATTTGGTTGTGCGGGGGGCAATCCAACATGGAGTTGCCACTCGCGTGGACGCGAAATGGCGGCGAGGTGGCCAAATCGGCGCACAATCCGGAGATACGCCTTTACAAGGTGGCGGCGCATCCTTCGTATTCTCCGTCCGCGGTCCCTCAGGGCCAATGGAAAATTTGTTCACCGGAAACCGTCACCAACGACGGTGGGTTTTCGGCGGTTGCGTATTATTATGCGCGAAAGCTGCAGGAACACATTCACGTGCCGATCGGATTGGTTGAAGATTGCCTGGGCGGAACTCCGGCCGAGGCCTGGACCAGCGAGGAGGCTTTGCGCCCGTTGAAGGATTTCGACTCGCAGTTGGCTGAACTGGAGCGCCTGAAGGCCAAAGGCGGCCCGCAATACGGCAACTACATCATGCATTGGTACGATGAGTATGACATCGGGTTGAAGAGCAATACCTGGGCGGCGGCCGATCTGGATGATTCGAATTGGAAAACGGTCCATCTTCCCGGCGGATTCCAGGAATTGGGAGTGGCTGACGCGCCCAGCGTCTGCTGGTTCCGCAAGGAAATCACGCTGCCGGACCCGTTGCCGACTGGCCGGACAATGATTCAACTCGGCGTCATCGAGAGAATGGATACAACGTATATTAACGGGCAATGGGTTGGGGCAAGTGCGTGGGTGGAAAACCCGCGGTTTTACCCGCTGAAGCAAGGGATTTTAACCGCCGGCAAGAATCTTGTGACCGTTCGCGTTTTCAAAGTGAAGCCCGACGGCGGGTTCATGAGCAAACCGGACGATCTGCGCCTGGCGGTTGGCAGCACTGTCATTCCGTTAGCCGGCGAATGGAAAGGCAAATTAAGCGTTGATGCCTCCCCTCCGCACCCCATGCCGATGGGATTTGAGAACTGGCCTGTTATCCCGTCTGTTCTCTATCAAGGCATGCTTGAGCCAGTAGCGCCGCTGGCGATCAGCGGTGCGATTTGGTATCAAGGCGAGGCGAATGCCGAGCGGGCATATCAATATCGCACGCTGCTCCCGGCAATGATCCGCTCCTGGCGCAAGCTCTTTGGCCAGGGGGAATTTCCATTCTACATAGTCAGCCTGCCGGCATTCATGCATCATCAGGATCACCCCGTTGAATCGTCATGGGCCGAACTTCGCGAGTCCCAAGCCGTTACAGCCCAAACTGTCCCGAATTGCGGGCTGGCGGTAACCATCGACACCGGCGATCCGGACAATATCCATCCGGCGGACAAGAAGATCGTCGGCGATCGCCTGGCATTTTGTGCTCTCGCGACGTGTTACGGCGCAAAAGTTCCGTATCAAGGCCCGACGTTCAAGTCACTCGAACATCTGCCAGGAGCGCTGAAGCTCCGATTCAAGAACACCAACGGTGGTTTGGTTGCCAAGGATGGCAAACTGGAGGAGTTTTCAGTCGCAGGCAACGATCATGTATGGCATTGGGCAGACGCCAGAATAGAGGGTGACTCGATTGTAGTGTCGTCTCCGCAGGTGCCCAAACCCGAGGCGGCGCGTTACGCCTGGCAATCATACCCCAAAGCAACTCTTTACAACGGTGCGGGCCTACCCGCGGTTCCATTCCGAACGGACAATTGGACGGAAAGCACCCAAAAATAAATCCTGAATCAACAGTGAGGACACCGGCATTAATCTTATGAAGAAACAGATCAAACACATTTCTGTGGGTGTTGTGATTGGACTTCTGATTCTCACCGGCGCGGCTTGGTTGCTCAGCAAAAGCCTTGGCAACTTTCACGAGCCTTTATACGCGGGCCAGTCATTGGATTACTGGCGACAACAACTGGATGGTCGCGACACGGGCGCCAGCAATAAAGCGTATGCCGTCGTGAACACCCAAGTTATTCCGCAACTCCTCGACACCCTATTCCACGATACCAACGATTCAAAAGTCCGATTGGCTGCGATTGATGTGTTGGATGGCCTGCCCGGCATTCGTGTCAATTTTATGGATGCCCGTGAACGGCAGTCATGTGCGGCAGGGAGCCTCGGCGACCTTGGCCCCGCCGCCCAGTCCGCTGTGCCAGCGCTGATCGAGGGGTTAAATGGAGAGGATTCCCGATTACATGAGCATGTTATCTCTGCGCTGGGAAGAATTCACAGCAAACCTGATGTCGTGATCCCCATCCTCATCTCGTTCCTCACGAATGACGATCTCAACGACGAAGCGGCAACGGCGCTCGCCAATTACGGGAGCCTCGCCAAGGTAGCAGTACCCAAGATCATTCCTTTGCTGAAGGCAAGGGACAAGGAGGCGCGCGCCGCCGCCAGAGCAGCATTAAAACAAATAGACCCCATTGCCGCCGCGAAAGCCGGGATTAACTAAATCGCTGCTTCCATTTTCCGCCAGAATGAGACTAAAGTGGAAAGCGCAGAGACGGCGCAGGAGATGATACGATTGAATCAAAAACAACGGAAACTTTCGTGGTCTGTGGCATGCCTCACGATATTCGTATGTTTTGCCCTGCCGCTATCGTTGGGAGAGTTCGATGATAGAGTTCTAATTCGATTAGCTACGATTGTAGCCTTTTACTCGATACTATTATACCTTTTAAGAAATAGGAAGTGCGAATAGTGCCCGCGCAGGACTGATATTTGCACTCGCTCCTGGTGTCTGCTTGCCGGGTGCGGGAAGACCAGTCGATAAAGCTGCGCACTCTGGCGGTAACATTTTTCTGTCTCCATGTTTCTGCCCCCTTCCACTTTCTGTCATTTGATCAGCGCGATGAATTCCACCCCATGCCGGCCCAAGTTTTTCAGGTCGTCTCTGCACCGACGTGGTTTCAGTTTTGAGGGGTTTCAAAACGGAAGGTTTCATGTTAAGCATTGGGAATGAAGAACCGCATTGCTTGGAGGACTGTGTTGGGATGCGTTGGGCTGGCGTTGGGGGTGTTGAACTCGGACAAACTGTTCGCCCAGGCTTACCCGGACAACCAGACTATTTTCTCGGACCAGGACCCGACCCTTGAGACGCGGCGGTCGGACCATTTCCGGGTGATCTTTGGCCATTACAACCGGGACTTCAGCTTTGGCGCGACGCTCGAATCGCTGGCGCAGGGGAACCTGCAGGAGTTTGAGTGGATGTGGCACCGATGGGTTGTGGAGGATGGCCTGTTGAATATAAATACGTCGGCCCTGAGACCGAACCCGATGCCGGGCAATTACCGGGCCAATTTCCTGTTTTTGATGACGCAGAATGACGGGGGTGGAGGCGGATCGTACAACAGCATGGACGCCAATGGATTTTGCTGGGCGATGGATAACGCGACTTACTGCTCGTTTGACCCTTACTCGGGCGCGGTGCCGCACGAGTGGGGGGATTGCTGGTGCGGCACGGCCGGGGCCGACGTCGGCTCGACCGTTGGCGGCAATTTGTATGAGTGCATGGGGGACTGGATGATGCTGCAGTTCCTCAACTGGTATCCGCAGGCCGAAGTCTATATCGCTAACGGGATGTATTACCCGATACACGGGCGGGACTACTTTGATTCGTGGCCGATTTTTGAAACGGCGATTCAAACGCCCCTCTACGGCTACCCCTATATGAACACCATTTTCAGCATCAGTAATACTACGCCACAACAGCAGGTCAGCGAGTATTTCATCAACCGGATGATCCGGCTGGATCCTTCCGGCTCGGCGGACAAGCGGGGAGCGGTGAATGATTTGTGGGGGGACATGGCCAAGAGACTGGTCACGTGGGATTTCCAAAGGCAGCAGTGGCTGGCACAGGCCAACAACCAGGCAGGCCAGGGCAGCAGCGATCCTGGGACGGCCTGGTATTTTTACCAGCGATGCCGCACGCCGCTGGTTCCGATGGCCGGGACGCCGGGGTGGTATCGGCCGAACCGGGAGCATCTGCCGATGGAGTTTGGCTTCAACATCATCCCTTTGCAGGTGACCAACGGAACGACGGTGAGCTGCAATTTTCAGCCGCAATGCGACCCGGTGCGGCAGTCGGACTGGAGAGCGTGCTTTGTGGCGGTGGACAATAACGGCGGAGCCAGCTATTCGGCGAAGTGGAACACGGGTGTCAACTCGTACACGCTGTCGGCAGACCAGAACCAACTCTATCTCGTCGTGATCGCCACTCCGCTGCCAATCGGGACGGAGGCGATGGTGTGGAACGCTTATTTGACGTTCGCGGGGAGCCAGTTTCCTTACGCGGTCTCCTTCAGCAATGCCGCGCCTATGAACATGGTGTATCCGCGGCCTTCCGGCGTGACGTGGAAGAGCCATATCAACGCGGTCGATGAGACGGTGTGCAAGAACATCGCCAGCAGCGCGACGGTCGCGGCCACGGCCTACGTCGGCTCCAATGCGATGGTCCTGAACAGCGCCCAAGTTCTGGGCAGCGCCAGCATTGAGGATTTCGGCGTCGTGGCGGGCAGCGCGAAGGTCTATGGCAATGCGGTGGTCTCCGGGCACGGGGTGGTGCAAGACAACGCGCAGGTGTATGGCAACGCCAAAGTGCGGGACTGGGGGCGGGTTTTCGGCTACGCGCAGGTTTACGGGAACGGCAAGGTGATTGAGCACGGCAACTGCGGCGACGGCGCGGCCGGGGCCGGGAATTACACGACGGTTTCCGGCAACGCCATCATCAAGGGGACGACATACATTTATGCGCCCTCGACTTTCAACGGCTGCCTGATCATGGACGGCGACTCGTCCGATGGCAATGGGACGACGCCAGCGTCTTATGGGGTGCATTTTGGCTGGCAGTGGGGGGACAATCCGCTGAGTTTCTGGAATGGGCTGACGAACAACAACTACGTCTATGCCCAGTACACGTTTGAAAACACGATTGAAAGCAACAGCGCGGTGTTCGCGATGGACCAATACGGAATCAACCACGGCTTCCTGATGAACGGGTGCATGGCGGCCATTGATACGGGCGCCGACACGCGGGGCGGACTGGTTCTGCCGCTCAACGGGACCAACCAGTATGTGGAACTGCCCAATTCGGTGAGCGATTTCAAGGATACGACCATAGCCGTTTGGTTCAAATGGGCCGGGGGCGACTCCGACCAGCGGGTGTGGTCGATGGGCGACGGCACCAACAAGGTGATGTACTTGACGCCCAGCGACACCGAAACGGAGGCATTGCGATTTGTGATTTCCGACGGCGACTCCACCAATTACCTCGATGGGGGAGCGGTGACGGCGAATACCTGGACGCACGCGGCGGTGGTCTTTGCGGCAGCCTCCAGCAACAGCACGTTGTATGTCAATGGCGTTGCGGTGGCGACCAATGCGGGCATCAGCCTGTTTCCGGACAGCCTCAATGCGCCGTTGATGGCCAACGCCAACTACCTGGGGCGAGGCAACGCGAGCAACTATTTTCAGGGGAGCGTGGACGATTTCCGGGTTTACATGGAGTCGCTGGCGGCGAGCAACGTGCTGGCAATCTACAACACGCCAGCCCCCGCGCCGGTGACGGCGACGGCGGACACGAATGCGCCCACGCCCAATCCAGCGACGTGGCTGGTTGCGCCATACGCGATACTTGACAGCGCGGTGACGATGAGCGCGACGCAGGGGGCCGATGCCAGCGGATGGGTGGAATACTATTTCACCTGCGCGTCCGGCGGGGGGCACGACTCGGGCTGGGTGTCGTTCAGCAAGTACACCGACTGCGGCCTGACGCCTGGCACGACTTATAGTTACACGGTCCAGATGCGGGACAGAAATGGAAATACGACCGCCGCGTCGTCCCCCGCCAGCGCCACGACGCTGGTTTCCAGCGCGGGAACGGCCAGCTTCGCTTATGGGCCGGTAGGGATCGCCAACGGGCAGATCACCATGACGGCGGCCATCGTGACCAACGCCAGCGGCAAGACGGAGTACAACTTCGCTCGCGCGGGCAAGTCGAGCGGTTGGCAGTCTTCACCCTCGTGGACGGACACCGGACTGGCTACTGGAGCGAGTTACACTTACACGGTGACAGTCAGGGACGGCCGAGGCAATGCCAGCGCGGCATCGACGGGTGTGACGGCCACCGCCGTTGACGACGCTGCGCCGCTGTTTCCGAGTTTCCAGCAAGGCCAATGGTACACGATGCCGTATCCGACCCTCGCCAACAGCATATCGATGACGGCCGCGACGGCCACGGACCCCAGCGGCGTGGAGTATTACTTCCATTGCACGGCTGGAGGAGCGCCCGATAGCGGATGGCAAACCAGCCCGACATACATGACACCCGTGCTTGCGGATGGCTCATACAGTTTCGAGTATAAGCTCAGGGACCAATCGCCCCAGACCAACCAGTCGGGGTATTCAACCATTTACACCGCGACGATCACGCCGACGACCGGCTACCACGAATACGCGCTGAGCGAAGTGCTCACCAACGCGGACGATTGCCTTGTAAGCTTTTCGGCCACAGTGCTGCGGGTCAACACGACCAACTACGCTGTTGAAGACCTCGGCAGCGGGGCCGCCATCACGGTCGAACCGAACACCTCGAACCTGGTCACCGAAACCAGCCTGCTATTCAAGAACGTCGGCGTGGAGGGCCATCTCTATACTCTCAGCGGTTCGCGCATTGTGACCTACGCCGCGCTAACATCGACCGGCGCCCCGGCGCTCTATACGGTTTCGGGAGAGGTGACCAATTCGCTCGGCGCCGGGATTTCCGGAGCGACCGTTTATTTTTCCGACGCGCCGAATGCGTCCAGCAACTCGATTGTCATGGCCACGAGCGGCGCCAATGGCAATTACAGTCTGGAGGTCCCTGGCGGCACGTGGTATTTGGCCGCCAACGGAAGCAACTATAACACCTCCGCCGACCGCCTGTTGGTGGTGAGCAACGGCAGCGTGAGCAATGTTAACTTTGGCCTTGTCGCCAATACCTCGGTCAGGGGAACAGTAACCCTCATCAGCAATGGCGCGCCTGCGGCTGGCGCGGCGGTCTATTTTTCCCGGACACCGTGGGCTTCGGTCAGCCCGGTGTTCACCGCAACGAGCGACACCAATGGCAACTACGCGCAGCCCGTTCAGAACGGTGTCTGGTACGTGGCCGCCGGCGGGAGCGCTTATTACACCACGCCGGATTTGACGGTCACGGTCACGGGGCCGGACGTGACGAACATCAACTTCGCATTGAAAAGCAGCGCGCGGAACGTGCCGGTGACGCCGGCGCTGCTGTTCTCCGTGGTGACGGAGAGTCTGCCGGGGAGCGGGCCCGCGGGCAACTGGCCAACGTACATTGAGGGAATCGACCCGTCGGCGGCGTCGCCACTTCCTTTCGCGCCAATGGCGGCCGCCGGCACGGCCAACGGTTTTCCGACCGTTCCCACGGTGCAGCAATGGCAGGGTGTGAAGATGGTCGAGAACTACGAGATAAACAGCACGGCATTCCAACTGCAGGATCCTGCCGTTGCGGGCGCCAATTACACCTCGGCCATCCCGATCAATGGGGCGACAATCGTGCTTGCCGCCCGGCCGATTCGCGTTCCCGGGGACAGCCAGCCGTGGATGTCGATTGTGGATATTTTTTACAGTCAGCTTTGTCTGGGCATCAAGAATGACACCGGCGAGGTTTGCGTGCGGGTCAATGACACCGCGAATAATACGTACACGGCTCCGCTGTCCACGGCCATTCCGACCAATCAGACGACGATCATAAGTCTTGTGGTGCAACCCAGCGGCTCGTTCGTGGTCTATACCAACGGCGTCCAGATTTACAGCGCCAAAGCCACGTTGAGCAGCGGGGCCTTCAGCGCCCTGACGCCGGGCGTGCTCTCGGGGCCGGGAGGGTATGCCGATTACATCAACATCGGGAAAAACAATCCCGATGGCTGGCCGTGTTACAACGGTTACATCGGCGATATATTTGTCTATACCAACGCGCTGGCGGCCACGAACCGGCAGGCATTGGAAGCCAATCTTGCGTACAAGTTCATCCCCACCAACTGCCAGATCACCGCTTCGAGCGGCGCGGGAGGAACGATCAATCCCAGCGGCACGGTGTTCGTCAACCGGGGCGGCGCGCAAGGGTTTTCCGTCACTCCGTCCGCGGGATTCGTCGTCACGAACGTGGTGGTCGATGGTGTTTCGCTGGGGGCCATGGGGACTTACTCGTTCAGCAGCGTGAGCGCCAACCACACCATCAGCGCCGCCTTTGCCACCGCGCCGCCTCCAACGCTGGCGATTTCGGCCAACGGGAACGGCGGCATAGAAATTTCCTGGAGCGACACTTACAGCGGGCAGTTGTTGTGGTCGCCGACACTGGGGCCGGGGGCTTCCTGGAGTCCGGTGGGCGTGAGCACCACGCACACGGCGGGTTCATATCAAGTCACGGTGACGCCCGGTGTGGCTACCGCGTTCTATGTTTTGAGCCAGTAAAACCGAAGCGGCCCCCCAGCGCAGGGCCAGCCTCAGCGGATGCGGCGGAAGGTTTCCGGCGGCACGCCGAAAACGCTTTTGAAGACGCGGCAGAAATGGAAGTGTTGCTCCGGTGAGTATGTGTAGCGTCAAGAACCCCCATCCCGGCGGGAATTCGCCGGTTCAGTGTGGCTGGGCGCAGAAAACTGGCTGGGAGTGGAAACTGACAAGTCAGCCGCCGCCGACTCAGCCCGGGATGATCGGCGATCACCTGCCGGATAGATTCAATCTCGGCACCACTGACATTTCGCCCGCGATTTCGGAACCCCGTTTGCACAACCGCCAGTCCTCGCACGCGGCTTTGAATTCCGTCCCAGATTTGCGGGTTGGATGGCGGCGTGGCTCATCGGCCGCCGCTCGGTCGATTCGAAAAAGTCCCTGACGAAGAATTAGGATTGTTGGATGGGGCGACGGCGTCCACGATGCGCCAAGCGTAGTCGATGTAGTCGACATTAGCTTCATGCCGAGGCAGAACATGGTTCTTGGGGTCAATCAAACAAATCGGAAGTTCCACAACGCTGCGTATCTGATAGCTGGTTTTAAAACTATTTGCTGGATCATCCGGGCAGCAAGGCATCTCGGCTTCGTTAAACTCCGGGTATCCTCCGCGCCAGAAACCGTCCCATAATTCTCTCTCGGTAGGAATATCAGTTGCCTTTTTACGCTGTTCCAGCGCCCATTGCAGTTTGGTAGACTCGATCATGCGGAGATTATTGATACAGGAGTTTTTGCGGGATTCATTGCGAGCTCTAATCTGACTTGGAACAATGATAATCCCAATCAGCATTAAAAAAGCGACGACGGTTCCCACCCAGACAATTCTCTGATTGAAGGTGCTTCGCATTTGACTCGATCCTCAGCTAAACGGTTTAACCGATAGACGCAATTGACATAAACTGGCATTTCCCATTTGGGTTCTTGCCCAAGACCCGCGTGGGCCTTTTGCGTGATATTGACCCTTCTCCACACATTTGCAAACCGTTTTACCATAAAGAGGTCACCTAGCAATGTTGCACAGCGATTCTTCAGGGCGCTCCCCGGCAGGATGTAATCAATGCGCGAATAATCATCATCTTTGGCATGGGAGGAGGGACAGGACATGGTTTGGCCCCCGGGCGGCCACGGATGCTGAAGTGGCTGAGCGCATGGCTGCACTGCAATACGCCCGTTCGCGCACGCCAGGCCATTGATTCTTTTTGCGGCCAATCCTCGCTCTAAACCGCAGGAGTAAGAGACTGCCACAGTGGCACGGCCTGGGTACTGGCGGGCTTGGCATTTCAAAGCAGCGACTGGAGTTGATGGGCGTCCAGACCGAAGTATTGAGTCGGTAAAACCAGAGCCGCCCTTGGAGCAGCGCCAACAGCGGCATGGTTTAGCGGATGCGGCGGAAGGTTTCCGGCGGCACGCCGAAAACGCTTTTGAAAGCGCGGGAGAAATGGAAGGGGCCGGTAAAACCGATTTGTTCGGCGACTTGTTTGACAAGGGCGCCCGGCGACTGGAGGCGTTCGGCGGCGGCATTCATTTTCAGGCGCAAAAGAAAGCGGTAGGGGCTTTGGTGGTCGTAGCGCCGAAACAAACGGCACAGGTAGGCGGCGTCGACGTGGCATTCAGCGGCGATTTGCGCCAGCGTGCGCAGGCGCAAGAAATGGCGTTGAATGTGCTGGCGGCAGTGCTGATAGGTGGCGAAGGACAATGTGCCGGCGCTTCCAAAGGGGGCGCGCGCGTCCTGGATTTTGAGGGCCAGGCATTCGAGCAATTTGGAGGCGAGAGCGGCGGTGTGGCGGCCACGTCGCAGGCCGCAGGCGATCAGTTCTTCAAAGATCCCCTCCATCTCCGTTGGCGGAAAAACTTGTCCGATGGTTCCCGGCGGCAATTGGCAGGCGCGCAGCATCCGCCCGGCTTGAGTCCCCGTAAAATCGACGAAGTATTTCAGCAGCGAGTCATTCGGGTGGGAGGCGATTTGATGAGGCACGCGGGGGCCGTAGGAAAAGACGGCGCCGGGATTGAGCGGATGCTTGCGGCCGCGCAGTTTGAGTTTGCCTTGTCCCCTGGCGACGTATTCGATGGCGAAGAAGGGAAAGGAGAGGCGGTGGATCGAGTAATCGGCGCTCACCCGCTCGACGCCGCCGCAGACAACGACAAGTCGCTGGGAGGGCGGCGGATTGAGGTCGAGGTAAAAGCGGCGGGCTTCCACAACCCGCGGTGAAAAGAACTCGGGGGAGGCGGCGGGCGGTTTCATGCAAAAAAGTCAAGGATAGTCATGCCGTGGCCAAGGATTGTCATTGCTCCCGGCCATGGCGGCGAGTATCGTCCAACCGGCAACAATTGAGAAGTCAATTTACGTCAAGCTAAAGAAAGAAACGAATATGGAACACAAAAGGTTGGTTGAAAAGGATCCCGAACTGAAGAAGGACGACTTGATCGTCATCACCGGCGCGGGAGGGTTTATCGCGGGCAACCTGGCGCTATATTTTCACAACAAAGGATTCACGCGCATCCGGGCGGTGGACAAAAAGCCGCTGAACGAATGGTATTTGAGGACGGCGGGGGTGGAGAATTTGAACCTGGATTGCAGCCAGGAGCGCAACTGCCAGCGGGTTTGCGAAGGGGCGGTGGAAGTCTATAACCTGGCGGCCGACATGGGGGGAATGGGATTCATCGAGCGTTACCGGGTCGAGTGCCTGCGCAGCATCCTCATCAACACGCACATGATCGAGGCGGCCTGGCGGGCGGGAGCGCGGCGGTACTTTTTTTCCAGCTCGGCCTGCGCCTACAACATTACGCTGCAGCAGGACCCGAACGTGCGGGCGTTGAAGGAATCCGACGCCTATCCGGCCATGGCGGAACGGGGTTACGGATGGGAGAAGCTGATGAGCGAGATTTTCTGCCAGGAATACTGGGAGGAGCGCGGGCTGAAGACCTTCATGGCGCGGTTTCATAACGTCTATGGCCCGCACGGCACCTGGGATGGCGGCCGGGAAAAGGCGCCCGCGGCGCTCTGCCGCAAGGTCATTGAAGCGGTGGACAAGGGGTCCCAGAACTTGGAGCTATGGGGCGACGGCCAGCAGACGCGCAGCTTCATGTTTATCGAGGATTGCGTGCAGGGCATCGACAAGATCATGCATTGCGATGAATTGATCGCGACGCCGATCAACCTGGGTTCGAGCGAGTTGGTGTCGATCAACGCCCTGGCGGAAAAGATCGAAAAGATAGCGGGCGTCAAGCTCAAGCACCGGTACGACCCGACGGCGCCGCGCGGCGTGGCCGGGCGGAACAGCGACAACACCTTTATCAAGAAGATGCTCAAATGGGAGCCGGGCACGACGCTGGATCAAGGGCTGGCGATTACTTACAAATGGATTCGCCAACAGTATGAGAAGCGGAAAGAAGGCCGGCGCGTGGTGGAATGAAGACGCCATTGGTTGCCCGGGTCATCGGCGGCATCCCCAATCGCCTGCAACTGGCAGGCGGGTGGATCGATCAACCCTTTGTCTCCAAATTGAATCCACAGCCGCCCGGCTCGATGGTCGTGGTGTCGCTGGAGCCGACTTTTCGGGTGATGGACCGGGCCGGTTGCGCCAGCGGAACGCGCAGTATTGCGACAAAATTGTGGAAAGGACGGCTGCCCAAACGTCCGCGGGAGGAACTGGTCCGGGAGCTGTACCACGCGGAGAACGACGGGCAGGCGGAGCCGAGCGGATCGCAAGACATGATTGGGCTGGTGTATCCGGGCATCAACCGGCTGGACTACGATTATGCGGTTCAAGGCGGGGTATTTCCGTCGCATATCGAGACGCTGGTTGCTTCTGAACCGGCGCGCTGGCTGGAGAAAGTGTTGCACCTGTTGCCGGTCGAACCACGGCCGGAAGGTTACAATCCGCTGGGAGAAAAGCATCTGGAGCCGGAGTGGATCGCGCGGCTGGGCCAAACGGGCAAGGAGTGCTTCGAGGCCATCGAGCGGAGAAACGTCGAGGCGCTGGGAGCGTCACTTAACCAGACGATGGCCTGTTGGGAGAAGCTGCTGCCGCAGGTGCTCAAACACCCGTTGATCAAGCTGGACCTCAAGGCGCTGCTGCAAGTCTATCAGGAGGAGTATCCGGGGGCGATGTTTTCCGGGTGCGGCGGCGGCTATTTGATTGTCGCGTCCGAGGAGGAAGTTCCCGGCGCGCTGCGCGTTACGGTGCGGATCGAGTGAAATGAAGCGCCAGGTCATCATCTGCGGGGGATTTGACGACATCCGCCCGCGCGATGTGCGGCTGCTGGAAAGCGCCTCGCGCCTGGGGGAGGTCGTGGTCTATTTGTGGACGGACGAAATGGAGCGGGAGAGGAACGGGCGCGCGGCCAAGTTTCCATTCGCCGAAAGGGCCTATTTCCTCAACGCAGTGCGATACGTCAGCCGCGTGGTTCGGGCCGAGGACTTTCCGGATTTGACAGAAGCGCCGCCCGGGCTTGAGAAAGCGCCATTGGCCGGACCGCGGAAGAAGGTGGTGGTCACCGGGTGTTATGATTGGCTGCACTCCGGCCACGTGCGCTTTTTTGAGGAAGTCAGCGGCTACGGGGATCTCTACGTTGTTGTAGGGAACGACGCGAACATCCGCCATCTCAAGGGCGAGGGCCATCCGCTGCAGGCGCAGGAGGAGCGGCGCTACATGGCGGGCAGCATCCGGTTTGTCAAACAAGCGCTCATATCCAGCGGGAGCGGCTGGCTGGACGCCGACCCGGAGATAAGAAGGATCAAAGCCGACATCTACGCTGTGAACGAGGACGGGGATCGAGGAGGCAAGCGGGAATACTGCGCGCAACACGGCATTGAGTACCTGGTGCTCAAACGCGAACCCGCGCCCGGATTACCCAGGCGGACGAGCACCAGCCTGCGCGGCTACTAACCAGTATGAGCGAAGTCACCATGCTGCTTCAACAGGCAGGACGGGGCCAGGGGTCGGAAGAGCTGCTGGCGCTGGTTTATGACGAATTGCGGCGGCTGGCGGCGGCGCGGATGGCGCAGGAGGCGGCGGGCCAGACATTGCAGCCGACGGCGCTGGTGCATGAGGCGTGGATTCAATTGGTGGGTGAAAACGAACGCACCTGGGAGAACCGGGCGCATTTTTTCGGAGCGGCGGCGGATGCGATGCGGCGAATATTGATTGACAACGCGCGGCGCAAAGCGCGGCTCAAGCACGGCGGCGGCCAGGTGCGATTAAACGTGGAGGACGTGGAACTGGCGCAAACGACGCCGGACGAGAACATCCTGCTGATCAATGAGGCCTTGCAACGGCTGGAGGAGGAGGACGCCGAACAGGCGCGGATCGTGACGTTGAAGTTTTTCGGAGGGCTGACCAACCAAGAGGTCGCGGCGAACCTGGGTATCAGCGAACGGACGGTGGACCGGCAATGGGCCTGCGCCAAGGTTCGCTTGTTCCGCTGGATTCGCGCGGCTGAATGAGGCAGTCTCTTTTTGCTGGCGGAAATCACGGCCCGGCGGCGCGTGAGTAAATGATCGCTCTGCACTGACTCCATGAAACAGTTGGAGGATGCCATTTTCTTTGCCGCGCTGAACGTGAAAGACCCGGCGCAGCGCCAGTTGTTTCTAGACCAGTCGTGCGCGGGCAACGGCTCGTTGCGAGATGCCGTCCAAGAGATGCTCGCGGCGCAAGGCCGGGCCGAACAATTCTTCACCAGGAGCCTTTCCGCCTTGAAGTTGTCGGGCGAGGAAGTCAGCGCCCTTGCCGATGGCGGGCCGCAGGCCGGCGCCGAACCGGTCGATGAGCGGGTGGGCACGATGGTGGGCCGATACAAGCTGCTGCAACGCTTGGGCGAAGGCGGATGCGGGGTGGTGTACATGGCCGAACAGCGGGAGCCGCTGCGGCTGCGAGTGGCCCTGAAGATCATCAAGCTGGGCATGGACACCAAGAACGTCATCGCCCGATTTGACGCGGAGCGGCAGGCCCTGGCGCTGATGGACCATCCCAACATAGCCCGGGTGGTGGACGGGGGCGCAACCAAGGCCGGGCGGCCGTTTTTCGTGATGGAATTGGTGCGGGGGGTGAAAATAACCGAGTACTGCGACCGGAACAACGTGGACCTTCGGCAGCGGCTGCATTTGTTCATTCAAATCTGTCACGCGCTCCAACACGCCCACCAAAAAGGGATCATCCACCGCGACATCAAACCTTCCAACATACTGGTGACGCTGCACGACGGGGCGCCGGTTCCGAAGGTGATTGATTTTGGCATCGCCAAGGCCACGCAGGGGCGGCTGACAGACCAGACGTTTTTCACGCCGCACGCCCAGTTGATCGGCACGCCGGCCTACATGAGCCCGGAGCAGGCGGAACTGAGCGGGCTGGACGTGGATACGCGCTCGGACGTTTACAGCCTGGGCGTGCTGCTCTACGAATTGTTGACGGGCCGGACGCCCTTTGACGGCAAGGAGTTGGTGCGGTCGGGCCTGGATGAGTTGCGCCGGACATTGCGGGAGAAAGAACCGACGCGCCCGTCCACGATACTGACGACCCTCCACGGCACGGAGCTTCGGGCCACGGCCGCCAGCCGGCACTCCGAAGCGCCGAAGTTGATTTCGCTGATGCGAGGCGACCTGGACTGGATCGTGATGAAAACGCTGGAGAAGGATCGGCAACGGCGTTATCAGACGGCCAATGCGCTGGCGATGGACATCCAGAGATACCTGGACAATGAACCGGTGCTCGCGCGGCCGCCCAGCCAAGTGTATCGATTCCACAAACTGGTGCGGCGCAATAAAGTGGTTTTTGCGGCCGGCGCGGCCGCGGCGCTGGCGTTAATCGCCGGGTTGGGGGTGGCCACGCGCGCCTACTTTCAGGAGCGGGAGGCCAAGCGCGAGCAGGCCCTCTTGCGCACCAAAGCCGAGGAGGCCGAGGCGAGAGAGACACAATTGCGGCGTCAGGCCGAGGCGCGCGAGAAAATCAACCAGGCGGCGATCTACGTCGGCCAGGAAAAGTACGAGCAGGCCGCCCATCTCCTCGATGAACTGACTTCCCCGCCGGACCGGCCGAGTTTCGATGGGGTGGAGGCCCTGCGGCAGGTGGGCAAATGGCTGGCCTTGCAGGGCCGCTGGCGTGAAGCGGCGGACCGGTTTTCGCAATTGATGGAGATCGATCAGTTGGACGAGTGGGGGGTGGTGACGCTGGACTATCAGGCCTGCGGAGCAGCGCTGGCGGAGTTGCCCGACTGGGGGCGATACCGGCGCTTTTGCCAGGCATCCGTCAGCCGGTTTTCCGGCACCACAAACGGGGACGCTGCCGCGCGCATCGTCAAAACATGCCTGCTGGCGCCGCCGGACCCAAGGCTAATGGAAGCCCTGCGGCCGATGGCCGCGGTGGCCGTAGGATACTTCGAGCCGATGCCCACGAACAACTTCCCGCTCTGGGCCGCAATCCCAATGAGCCTGTGGAAATACCGCTGCGCCGATCCCGATGGGGCTTTTATCTGGTGCTCGCGCTGCCTGCCTGGGACCGAAAGCGTTCCCGCGCTCAATTCGAGCTTGCGCGTCATTGAGGCCATGGCGCTAAGCCAGAAAGGGCAGACGGAGGCGGCGCGCGGCCAGTTGGCGCAGGCCCGCCAAATGATCGACGCCAACTGGCCCGCGGGCCAGGACCGCGGGGATGCGGCGCACGGGTATTGGTTCGACTGGGTGTTTGCGCGCGTCCTGTGGCGGGAAGCGACGACGGCGCTTGACGGCCGAATTCAAGGCCCAAACCACGGAGATTGAGGCCCGGGCGGCGCAAAAGGCGGAAGAAATCTGGCGGACTTCGGGGGCTAAAACCGCGTTGGGAGAATGAAGCCCGATATGTCGCGACTTGTTGGCACCGTCAGCCTTTGGTTTCAGTGGAAGGCACTGAAGCGCATTGCCTTAGCGCAAGCGTTGAAGGGCCGGGATTTTGCCAGCCACCGCGATCCACGGATGCATATCTCTGATTATCCCTAAAACCTTACCTCAATATGAAGATACGAACACAATTAAGATGGTTTGTCCTTTGTGCTGGCGCCGCAACTTTCTTTCTGGCGCAAGCCAACGCTTCCGCCCAAATGCTGGTCAATCGCTGGAGTTTCACCAACGCCGTCGGCATGAACACGGCGACCGATACCGTCAGCAGCGCTGTCGCCACCTTGGAAGGCAACGCGTTATTCGACGGCACCGGTGACGTCACGCTGGACGGCAGTTACGGCACCTTCGTGAGTCTTCCAGGCGGGCTGCTGACCAACTTGGCGGCGGTCAGTTTCGAGGGCTGGGTCAACGCCTCGGCTGTGCAGGTTGCGAACAATGTGCATTTATTCGAGTTCAGCGAC
>JBEKSF010000047.1:0-38479 GCA_049517295.1 Verrucomicrobiota bacterium
TCACACGGCGACGTTGCTGCCCAATGGGATGGTGCTGGTCGCGGGGGGCTATAACAGCTCCGGCGGTGTTCTTACCAACGCGGAGTTGTATAATCCCGCCAACGGGACCTGGACGGCGACCGACTCGCTGAACAACGCACGGGACAGTCAGACGGCGACGTTGCTGCCCAGTGGGATGGTGCTGGTCGCGGGGGGCAGCTCCAGCGGTTCACTTGCTGGTCCTACCAGCGCGGAGTTGTATATTCCCACCAACGGGATCTGGCTCACTAACGGCTCGCTGAACACCGGACGTTACTTTCACACGGCGACGTTGCTGCCCAATGGGATGGTGCTGGTCGCGGGGGGCTACTACGGCGGCCTCGGCCTCAATGTTCTTGCCAGCGCGGAGTTGTATAATCCCGCCAACGGGACCTGGACGGCGACCGGATCGCTCAACACCCCACGCTACTTGCATACGGCGACGTTGCTGCCCAATGGGATGGTGCTGGTCGCGGCGGGCGGCAACTACTACTACGGTTGGCTCACCAGCGCGGAGTTGTATAATCCCGCCAATGCGACTTGGACGGCGACTGGCTCGTTCAACACACCGCGCTTCGGGCACACGGCGACGTTGCTACCCAATGGGATGGTGCTGGTCGCGGGAGGCTTAGAGAACTACGGCAACGCTTTTTTCACCGCGGAATTGTATAATTCCGCTAACGGGACCTGGACGGCGACCGGCTCGCTCAACACCGCACGCTACTGGCATACGGCGACTTTGCTGCCCAATGGGATGGTTCTGGTCGCGGGGGGCTACAACGCCAGCGGTTCTCTTACCAGCGCGGAGTTATATAATATCGGACTGGGTTTCAGTTCATCTTGGCAGCCGCAGATCGCCAGTGTCGCCTCGCTGCTCTCTCCCGGCGGCAGCCTGGTGCTCACCGGTTCCCAATTCCGGGGCATCTCCGAGGGTTCCGGCGGCAATGGCACTCAAGACTCGCCAGCCGATTTCCCAGTGCTGCAATTGCGTCGCTTGGATAATGAACAAACGGTGTTCCTGCTGACCACCAACTGGTCCGCCAATTCGGTCACCTCCGCGCCCGTCACCAATTTCCCGCCCGGCTACGCGCTGGTGACGGTGTTCGTCAATGGCATTCCCAGCACCGCCGGCATCCTCTTCAATGGCCCTTATATCCTGTTCGGTCCGGCCATGCTGCCTTCGGGCGGTTTTCAATTCACCTTCGGCAACACACCCGGCTTGACTTTCACGCCGCTCGCCACTACCGATCTGTCGCTCCCTCTGAGCAACTGGACGGCGTTGGGCGGCATGACGGAAATCTCGCCCGGCCAGTTCCAGTTCACCGACCCGCTGGCGACCAATGGCGCGCTGCGATTCTATACCGTCCGCTCGCCCTAATCCCGTAAAGGGGGCAGAAAAGATGACATCCGCGTCCTGCTGTTGCGACTGTCGGGCCATTGCCCTCCCACCGGCCACTACGCGAGACTTACTCCCTTGCCCGCCTCTCCATCAAAAGCTTGGACACTCCACTGCCCGTTTTCGCCTTTGTTCAACAAAATCCCGTTCATCTTGTTTAATCCTGTCAAAACCTGCTTTCGATCGATTCTCCTCCTTCTTTTGGGCGCGATCAGAATCAGTAATATTGTGCATTAGCGAAACGACAATCTGCGTTTTTTCCCCCAGTCGGTTTTTTCCCCTCGTGGAAATGTGATCAACTCCTGCGCGTGAGTACAAATATGCTTGCCCGCCGTAGCCTTGGTGAAGGCGGGTCCATCGCCCGGCGCCGTTCGCCAGGCCGCAACTGCCGGCGCGCTTGCCGCGCCGCAGTGGCATTTCATGTCGTCGGAATCCTCACCCCGCGTTCCCAGGAACCTTTCTCAGACTTTAACGCAAAGCCGCAAAGGCCCAGAGACGCCAAGACAATTACAAATGACAAATCCTCAATAACCAATTCCCAATATCGACCTTTTTGTTTTTTCAGCGTGCTCCTGTTCAAGGTCTTTGGTTGCGACTTATCGGGCCGCTCCTTCGCGTCTTGGCGTTATCGCTTTCCCGTTAAAGTTTCCAGTGCCAAAATCTCTCACTGCTTGCCATTTCAACCCTTGCGGCTATTGTGCGAGTGCCATTGTGACCCAGTGCGAATCCCAAAAACCCTCAAAAACCCCAGCAATTGCTGCAATTTGCGACCAGTTGCCGCCACTTGCCAATGTGACCATGAACACCGAAACATTCCCCAACCCTCACGTCCAAACCGGCGTCCTACTGCCGCGATTCACCCCGCCGCCCCCTTTCACCATTTCCCTCTATTCTCGTCTTTTTCAACTCTAATTTCCGCCCTTTGCCAACCGGGCCGCAACGCCCAACCCATTGCGCCAAAGCCACTTGCGACACAATCGGACGGCCCCATCATTAGCAAAACTTTTCAACTATTAACACTATTTTGAATTTTTCCACGTTTTTATGAACGACAAGCACCCATCTCTTGCCCTTCCACTACCGGACGGTTCCGCCTCCGCGCCCCCGCGTTCCTTCGCCTGGGCTTTCAGGGCGCGAGTTGGGCGGAGAGGAGGTAGAAGCCGACGACGGCGCTGGGCTCGGTGACGGTGAAAACCCCGTTGCCGTTGGTATCGACGGTCGCCGTGTTGGTGAGCGGCGTCCAGACTAACGGATAGAGGTTGGTGGCGGAAAGGAGTTGATAATTGCGACCGCCTTGCCAAGGCGAAAAGCTGATGGAAACCAGGTTGCTCGCAAGGGCGGTGACGGCGAAATTCAACTTCGAGGCCGCGTTGGTGGGGTCGGTGCCAAAGACGTATTCGGCGTAGTTGGAGTAACCGTCGCCATCGGCGTCGGCCGAGGCGCTGACGATGTTGGTGCCGAAAAAGAAGTTGGCCCACCAGGCTGGGATGGCGCCGTTGGTCGGCGTGTCCTGGGCCGGGTCATAGACCCAGCGGATGGCGTTGGCGACGATGGCTTTGTTGGTTTCGCCGGTGTCATTTAGAATGGCAACATTGCCGCCGGTGCCCGTGGTAAAGTAGATGTCGCCGGCCAGCGGCTGCCAGCCCCCGCCGTTGGTGGTTTGATTGACACTGACAACAACCTCGCTCGTGGCGCCCGAAACCGAGACCTGGGTGTTGGTGGAGTAGTTGGTGCTTTGCGGGTACCAGATTGAAACATTGTAATTGCCCGAAACCGGTATGACCGGGGTGTAGGTGGCGATGGACGTGGGGTTGACGTTGGTGGTGTTGGCCGACTGATAGTAATTGCCATAGATGCCCGTGCCAACGGTGCTGGCCGTCCAGAATCCGGAGTAGGAGGCGTCAGCGGTATTGAGGATGAGTGTGTTGGTTGTGCCAAAAACCCCATTGGTCGTGTAGAGCGCGCCCTGTTCCCGAGTCAGCGCGTCGAAGTAGTAGCTGGTGTCGCGCAGCAGACCGCTCACCATTATGACGTGATGGGTCGAAAGTCCATCGACCGACGAAATGGCGCCGTAGCCGGGGGTCAGACCGAAGGCCACCTGGCCCGTGGAACTGGCAGGCGTGTCCCAAACAAAGATCGCTCCGCTGGCGCCAGGGATGACCCGGAAATTTTCAATCGCCGGCGGCAAAGGCACGACGGTGAAGACGGCGCTGCTGGTGAAATTGGGGACGTAATCAAAGGCGGAAACGACGGCCGTGTCGGTGAACGTGCCGGCGCTTTGCGGCACGGCGGTGAAGATCAACTGAGTCGTCTGATTGCTCGCCAGCGGTCCGACAGGGAAAATGACGGTGCTGCCAATGTTCGTGGCCGGGTTGGGTGACTGCAGGACGGTGATCGAGGTGAAATTGGTCGGCAGGATGTTGGTCACCATCAGGTAGCCATAAGATGACGGGCCGAAATTGGTGACGTTGATGGTGAAGATCATCGGCAGTGTCGTTTCGGGGTTTGCGGGGGAAGTTGAGACCCCGACGGTGGCGGTTTGCGCGATCATGGTGCTGGAGATGGTCGCGCCGTTGTTGGCCAGGTTGGTGTCATAGTCCAGACTGTAAACGTAGGCCGAGGTGAGGCCTGTCGGACTGGTCGCCAGCGCCAGGGCCGACACAAGGATGTTCGTTGACGTGCCGGCGGCAAGCTGGCCCAGGTTCAGGACCAGCAGGTTGCTGGAGATTGAATAGGTGCCCGGGGAGGCCGCTGATGGGTTGGCGGCCCAACCCGCGGACAGCACGGTGATTTGCGCCCAGGCGGGCGAGTACAGATTGGAGATGATTACATCGCCGTTGGCCGCCGGGCCTAGATTGGTAACGTAGAGCGTATTGGTGACGATCTCTCCACCGAGGAGTTCAGTGGCCGAGGCCGACATGCCCAGGGCCAGGTCTTCGCCGGCGAACAGGGTGATGAGAGTATTGGTGTTGTTGGTCGGCACCGTGTCAGGAAGCGGACTGGAGACGATGGCGAAGTTGGTGCCGTAAGCCGAATAGCTTGCGGTGACGAGGATCAGATTGGTGAGCGAGACGCCTCGATTCATGTTCGGCATATCCAGAACCACGACATTCCCATTGATGCTGGAGGTGGCGCCGACGGCCGGAACGACCGATTCGAAGGTGACATTGGCGGGGAGGTCGTCCGTGACCACGCAAGTGGAGGCCGACGGCCCGGCGTTATGAACCACCACCGAATAGGCCACCACACTGTCGGACAACACGGGATTGGGCGTGTTGGTGACATAGATAGAGAAGTCCGCCGTGGGCATGACCACTTGCGAAATGGCCACGTCGAAATTGCCCAATGGACCGCCGGGGTTCTTGAGATTCACATCCGAGTTGTCCGCCCAGGCGCAGTAGAAGTTGCCATCGGAAAAGACCAGTCCCGTGTAGTTGCCAAAGCCCAGCGCGCTGCCGGAGCCTGCGCTCAACGAACCAAAGCCGAAGACCGGAGGGTTGACGGTCGAATTGGGGTTGATGGGATTGGATCCCGAGCTGGGGATGAGGGATTTGTTGGGCATGAACGAGGCGCCGCCGTTGGTGCTGATCGTGGCGTACATCATCGCCTCCTGGTTGGCCCCATTGCCGGACGTGAAGGCATCGGTAAAAAAGTCCTCCAACAGGAGAGAGACCGAGAAATTGGTTCCGGCGGCGTTGGTGCCGGTCGCGCCGGTGAAATTGAGGTCCAAGGACGCCGTGCCGGTGGTGTTGGACACATAGACGTTTGCGACGCCGTCGGTCGCGACGATGGTGCCCCACAAATTGTCGGCGGTAATGATGATAGTGAGGCTGTTGTTGTTCAGGCCATTGGTCACGATGCTCAAGGACGGGTTCTGAATGCCGTTGCTGTTCGCCAGGAAGTTGCTGACGAACAAATTGTTAAAGGTATAGGAGCTGTTAAACATCTCGGTGATGACTGTCGAGCTGTCGCCTTGGTCGTTTCGGCAATCGTACCACGACGAGGCGATTATGCCCGTGGCAGGATCGACGGCCAGGCGTGGCATGAAATGGCTGTTGCCAGAGAAGTCGTCGTTGACTGTTGCCTCCGAATGCCAGGTGGCGCCCTTGTTGGTCGAATATCGAAAACCAATGTTCATCGCGCCGCCCGGCGTGGCCAGCGCCGAATAAATCAAGTAAGCCCGGCCATAATAGGCACTGTAAGGATCGACATCCCAAGCCAGGCCGGGAGTGGCGCTGACGCCCACGCCGGTGGATTGCGCGGGAATGTAACTCAGACCCCCGGCGGCATCGCTGGTCGCTGTCACCGCCGCGCCAAAACCGTTGGTTCCGAAGGCATTGGTATTGACACTGACGAAGATTTTCGCGGCGTTTGAAGAGGTGAGATTATTTTGGAAGGCGACCATGACCTGGCCGGCGGGGCCGATGGCGACAGCGGGAAAGCCGCCGCTGGCCGAACTAGGAATAGTGAGAGCCGGGCCAAACGCGCTGCTGGCGCCCAGGTTGGTCGCAAGCAGGCCTTGGGCGACCAACGGCGTGGAGGGCAGACTGTAATCCTTGTAAACAACCCAAACGGAACCCGGCGCGGTCGCCGGCCCTGTCGCAATGCAGGGCGTGGCAGTCGCGTCGGCGCTGGCCAGATTGGTCAGGAAAGAGAAGCTCTTGCCGCTGTTGGTGCTGACCACCACGGCCACGCCTTCATACGTGGCCGGCAGGTAGGCCAGATAGAGGTTTCCGTACGAATCCCACGCCAGCGATGGATAGCCGTAGGCCGGCGGGACGTTTGAGCTGGCGGGGGTTGCCACGAAGTTGGACGTCCACAGCACGCCTTGATTGGCCGTAATATTGATCATCAGGCCATTGGAGGCATCTGATACAGAGGCGACGCAGATGCTGGACGGGTTGGTGGGGTTGATCGCGATGGA
Source organism: Verrucomicrobiota bacterium (assembly GCA_049517295.1). Classification (GTDB taxonomy): domain Bacteria; phylum Verrucomicrobiota; class Verrucomicrobiia; order Limisphaerales; family Palsa-1400; genus JBEKSF01. The sequence continues at coordinate 6,339 of JBEKSF010000047.1, forward strand.
TGGGTTCACTTCATTGCCGCGAAAACGGGTCAAGTCGAGCGGCGCGCCAGGATTAAAGCTCTGGCCGCGGGCGTGCCGGCCAGGAGCCAGGAGACAGACGGCCAGCAAGACGGCGCGGAGGATCAAGAGGAGTGCTGTTGGGTAGCGTTCCATTTTCGGAAACAAAATTAAGGCTATTCTCATTGGCAAGGCGTTGGTGTATCAGGTCAGGCAAACATTTACAACTGGAAATTGAAACAAAATCCCGCTGTAAACGAGCCGTGGACGCGCGCGCACAACCAGATCATCAGGCGGTAATCGTTGCGCGCGCGGCTGCGGCTTCGCGAACCGGGGCGGCGTTCTTGGACAGCCAGGAGATTAAGCCGTCGAGCTTGGCGGGGGAGTACTCGCCCATGAGGCAGATTTGAATCCAGTTGCGCTGGCGCAGGTAGTCGCTGTTGTAGCTGAGCAGGTAGCCCGCTTTTTGGAGTTGCTGGCCCAGGTGGAGCGAGCTTTGGTCTGGCGGCAGGGCGATCGAGAGCACACCAGGGGTGGCATCGGCGTCGCCGGCGACGAGTTTGAATCCCATCTCGCGCAGCCGGGGACGCAACCGGGCGCAAATGGCGGCCAACTCGGAAAGTTTCTTCGGCCAATCGGGTTGGCGGACGGCAGCGTCGAGGGCCTGGACGAGGTTGGAGGAGTGGGTGAAGGCGATCCCTTGGTGCTCCGCGTACCAGCCGAGGTCCAAATAGCGCGGCAATGCGACAGAGGAGGGGATGGCGTGGTTGTGGAAAACCATGCAGAGGCCGGGGTATCCTGCCAGGCCTTTGCCGCTGGCGCCGGAAGCCAGATAAATGCCTTCCAAATTCACCGGCACCATGCCGATGGAGCTGATGCAGTCCGCGCACAAGGCAACGTCGGCGCGGGCGCACAGAGCCTGGAGTGCCGAGAGGGGATTCAACATGCCGGTGGACGTTTCGGAGTGGACGCACCACAACCAGCCGACGGAGGGCGAGCGGGAGAGGAATTGTTCAATGGCAGTCAAGTTGAACGATTCACCCCACTGGAACTGCAAGGTGTCGAAGGTCAGCCCAAAGCGCCGGGCATGATCGATGAGACGTTCTCCAAATTCGCCGTTGCTGAGGATGAGGCCGGGTTTTTTCTCCAACGTCAGTTGCGCCGCGACGTTGTCGTTGGCCAGCGTGCCGGAGCCGAGGAGGATCTGGACCTGGCGGGCGCAGACCAGTTGGCAGAGCCGCTGGCGGATTTGCTGGAATTCGGCGATGAAGAAATCGGAGCGATGAGATTCGGGCGTGCGCTCGAAGGCCTTGCGGACCAGCGGGTGGATGGCCACAGGTCCCGGCAGGAAACTGGCCGGGCCCCGGGAGCGAATAGGCTCGCGGAGAAAGTCTTCGGCCTTCTTTTCGAAGTTCTCCAGGGTCAAGTACATCGGCTGGAACTGGGCGTCACCGGCCCCGACTTGCGGGCCAAACGGAATGAATCCCAGGTGGCGGTAAAGCTTCTGCTGTCGCGTCGTGCCGGAAATGACGGCCAGATCGTAGCCGTGGTCCAAGCCGTACTGCCACATCAGCGTGGTCAAGCCGCGGAAGACCTGGCCGTTGCGGAATTCCTTTTCGACCGAGAGAAGGCGGATTTCGCAGATGCGGCGGCCCGCCGGCAGAAACGAATCGAGGTTGGGCAGCTTTTGGTCGAGGGAAAAGGGGCGGCGCCCGCGGGCGGCGATCATCCCAACGACGCGCTGATCGCACAAGCAGATGAGATAGGTGTTTTCGGTGTGGAATTTATCCACCAGGCGGGGCGTGCCGGAGGGTTGATGCTGAGGGATTTCCTCCACGAACGTTCTGTAATTGAGTTGATGGATTTGCTCAAATTCCCAGTCCTCAGTGGCGACTTTGAATTGCAGTGATCGTATGGTCATAAGTCTTTGCAGAACATTATGCCTTCTGTTCATACAGGGGATGGCGCATGGTGGAAAGTCAAAATTTTAATAATTGCGAGGGGGGAGGCCCGCCGCGGGTCCGTTGTTTGTTTCCAACTCCTCACTTTTTGGGCAGGGCGCGCGTGGCGCCGGTGGAGATGCCGCCGTCCACCAAAAGCGTCTGCCCGGTGATGTAGCCGCTGGCGTCGGAGGCCAAAAAAACAATGGCGCCGTCCAGGTCGTCCGGCTGGCCGGGACGTTTGAGCGGAATCCGGTCGCAGAGGTAATCGAGCCATTGTTTGTTTTCATACAGGAGAGCGTTTTGGGCCGTTTTGAACCAGCCGGGCGCCAGGCAATTGACCGTGATGCCGTGGACGCCCCAATCGTCGGCCAGGCTCATGGTCAACTGTTTGACTCCCCCGCGGCTGGCGCCATAAGCGGCCAAACCGGCGTAGCCGGCGACCGCGGTGACCGAGCCAATGTTGATGATGCGCCCGCGCTTTTGGGCGATCATGTGCCGGGCCACGGCTTGGGCGACGAAAAAGGCGCCGCGCAGATTGGTGTCCAGAACAAGGTTCCAGTCGTCCCAAGTGACATCCAGCGCCGGCTTGCGCACGTTGCAGCCGGCGTTGTTGACCAGGATGTCCAGGCGCCGGTAATGCGCGAAAGCCTTGTCGGCCATTTGCTGGATGCTGCGGTAATCGCGCACCTCCAGCGGCAGAGGCAGGGCTTCGCGCCCCAAGGACTGGATTTCCGCCTGGATTTGTCCCAGCGACTCGGGATGGCGGCTGGTCACGACCAGGTCGGCGCCGGCCCGCGCCAGCGCGCGCGCGAAATACTGCCCCAAGCCGCGGCTGGCGCCGGTGACGATGGCAACCCTTCCTGTTAAATCGAATAAAGTTCCGGACATGCGGCGCTTATGGTGTAAGAATGACTTTGATGAGGCCCGGTTCGCCGCGGTAAAGGCGGGCGAACCATTCGGCTCCGTGCTCCAAGGGCGCGACCACGCTGATCAACGGCGCGACGTCAACGGCCCCCCGCGCCAGAGCGTCCAGGCAGTCGGGGTATTCGCCGCACGAGGCGCAGGAGCCATACAGGGTAAGCTCCCGAGTGACGCAACTTTGAAGCGGGAAATCGACCACGGGCGCAATGTTACCCACCAGCGTGATGGAGCCGCCCTTGCGGGCGGCCCGGATGGCCAGATCGATTGTTGGAGTGATTCCAACGGCTTCAAAAACAGCGCCGGCGCCCTTTCCGCTTGTCAACTCAAGAATTTGCCCCAGCGCGCTCGGTTGGCTTGAGTCCACGGCGTCCGTCGCGCCGAGCTTTTTGGCCAGCGCCAGTTTGGCGGGAGCAATATCGACGGCAATGATTTGAGCGCACCCGGCGCGGCGGAGGGACTGAACCAGGAGCAGGCCGATCAGCCCGGCGCCTACGACCAGGGCGCGCTCGCCTTGCGCGAGGCCTGACCGGCGGACGGCGTGAAAGGCAACCGAAAGGGGTTCGACCAAAGCGGCATGTTCGAAGGGCATGGCCGGGGGCAGGCGGTAGAGGGCGCGTTGCGGGACGGCGACGTATTGGGCAAAGGCGCCCTGTTGGCGGTAATCGCCGCAGGAGACGCCGAGCACGCGGCGATTTTGGCACAAGTTGACGCGGCCACCGCGGCAATAGTCGCACGCGCCACAATATATCGTGGAATCAAAGGTGACACGCGCACCAGGCTCCCATTGCTCGACGGCGGCGCCGATCCTGGCGACGACGCCGGCGGCTTCATGCCCCATGATAATAGGCGGTTGCCGCCGTCCGGTGCTGCCGTCCATGCCGTGAACGTCGCTGCCGCAGATGCCGCAGGCCTTGACGGCGACCAGGACGGAATCCGGGCGCAATTCCGGTTCCGGCACGTCTTCCAGAACCAACTGTTTATACTCTTTGAGTGTCAGCGCTTTCACGATCAGGACAAGCGGCGGAGAGAACAGGTAACCTGTAAGGGCCAAATGGTAAATCTAAAAAACGCGGCCGGGCGCGCTTGATGCGCCAACTGCTCCGTGTGGCCATTTTATGCCACATGACAAAACTCCACGGGGCGTGTTAAACCCATTGCAAGCCTGACGAGAATGCTCGCATTGATTGACTCAAGGCCCTGTTGGCACTGGCTGAGGCGATAGCTCAAGGATGGGACGGAGATGAGAACCGGTGCAGCCATAAGTAACGGGTTTCACCCGGCGCGAGCAGAAGAAAAAAACTAAGCGAAAGCATTACGAAATATGAAAAATAGATTCCTACGGTTTGGATTTGGCCGCGTTGCGCGCAATCAATTGATTGCGCTGATTCTGGTGTTTCTCGGTTTGCCCTCTTTGCTCTCGGCCCAAACCCTTCAGCATCGCTACAGCTTCGTCAGCGATGCTTCCGATTCGGTGGGTGGCCCCTCCTGGACTGGGACGCTGGTGCCGCCCAACGGCGGAGGCGCCGCCACCATAAACAACGGCCTTATCCTGCCGGGAAACGCGAATGGCGGCAATGGTGTTTCAGGTTATCTGTCTCTGCCCAATGGGATTGTTGCGGGCAACACCTCTCTTACGGTTGAATGCTGGATACAGCCGAGTGCCGTGAATACGTGGGCCGAAATCTGGGACTTTGGCTCCAGCACGGCGGTCAACTTCGCTCTGATCCAGGACAGCCCCGGGGGATTTAACGCGCCTTACAACATGAGAGTGGCCTTTACACCAAACAATGGCGAGGTGGATATTGATGCCCCTACATACCTGCCGGTAACCTCAAGTCCTCAACACATTGCCGTCACCTACAACAATTCCACCCTGACAGCCAATCTTTTTTTCAACGGCGCCTTGGATGCCACGACGGTTCTCCCCAATAGCACGTATTCTCCTGGCAGCTTTGGAGGCGCGAACGGAACGACCGACAATGCTTTAGGAAACGACGTGTGGGGTGATCCTCAATTTGGCGGCACCATTTACGAGTTGCGGACGTGGAATGGCGTTGTTTCGCAACGCTATCTCTCTGCCAGCGCCCTGCTCGGTCCAAGTGTCCTGGTCACCAACCTGACCGTCAATTCGGCCAGTCTCTCGGCCAGCAACATGGTACTCACTGGAACCCAGCTTCCCAGCCTCACGGTAGAAATTTCGCAAACAGGAACAAACCAGTTGCTGGCAACCCTCGACGCCACAAACTGGACCAGCAGCAAAACGAATGTTCTCAAGGTCAATACCAGCGGTTTGATCAGTGCGGTTGGCCTCGGCACCGCCACGGTCAGCGCGACGGTTGATGGCGTCACTTGCACCAGCGCCCTCATCACTGTCACCCCCCAAGTCCTGGAGCATCGCTACAGCTTCATCAGCGATGCATCCGATTCAGTGGGTGGCGCCGATGGGACGGTGGTGACAGGCACCGATGGATCCACCCCAACCATCACCAACGGCCTCGCCCTGCCGGGAAATCAGAAAGGCGGATTTGGCGAGTCAGGTTATGTGTCTCTGCCCGGTGAGATACTGACCAACACCACCTCGCTCACGGTTGAATGCTGGGTGACGCAGAATCAGGGAAACGGCTGGGCGGAGATTTGGGACTTCGCCAACAACAACAATCAAAACTTTGGGCTGATCCCCGACCGAAACAACAATACGGGCATCACGGGAGTGGCCTTCACGCCAAACGGTGGCGAGGACGATGTGAACATGTCCACTCCATTTCCGAATGGTTCAGAGCAATACGTTGTCCTCACCTACAACAATATCACTCTCACAGGCAATCTTTATACCAACGGAGACCTGGTCGCCACAACGACTTTCCCCAACGCAAATTATTGTCCTGGCAGCTTTGCGGCGCCAGTGCAGTCGCAGGCGGGTGCAATTGCCGGCGTCGGCACGGCCTATAATATGTTAGGAAACGACATCTATGGAGATTGGCAGTTTGACGGCACCGTCTATGAATTCCGGATATGGAATGGCGCCGTTTCACCCTTGTACGTAGAAGTGAGCGCCGCGGCTGGTTCGAGTGTCGTGGTGACAAACCTCACGCCGCAGTCGCTCGCCGTCAATCTCACCACTACGAGCATGGTGGGCACTGAAACCCAGCAAGCCGCCGTAGTTGGGAATTTCGCGCAGGCATCCGGTGTCACGGTCACCGGTGGCGTCACCACCTGGACCAGCAGCGACACGAACATTCTCACGGTCAGTAGCAGCGGTTTGATCACCGCGCAGAGCGGGGGCAGCGCCACGGTCAGCGCCACGGCCGGCGGTGTCACCGCCACCAGCGCGTCCATCACCGTCGCGTTGACTGCGCCAGTGATTACCCAGCAACCTGCCTCGACAAACGTGATTCCAGGGCAGTCAGCGACCTTTGCCGTGCAGGCCATCGGCGGAGATTTGAGCTACCAATGGAGCGAAGGAACCAAACCGATACAAGGCGCCACCAATGCCACACTGACTTTGACCAACGTTACCTACGGCCAATCTGGAGGTTACAGCGTCCTGGTGACCAACGTGCTCGGAAGCACCAACAGCATTGCGGCGATGTTGGGAGTTGAGCCTGCGATTCTTGAGCATCGCTACAGTTTCGTCAACGATGCTTCCGATTCAGTGGGTGGTCCAGCGTGGAAGGGGACGGTGGTGCCGCCCGGCAACGCCAACGGAACCGCTGCCACCATCAGCAACGGCCTTTTCCTGGCGGGAGGGCCAAATGGCGGTTATTCAGGTTATGTGTCTCTTCCAAATGGGATTGTTGCGGGCGACACGTCGGTAACGGTCGAATGCTGGGTGCAGCCGAATTCGGTCAATAATTGGGCGGAGATCTGGGATTTCGGCTCCAGTGGCTCACTCAACTTCGCGCTCATCCAGGACAGCACGCCCACCACGTCGCCGCCTCTGAACATGAGAGTGGCCTTTACACCACACGGGAACGAGGTGGACATTCAAGCGCCCACTTACCTGCCGTCAGGTCCAGAGGCATACATTGCCGTAACTTACGACAATTCCACCCTGACAGGCGATCTTTATACCAACGGAGACCTGTATGCCTCGACGGTTCTCCCCGACAGCACGTATTCTCCGGGCAGCTATGGAGGCGCGAACGGGACGACCGACAATGCTTTTGGAAACGATGTGTACGGTGATCCCCAGTTTGGCGGTACCATCTTCGAGGTGCGGATATGGAATGGCGTCGTTTCACAGCGGTATATCGCAGCCAGCACTATACTCGGTCCAAGTGTCCTGGCGACGAACCTGACTCCCACGTCGGCAGCCGTCATGGTCGCCACTAACAGCATGCCTGGCGAATCAACCCAACAAGCCACGGTCACCGTGGAGCTTTCGGAAACAGGCACAAACGAGTTGGTGGCAACCAGCGATGCCACCAATTGGACCAGCAGCGCCACCAACATCCTCACGGTGAATAGCAGCGGCTTGATCACCGCGGTCGGCGGCGGCAGCGCCACGATCAGCGCCACGGTCGCGGGCATCACCGCAACCAGCGCTTCCATCACCGTCCCATTGGTTCCGCCAACCATTACGCAGGAGCCCGCGGCCTCCGCGAACATTCTGGCCGGCGGGACGCTCCACACCAGCGTGGTCAACACGGGCTTGGAGCCCTATTTCTACAGGTGGTATTTCAACACCAATTCGCAGCCCATTGGCGGAGCCACCGCTGCCACATTGACGATACCTGGCGTGAAGTCCGCCAATGCTGGCAGCTACACTTGCGTCGTCAGCAATGCCTACGGCAGCGTCACCAGCACGCCGACCGTCCTTACGGTCGTTGTCCCCACGCCGTATCAGGCAAACCTGTTGGCGCTCAACCCGCTTGCCTACTGGCCTTTGAATGAAATCAGTGGCACGGTCGCTTATGACATGGTTGGCGGCTATAACGGAACCTACGTGGGCAATGTCGCCCTCATGCAGCCAGGCGTGACGAATTCAAGTTTCGGCTCCCCCAGCTATGGAGTAAACTTTGACGGAACGACGGCCTACGTGGATATTCCCGAAGGCCCGTTCAACATCACCAATGCCATTACCACGATGGCTTGGGTCCAGCTATCCGCCTACCCCAATTTTGCGGGACTCTTTGGGCACGGAGATACCTCCTGGCGCATGAGCGTCAACCCAAGCGGCGAACCTGGCGCCAACGACGGCAACCTTGGGTCAGCCGACGCAACCAGTTCAACCTCCATGGTCGATGGCAACTGGCATTTCGTGGTCTATACGTTTACGGATGATCTCATCCAAGCCAACAACGGTGTGCTCTATGTGGATGGAGCCCGTGTGGCCGCCGACTCCATTGCGGCGACCCCCCCGGGGAACAGCCTTGATGTTTGGATTGGCGGCGCACCCGACTATGGAACGGCACGATTGCTGGCCGCCAACATTGCTCACGCGGCCATCATTCCCGGGGCTCTCTCCGCCGCTGACGTTCAGGCCCTCTACGCAGGTCAGGTGATTATGGAAATCACACGCTCAGCCTCAAGCATCGTGCTAAACTGGTCTTCAGGAACCCTCTTGCAGGCCCCAACCTTGCTTGGCCCGTGGACGACGAACAGCGCGGCTGTCTCGCCCTACACGGTGCCGACAACTAACGGGGCCGAGTTCTACAAGGTGTTGGTTTCTCCGTAAGAAAGCAAGGCGTACGAAGTCGCGTCAAATTGCGGAACTTATCGCTGTGGCCGGTTTTCTGGCCACAGCGATTCATTTCCATCTCGCCGAGGCCCGTGCGGATATAATCACGGATGTGACGAACATTCAGGCGGGCGCGCGCGCGGGGCTTTACATCGGCAACCGCGCGCCGTTGCAACCCAGTCCGCTCATGCGGCTGCCGGTGGGCAGCATCCAGCCGCAAGGGTGGCTCTTGACCATGCTGGAAACGCAGCGCAACGGCCTCAATGGGTTGCAGGAGGAGATTTCGCCGTTTCTGCGGTTTGCAACCAGCGACTGGACGACGACGAATGGCTCCGGTACGACGCAGGGGTGGGAACGCGTGCCGTACTGGCTGCGCGGGTATATCGACATGGGCTATTGCCTGCAGGACGCGACGGTCATCAGTAACGCCGCTCGCTGGATTCAAGGCGTCATGAGCTCGCAGCGTACCAACGGCTTTTTCGGCCCGGCACAGGATTATGGAGACGCGACGGTCACCTCGGACTTGGGGATCAACGCGCCGGATTTGTGGCCCGACATGCCGATGCTCGATGCCCTGCGGTCCTATTACGAGTTCACGGGCGATAGCAATGCGATGACGGTGATGCGGAATTATTGCCTTTGGGAGAACAGCTTGCCGGCAGCCGATTTTGGGGCGGGTTACTGGCCGATGATGCGCATGGGCGACAACATTGAAAGTGTTTACTGGCTCTACAACCGGCTGGGTGAATCGTGGCTGCTAAATCTGGCCACCAATATGTATTCCAACATGGCGCGGTGGGACACACCCGGCACATTGCCCAACTGGCACAACGTCAACATCGCGGAAGGTTTTCGCGCCCCGACGGTCTTCTGGCAACAATCGGGCGATCTGGCGCTGTTCCAATTCGCCGAGGCCAACTATCAGATCGTCAAAGAGCAGTACGGCCAGGTGCCCGGCGGCGGATTTGGAGGAGATGAGGTTTGCCGTTACGGTTATTATGGTCCTCGCCAGGCCCTGGAGACCTGCGGTTGGGTGGAGTTGATGCGGAGTTTTGAAATCCTCACCCGTATCACGGGCAATCCCGTTTGGGCCGAGCGATGCGAAGATGCCGCGGCCAACTCCTACCCGGCGGCGTTGACGACCAACATGATGGCACTGCACTATCTGACCGCCCCCAACCAGCCGGAAACGGATAATGAAGGCAAGGCGCCCGACATCAATAATGGAGGCGCGCCGTGGTTCTCCTACAGCCCCTCCGAACCCAATTATTACTGTTGTGAACACAACCACGGCATGGGCTGGCCATATTTTTGCGAGGAAACCTGGCTGGCGACCTGGGACAATGGTCTTTGCGCCTCGCTCTATGCGCCGACCACTGTCCGGGCGCGCGTTGGCGACGGCAGCAGCATCAGCGTCAGTGAAACCACCGGCTATCCTTTCAGCGATACGGTGCAGTTGAGCCTCACGGCTACGAACAGCGTCACTTTCCCGCTGTATTTACGCGTGCCCCAGTGGTGTTCAAACAGTTGGATCCAGATCAACGGCCAGACGGTGGCGACCAACAGTCAGCCCAGTTCCTACGTGAGCATCCAGCGATCATGGAGCAACGGCGATCAAGTCGCATTGCATTTCCCGCGTCAAGTGACCGTCCAGACCTGGGCGTCCAACAACAACTGTGTTTCTGTCAACTACGGTCCGCTTGCGTTCTCCCTGCAAATCCAGGAGAACTGGCAATTATACGGCAATAACCCCGCGCCGTGGACGGAAACCGAAGCCTATCCCGCCAGTCCATGGAACTACGGTCTTGTGTTAAACGGCACAAATCCGGCGGCGTCGTTCACGGTCGTCAATAATTCCGGCGCCATGCCGGCCAATCCGTTTGCACTGAATACGGCGCCGATCACGTTGCAGGTTGCGGCGCGGAAGATTCCCGAGTGGACACTTGACAGCCTTTATGCGGCAGGCCCGGTTCAACCAAGTCCAGTTTACAGCACTCAACAGGTGGAAACGGTGACGCTGGTGCCGATGGGCGCGGCGCGGTTGCGCATTTCGGCCTTTCCCACCGTCAGCGCCGATCCGGCGGCCACCCGGTGGAGTGCTCCTTATTCAGCCAGCGCGTCTTACACAAATTCCACCGACACCGTGCTGGCCATGAATGACGCATTGGAACCGGCCAGTTCCAGCGACACCACCATTCCGCGCATGACGTGGTGGAATCATCTTGGAACAGTCGAATGGGTGCAGGCGAATTTCAACGGCTTGTGCCAGGTCAGCCAGGCGTCGGTATATTGGTATGATGACACGGGTTTCGGCCAATGCCGCGTGCCGCAGTCGTGGTGGCTGGAATTCCTGGCAGGCACAAATTGGATTGCGGTTTCCAACGCCAGCGCGTACGGCGTGGCGCGCAATCGATTCAACGCAACGCAGTTTACCCCGGTGCAAACGACCGCCGTAAGGCTGTTTGCGCAGCTCCAAAGCGGATTTTCCGGAGGCATTTTGGAATGGCAGGTGCCCGCCCAGCCGGTGAATTCGCTGGCAGCGCATTACTCATTGGATGGCAACTTGTTTGATTCGGCCTCCGGCCAGCCAGGCATCCTCTACGGAGGGACTTATGTGCCCGACCGGTTTGGCGCGGCGGACAAAGCGCTTCAATTCAACGGGACCAATGACTATGCGATGATTCCCCGGCCGAATTGGATGGATTGGACGATTGCTTTCTGGGTCAGCACCACGGACAGCGGCGGCAGCAGTCAATGGTGGGCGGGCAAGGGAATGGTGGACGGCGAAGTGGCCGGCGTGGTGGATGATTTTGGCACTTCGCTGGTAGGCAGCAAAGCCGCATTCGGCGTGGGCAATCCCGACACCACAATCATCTCCACAAGCGCCATTAACGACGGCCGTTGGCATCACGTGGCGGCGGCCCGCGGCGCGGCGACGGGACTGATGCAGCTTTATGTCGATGGCGTCTTGGAGGCCAGCGCCATCGGGCCGTTCGGTCCCAAAACCTCGCCGCCCAACCTGCGCATCGGCAGCATCCAAACGGGGGTGCCCGGAGGCTTTCTGGCGGGGACAATTGATGACGTTCAAATCTTCAACCGTATCTTGAGCGCGGCGGAAATCTCTGTCGTGTTGAACCAATCACTGACGTTAAATTCCATTGACGAGACCAACATAACCGCCGGGCAAACGCTGACGGTCTCCACTTCGGTTGTTGATCCTTACGTGCCACCCGAGATGCTGACTTGGAGTCTTTCCGGGGCGCCCGCCGGCGCGGCAATTGGGTCTGTCAGTGGAGTACTAACGTGGCGTCCGGCCATTGCGCAATCGCCTTCGAGCAATTCATTTTCGATTGTCGTCAGCGACAACGGCACGCCGAGCTTGAGCGGGACACAAAGGCTTCAGGTCAATGTCAGCCGGCCTGCGAATCCGCAAATCAGCGCGCCGTCCTTGAGCGGCGGTTTGTTGCAATTCAACATCGGCGGAGATGCGGGACCGGATTACATCGTGGAAGTCTCCACCGACCTGAGCGTTCCAAACAACTGGCAGGCTGTGTTAACGAATTATTCCCCGTCGTTGCCGCTTCAATTTTCTGATCACCTGACAACGAACTCAAGCCAGCGGTATTATCGCGTTCGACTGGGTCCGTGAGAGGTCTGTGGCCACTTTATGCCACATGACGGATCGTCCGGCCTGTGGCATTGATAATCTGAAGCTCGAAGATAATTGCCTGCAACGCAGTCGCCGCCGATTGGAGCATTGGTTCCAAAGCGCGGGTTTGGCATTGAGATTCGGGTGGCTTAATGTTATAGTATGAAAGGAAGATCCATGAATCGGACGGGAAAAAGTGCTTTCACGCTGATTGAGCTGCTGGTGGTCATCGCTATCATTGCGATTCTGGCCGCCATACTGCTCCCAACCTTGGCCAAGGCCAGGATACAAGCCATCCACACTCAGTGCGTCAACAACGAAAAACAGCAGCTTGTGGCCTTGACGATGTACGCCGGGGAGAACCGGGATTTCCTTCCCGACGGCACGGGCGGAAATTGGTGCTGGGATATGGATGTCGCCCTCGCCAACCAGTTGATCGCATACGGAACGACGCCGTGGACTTGGTATGACCCGGGAACAGCTCCCAAATTCGGCCCCGTTGACTGGTTCGGCACCGTACCCTATGGCAACGTGCCTGGCGGCACTACTAGCGAATGGTGCTTTGATAATGCTCCTTATCCCGATCCAGGCGCGACGCCCGGCAGCGGCTTTCGGGTCGTAGGGTACGCCCAGACCTTTTATGGCACGGTGTCGTATGCGGATTCCTACGCGACGAACACCAACTTTAAACTGGGAGCGACCTCGACTCCAGGTCCTAATGGCAGTGGCGCAGGGGGCGTTCCCATAGGTCCTATGTCCAATCGCCCCCTTACGGCGTGCGCCACGCTTAACCCTAACGGCGACAGTGATGTTTACACCATGGAGACCTTCTACAATTGGGTTGACGTTGTGGGCGGTTACAAATTTAACGGCGTTGCCAAGGGCAATAACAGCGCGCACCTGGAGGGCAAGTCAATTCCCATTGGGGGGAACATCGGTATGTTGGACTCACACGTGGAGTGGCGTCATTTCAAGCAGATGATCAACCGCACCTCCGGCTCCCCGTATTTCTATTATTGAGCCGTCGGAGAGCGAAAATCAGGGCAATTTCCATCCTATTGACTTCCTTGCTGTGCCAGCAACCGGAAAGCGGTGCGGCCGCGGCGCCCGTCAATTAGTGGTTTGCGGAGCGATGGGGGCAATCAATCCGACGTCAATGTATTGGCCTCCGACGGTTTGGTGACAATGGACCGCCAGCGTGTTGGTGCCGGGTTTGAGTGTGGCCAAGGCCTGCGGGAGAATGTCGAACTGATCGTAGTGATCTATAAAGTTCGGAAGTTTGGAGGCCAGCACGCCGTTTAAATAGATTTCGGCGTCTTCGTCGTGATGAACCTCCAGTTTGACACCGAGAAGGTTCTCCTCTCCGAGAGCGAACTGGCGGCGCAGCCAAATGTCGTCTGTGTCCCATATCGTCCTGACCACCGCGCCCGGTGTTTTGGGGGTGCCAAAGCCGGCGGTGCCGTCCTTCCATCCGGTGGTATCGTAGTCGGTCTCAAACCAGTTGGTTTGCGGCATAAGGAAAGTGTATTTCCAAGTCGGCGAGCCGGACAGGGCGTCCGCAACAATGATGCGGATGACGCTGGATTGGTGGACAAGAGGATTGGCTTGCAAGAGAAAGGCGGGGTCCATTTTGGCCACCGCGCGGTCGTAAGTCAGGAGGCCGTTGCACTCGGTTTCGACGTCCGTGGTCTGCGTATAGACTGCGGCGCTCAAGCCGCAGACGTTGTGCAAATTCCAGACCTCTCGCAGCAACAGAGCATAGTAATCAGCCAGGGCGCGCGAATCCGGCTCCATGCGATAGGACCAATGCCGGTTGGTTGACCAGCAGTGTGAGTTGACGGTCAATCCCAAACCGCCGAATTCACCGAGGACAGCGGCGCGTCCCGGTTCCGGTTCAGGCGCGCTTGGGCCGGGATAAGTGTGGGAGTCGATGATGTCACCGACCCGGGCATCAGCCCAACCGCTGGCATCATCGACAAGGCGCGAGGGGTCCAAAGATTTGAGGCGTTGCGCCAGACGTTGTGTGTCATATTGTCCCCATCCTTCGTTAAACAGAACCCAAAGCACGATGGAGGGATGGTTATAGAGGTCATTAACCATGTGAAGGAGTTCGGCCTCGAATTGACGTTGCCCTTCCGGCGTGGCGTTGTTGCCGCTGGGCATATCCTGCCAGACCAACAAACCCAGCTTGTCGCACCAGTAATACCACCGATCGGGTTCGACTTTGACGTGCTTGCGTATGAGGTTGAAGCCGGCGGACTTGATAAAGGCAATATCCGATCGCAGCGCCTCATCGGTCGGGGCGGTATAAATGCCATCCGGCCAGAAGCCCTGGTCCAAAGTTCCAAACTGGAAAAGCGGCTCGCCGTTCAAAGCAATTCGAGTCACGCCCTTGTCGTCCTTGATCAAAGCGACATTTCTCATGCCGAAATAGCCCGACACCCTATCAATATCCCGATCACCGCGTTTGAGGGAGACTTGCAGGTTGTAGAGGAAGGGGTTTGTGGGCGACCATAACTTCGGGGTTGGCACAGGCAGGAGCAACTGGGTATTGGGCAAACCGCCGACGGATCCCACGGGGGTGTTCTCATCCAATGCGATGGCAAAGACGCGCAGATCGTCCGCAAGGCTGTTGACGGCCACGCTCAGGCGCAGCCCCTTCGCGTCCAAGTCCGGAGTCATGCTCAGATTATCAATGCAGAACTGGGAGACCGGTTCCAGCCACACCGTTTGCCATATCCCAGAGTTGGAGGAATAGAATATGCCTTGGGGATTGCGCGATTGCTTGCCGCGCGGCTGGTCTCCTTCCGTCGGGTCGGTGAGAGCGACGACAATTTCCTCGTCACCGTTCCAGCGGAGGTTGTCGGTGATATCGAAGGCGAACCGATCGTAACCGCCGCAATGTTCGCCGACGTCGTGGCCGTTGACAAAGACGCGGCACTGCCAGTCGGCGGCCCCGAAGTGAAGACGGACGCGCCGGCTCTGCCACTGGCGCGGGATTCTTGTTGTTCGCCGGTACCACAGCGTTGTTTCGGCATCCAGAGGTTTCATGACGCCCGACAGGGCCGACTCGATGGGGAAGGGGACGAGAATCCGCCCGTCATAGTTGGTGGGTTTCGGGGCGGCAAGGGGTGTGAGGGCGTAGTCCCAAAGCCCGTTAAGATTCAACCAGTCGGAGCGGACGAGTTGCGGGCGGGGATATTCGGGATGCGAGTTGGTGGGGTTGACCTGGGCAGCCCATCGCGTCATGAGCGGGGCGCGGGCAGGGGACCAACCCGTTGCCGTTTCCGCATCCGCAGCGACGCCGCCAAGGAACGCCGCCGCCGCGGGCCCCGTTAAAAGCAAGCGAAGGCAGCGCCTCATGGCTTAAGGTATTTTGCCACCGCCTCAGTGCGGGAGCGCACGTGGAGCTTTTCGTAAATGCGGCGGATATAATTACGGACGGTATGGATGCTCACGTTGAGTTGATCGGCGATTTGTTTATAGGCCAGGCCTTGAGCCAGGCCGTCGAGCACTTCCGACTCGCGGTGCGACAATTCGACCGCTTCGGCGCCTTGGGGCACAGCCGATTGAAAGGACTTAACCACCTTGCGGGCAATGGAAGTGGACATGGGGGCGCCGCCGGCCACGACCTCCCGGATGGCGGCCAGCAGTTCATCCGGGCGCTGGCGTTTGAGAAGGTAGCCGCTGGCGCCGGCGGCGAGAGTTCGGAAGATTTTCTCGGAATCTTCAAACACCGTGAGCATGACCACCTGAACATCCGGCAGGAGCGCCTTAAGCCGGCGCACACACTCGATGCCGTCCATGACGTGATCGCCCAGGTTGATGTCCATGAGCACGACGTCCGCCATGTCTCGCGGCAGGCCCGCCAACGCTTCGCGGGCGCTGGCGTAAGCGTGGACACATCGGAATTCGGGAAAAGCGTCCAGGTAGCCGGCGATGTTTTCGCGCAAGTCGGGCGAATCATCAACAATGGCAATTCTAATGGGATTGGTCATCAGCCTGGCATTTTGACCGGATTGAGAGCGACACTCAAGCTCACGCTTGTGCCCTGGCCGGGGACGCTCTGGATGGAACATTGGCCGCCGACGTCGGCGAGGCGTTGGCGCATGTTATGCAAGCCATTGCCGCCGGCGACCGTGGCCGCCGGGCTGTCCGCAAGGTGGCTCTCTGTGTGGGGAACCTGCTCAAAACCGCGTCCGTTGTCGCGGATGATAATGAGCAAGCGGTCTTGGTGCGTGCCTATTTCCGCGCGCAGACAGGAAGCCGCGGCGTGTTTGAGGACATTGCTCAAGGACTCCTCGAACGCGAGGAAGAGGTTGTGCCGGATTTCGGCGGACATGTCCACCTGGGGCAATTGGCTTTGGACGTGGAGGTCGCATTCGACGGAGGTATCTTGAAAATACTCCCGGGCATATTGGCAGAGGTAGGCGGCGAGGTGTTCCAACGTGTCATTTCGAGGGTTCACCGCCCAGACGATTTCGTCCAGCGCCTTGAGCAGTTCGCGCGATGTGGATGCGATCGAGTCAATTTTGCCTTCGGCTTTGCCGGCTCCCCGCAGTTCGACCTTTGCCCGTTCGCTAAGAAAGGAGATTTTGGTCAGCTTGGAACCGATTTCATCATGCATGTTCTGGGCGATGCGCATCCGCTCCCGTTCCATGGCCTGTTGTTGTTCCAGTCCCGCCAAGCGGCGCCGCAGGCGCCGATGTGATACTAACCGGACTGTGCCGGCGCCCAAGGCTGTGGCCGTCAAGCCGCATAATCCCAACACCCACGGAGCGCGCCAGAGGGGAGTAGGGACAATGAAGGCGAGGCTGGCGCCTTTATCGTTCCACACATCATCGGCATTGCAGGCAGTGACGTGGAATTCATAACTGCCGCTGGGCAGAGGGCCATATCGAGTGTGCCGCTCTGAACCGCTGTCCACCCAATCGGTGTCGAATCCGTCCAGCTTATGGCGAAACCGCACCTTTTCCGGGGCGTCAAAGCTCAAGGCGGTGAATTGGAATTCGAGCGTGCGCAGGCTTGCGGATAGGGTCAGTGGAGGCGGGCGGGCGTCCTTGGCGGCATCCGCTTGTTGAGGAGTCAACAAAGGCGCCGGCTCATTGTTGACAAGCATTGCTTCAATATGGACGTGGGGCGGGGGCTTGTCGGCTTCTCCTCTGTGGACGTCAACGCCCAGAAGACCGCTGGTCAACGCGAACCAAAGACGGCCGCCGGCGGAGCGCCAGGATCGAGGTCCGCCAAATTTGGACACACGGGGTGGACCCGGGTCCGTCTCGAACACCATCTTTTCTTTCAAGGGCGCGGGCTGGGTCAGGGCGCGCCCTACGGAGTCGCTGGCGATGCGGCACAGCCCCTTAGGCATAACCAGCCAGAGGTTGCCGTCTCCATCTTCGACCATCCCGGAAACAACATTGTCGGGAAGTCCGTCTTGGGAGTTCCAGGCGCGGCAGCGATGTTGGTCGAGGCAGGCGAATCCACCTCCGTCGGTGCCAATCCATAAACCGTGGTTTGTGCTTTCGCATAATGCGAGGATGGCTTTGCCGCGCAGCTTGGGCGAAAGGCTGGCGACGGTGGCATTTTGGAAGTTGCTGTCGCCGCGCATCAACACGCCGCCGGCGGTGCCGACCCAAAGCCCCCCCTCGCGCGCGGCAAGGAGGGCCGTGATAGCCGTTCCCGGCAAGCCGTCGGATTTAGTGAAGGTGGCGATATGGCCATTGGCAAGGCGGTGAAGCGCCCCCGACCGTGTGCCCGCCCATACGTTGCCGGCGCCGTCGGCGCATAGCGCGAAGACGCAGTCGTCAGACAGGCCATTGGCGGTGGTGAACAGAGCCGTACGCCCGTCTTTGACCTGGCACAGACCCGCGCCGGTTGTGGCAATCCAGAGGCAACCATCAGGCCCCGCGCAAAGGGCTGAGGGGAGGTTTTGGCTCAGGAGCCGGGTCTGGTTGCTCAACTCCTCAAAACGATCGCCGACGCTGACATAGACGCCACCGGAATCCATTCCGACGCAGAGGTGGCCGAGAGCGTCGAGTATCAGGCAGGTTGCGGCGCCGGGGGGCAATCCCTCGCTGTCTGAAAGAAGGGCAATGTTTTGCGCCCGCAGTTGCACCAGGCCGACACCGGAGATTCCGAGCCAAAGATTACCTTCGTGATCTTCGCAAATGGTTCGCACGTCATTGGGCCAGCGCCCTTCATTGAGAGTCACAGGCTGAAATTTGGCGCCGTCAAAACAGAACACACCGCGTCCGCTTGCTCCAATCCAGAGTCGTCCTCCGCGGCCTTCACACAAGCTCCAGATGCGAGTGACGGCGGATTTCTCGCCTGGGAAGTAATTGATGCGTTTGCCTTCAGCCAGGTTGATGAGGTAAGTGGCGCAGAAGGCCCACAGATTGCCGCGGTGGTCCTCGTAGGCTTCGAGGAGTTCCTGGTCGCGCTCCTGACCGTTGGTTGGGAGATGAAAGCGCGTGAGACGCCCATCAATAAAGCGGCTGATGCCGCCGGCGGTGGTTATCCAAACTGTGCCGGAGCGCGCGGCGTGGACGCTCAAAACCGAGTTATCCGGCAGACCGTTACCGGTGGTAAAGGCGGCAAAACGCCTCCCATCCCAGCGATTGACTCCGCGCCGAGTTCCGATCCAGACGTGAGCCTCATTATCGAGGGTCAGGCTGGTGACAGATGGATCGAGCAAACCATCGGCCGGGCCGAAGTGTTTCACGCGGCCATTCTGCCGGCAAAAAACCCCCTGTTCCTGGGAACCGATCCAGAGGCAGCCGTTGGCGTCCTCGCAGAGAGAGGTAACGGCAACCGTTGCGCCGGCGCCCTGTTTGAGCAAAGGGATAGCGGTGAATCTGACCCCATCAAATCGCACAAGGCCGGAGCCAGTTCCGATCCAAAGATAGCCGTCGTGAGCTTGCAGAATGACAGTCACCGAGGAGTTGGGCAAGCCGTCCGCCTTGGTCCATGTGCGCACGGCAAAGTCCCGCAACTCCGCCGCGAGATCGGCGCCCGTGGCTCGATCAGGAGGACAGGCCAGCGTCGCCAAGATCGCGCCAAAAGCAAAGATTCTCAGACCTGTCTCCATTTGCCAGCGTCGGTTGGAAAACCGATGATCAGTCAACGACCTTTGGTGACAGATCGCAAGAGCAAAAAGACCTGGCTGGCGCCTCAATTACGGATCAGCATCCACAATATTTGCCAGGCCGACGTCGATGTTCTGTCCCCCAAAAGTCTGGTGGCAATGGACGGCCAGGGTGACATTCGCGCCGGGGTGGAGCAGCGACAGGGCACGGGGCCGGATATCCAAAGGCACGTAGTCAGTGGTGTAGCCTGGGGCCGTCGCGGCCAGAATGCCGTCGATGTAAATCTCCACGTCCTCGTCGTGATAGACATAGAATTGGAGGTTGGGATACTTGGTGTCGGGCAAAGTGATCCGGCGCTGCAACCAGATGTCGTCTGTATCCCAACGGGTGCGGACGACCGCTCCCGGCGTACCTGTCGTGCCAAACCCCGCCGGGCCTTGATTCCAAGCCGAAGCATCGAAGTCAGGCTGAATCCAGTTGACCGGAGGTTTAGTTGTCGTGTAGCGCCAGAGGGCGGGGACCTTGCGTGAAGTGGGCACCACCTCGGTGATCAGCGGAGGTTCGGGCAGGGGCGCCCAGTTGCCCACTTTGGTTTTGTCCCTGGCAGACCACTTGTTCCACAGCTCGCGGTCGGCGAGCATTTTGATGAAAAGGCCGCCAATGACCGGTCGGGCATGCATGCCGTCACTGTGGACATCGTCGGTAAGGAAGGAATCGACGAACGGGGAGCGGGCGGTGGTTTGGTTGAGGTAGTCGTAAATGGGTGAAACGAGGGTTTCGAAGTCGGATTGGTCATCGGCCAGGGTGGCACTCCAGAGCGACCAGTCGGTCTTGGTGAGTTTGGTTCGAGAATCCAATGGCAGGCCGTAGCGCTGCATCACCGTCTTGTAAAAGGCAATCTCCTTTTGGGCGATCTCCGGGGGAAAGATATTCAACCCGAGGATGCGGTCCCAAACGAGATTGTATTTCTGGCTCCAGGAGTTTGGTTTGTCGAAAGCCAGCCGGGAATGATCACCGTCGGCGGCGACTTTGACCCAGTGTTGGGCATCACTTTTGGCCAGTTGCATATAGTTGGAGGCGTTGGCGGTGTCGCCGCGCAATCGGCACAAGTCGCCATAGCAAGCCAGACCGAGGATGGCCTTGACGGAGAGGTTGGCATTGTGTGCCAGGTGTCCCATGAAGTCGTCGGTGCAGAGTTGGTCTTCCGGGTCGAGGCCGTAGTTTTTCAGGTAGTCGGCCCACTGCGTCAATTTGGGCCACCATGGTGAGACGAAGTTCGCGTTCCCGTCGGCCTGCGCGATGGCGTCGCAGAGAATCAGCATGTTGCCGCTCTCTTCCACCGGCATGCCTTCCCCGCCGTCGTCGGTGCCGCGGGCGATCGGGTAAGTGCCCAGGTCGTGAGGGGCGTTGGGGAATTTCCAATGCCCGGAGGAGGCGTAACTGAGAATGGGAACAAGCGTCGCCTTGGCGAGGGTGGGGCTGAGCAGAATCCACTGCGGGTCCATGGGAAAGAACACATCCACGGTTGCGATGTCTCCGTTGCTGGTGTTCTCCTTGGTAAAGAACAACGGCTGTTTGTTCGCGTCGGCCGCCAACCCGCAGGCGGCGGCGCACTGGCGATAGGCAAGAGCGCACATTTGGGCGTACTTCCCGCCTCCAGCCCGGGTGGCGTCGGCAATGAGTTGGGAGTCAAACTGGGCGCAGCGTTTGGCAAGCTGGGGATATTCGCGGGCGGCCTTTTGCAACATCCCGGCGGCCGAGGCGCCATTGCGGCGCCAGTAGGGCTGGAGTTTCCGGCCAAAATACTTGATTGCGTAAATCTCGTCGTAAGCGACGATCACCTGTCGCGTGACCGGTGTGCTGGAGACGCTGCCGAGGTCGAAGACGAAGGCCAACACGGGCTGCTGATCGCTGACCGCGCGAGGCATCCTCGTGTCATCTTGGGCTGGAAGTTGGCCGCCGGCGAGGAATGCGTCGATCAAAACCTGATTGGCGCCGATCGCCGCTGTGGCTTGCGCGGCGGGCGCCGCCGCATAAACATAACCCCAGTTTATGCAATGGTCGTCGCCCGATGACGCGAGCACGGGCTGTTCGACCGAGCCTGCGCGCAGAGCCGTCAAGTCGCCTGCCTTCTCGCGATGCCAGGTGACCTGTTCGTTTTTTCCATTGACGGCAAGTTGCGAACTGACGCTGTCATAGAGCGAGACGGCATGTTTTTCTCCGTCCACTGATCGAACGTCCCAGGTCATGTAATTGAGAGGCATCGCCATGGCGTCCAAATCCTGTGGCAGAGCCGGTCGCATGAAGGTGAGCGTGAGGTGAATCCTGGAGTCATCGAAGTCATAGATGGTGCGGGTTGGTGTGACTTGCAAACCAACCTGGGGAAGGACGGGTATATTCTCCGGTTCCCCGCCCATGAGGCGATTGAGTTTTCCATCCACGCGAACGAGGCTGACAAGGGAATGCTGGCGCCCTGTCCAATGCTGGGTTGGTCGATCTGTCAGATGATCCGCCGCAGACCAGACGCTCAGGTAAGGATCGAATGTGACCAACGGCACTGACGGGGGGCGGAAGGATTGGGCCGTGGTTGGAAAGGCACCGAAGAAGGCAAGGGCCAGGAGGGTCAGAAATCTTCTATTCATTAAGGTCAGTGGAGCAGAGTAGCCGTGTTGCCGATTCCGGTCATGTGGCATAAAATGGCCACAGGTCCGCATCGTCGAATTGGAAACTTGCTTTTCAGTTTGCCAGCGAAAAAGAGTGTACGTCAAAAAAAGCACTTGTCAAAGATTGCGCGATGTTGCAGTTTTTTGGGCCGCTTGAGCCGGACGCCACAATTGCGGGATCGGTGCGAGCGGTGATTTTCCGTGGATGGAGTTCAATGCGATTGATTCAATTGGCATTATTGCTGGTGGTTTTGGCAGGTTTGTCGCCCGCCGCCGTGGAGGCGCAGACAAGCGCGCGCCCGGACACGGGGCTTTTGACGCAAGCGGCGCCGAAGTCCGAGGCCGCGGGCGGACCCGCGGCGGAGGGACTGCCGCCGAGCGCGGTGACGGTATTCCAAATTGGCCGGTTTCCGGTGACCAACTCGATGCTGGTGACGTGGATTGTCGCCGTGCTGGTGATAGTGTTTGCGCAATACTCAACGCGGGTCATGAGGGCGGTGCCGGAGGGGGGGCAGAACTTTTGGGAGTTTTTGGTGGAGGGCCTGCATGATTTTCTGGAGGAGATTGTGGGGCCGGAGTTGATTAAGAAGACCTTTTGGTTCTTCGCCACCATTTTCATTTTCATCGCTTTCACCAATTGGTTTGGGCTGGTGCCTGGCGTGGGTACGATCGGCTGGGGACACGCGACGGCGAATGGATTTGAGGTGACGCGGCCCTGGTTGCGCGGGGGCAACGCGGACTTGAACATGACGCTGGCGATGGCGTCGCTGTTCATGGTGCTGTGGCTGGTGTGGGCGTTGCAGACCAATGGCATCGTGGGCTTCGTGCTGCACATTTTTGGTCCGAAGGGGGAGAGCCAGGGAGTGGTGAAGTACGCGATGATCGTGGTGTTTTTTGCGGTGGGAGTGATTGAACTGGTGTCCATTGCGTTCCGTCCGATTTCGCTCAGTTTCCGACTATTCGGGAACATATTTGCGGGGGAAAACCTGCTCGACGCGATGTCACACGTGATCCAGTCGCCGGGGTGGGCCAAGGCGGTGTTCAGCGTGTTGCTGCCGGTGCCGTTTTATTTTATGGAGTTGCTGGTGGGCTTTGTGCAAGCGGTTGTGTTCATGTTGTTGACGGCCGGTTTTACGGCGGTGATCTGCGTGCATGAGGATGACGCGCACGGGAAGGCACAACAGCAGGAATGAAGGATTTCGGCGGGTGGACCGTATTCAATTGCGGCATCCGCCGGACAGAAAAGAAACAAGAACAGAAAGGTCATTCATTATGGCAATGCCTATGTTGGCAGAGATGGGGGGGAGCATACACGTTGGTTTGGCCGGACTGGGTTCGGCCATTGGCGTGGGACTGGTCGGGATGAAAGCATCCGAAGCGGTGGGACGGAATCCCGGCGCGTTCGGCAAGATCATGACGATTGGTTTGATCGGGATGGCTTTTTCGGAGGCCATCGTGTTCTACGCGCTGTTCCTGGTGCATTGAACCCCAAAAGTGGCGCGGAGCCGTTGCTCCGCGCCAGGCTTTGACTGGATAAGTTATGACACAATTGATCCTTCTCGGCAGCGTGGGCAGCGACCTGGCGCAAACAGGCCGCGAGACGGCGGAGAGATTCGGTTTGGACTGGCCGCATTTCATCGCCCAAGTTATCAGCTTTTCGCTGGTCGCTTTCCTCCTGGTCAAGTTTGCCTATAGACCCGTTCTTTCCGTTTTGGCCGAGCGGCGGCAGCGGATCGCGGACGGTTTGGCCGACGCGGACAAGAGCAAGGCGGAACTGGCGCGGACCGAGGCAATGCAACGGGAGGTGCTGGAGAAGGCCAATGTCCAAGCGACCCGACTGATCGAGGAAGCCCGCGCGGCCGCCGCGCGAGTGCAGGAACAGGAGACGCAGAAAGCCATCGCGCAGGCCGAGCAAATCATCAGCAAGGCGCGGGAAGCGACGGTGCTGGAACGGCAGCGGATGCTCATCGAGCTGAAGCGGGAGGTCGGCGCGCTAGTCGTGCAAACCACGGGCCTGGTCGCGGGCAAGGTTCTCACGGCGGAAGACCAGCAACGGCTTGTGGAGGAAACCCGGCGCCAACTGGCCGCGTAAATGAGAATCTCCAAACAAAGCCGGCGTGAGGCGCGCCAATTGTTCCGCTCGTGCATTGTCAATAATGCGCTGGATGGGAACCGCGCCCGGCAGGCTGTCCGACTGGTCATCCAGGACAGGCCGCGCGGTTACATGGGCGTCCTTTCGCATTTTCAGCGGCTGGTGCGGCTGGAAGTGGCGCGGCGGGCGGCGCGGATTGAAAGCGCGACGGCGCTGACGCCGCGGACGCGGGAGCAAATCCAGAGCGACCTGAGCCGGCAATACGGGCCGGGCCTCGATTTCGCATTTTTGGAGAACCCCGCCTTGATCGGGGGCGCGCGCATACAAGTTGGCGGGGATGTGTATGACGGCAGTGTGCAGGGGCGGCTTGCGGCGCTGGAGGAAAGTTTTTAAGAGACCGAACAACCTATATGAGTACATTGTTGCAGGAGATCGAAGCCCAGATTTCGGGCCTCAAGACGAGTGTGACGCGCCAGAACGTCGGCACGGTGCGAGAAATAGGCGACGGAGTGGCCCGGATCGAGGGATTGTCCGACGCGATGCTCAACGAGATGCTGGACTTCGGCAATGGTGTGGTGGGGCTGGCGTTGAACCTGGAGGAAACGGAGGTGGGCGCGATCATTTTGGGAGAATACACCGGTGTCAAGCAAGGCCAGGAAGTCCGCACAACGGGCAAGCTGCTGCAAGTGCCCGTAGGCATGGCGCTGCTGGGGCGTGTGGTCAACGCCCTGGGCCAGCCGGTGGATGGGAAGGGGCCGATCAACACGACGTCGTTTTATCCGGTGGAAAAGATCGCCCCCGGCATCATCAAGCGCCAGCCGGTGAGCCAGCCGGTGCAGACGGGGATCATGGCCGTGGATGCGATGATCCCGATAGGACGGGGGCAGAGGGAATTGATCATCGGCGATCGCTCGACGGGCAAGACGACGATCGGGATCGATACGATCATCAGCCAGGCGCGATTGAACCGGGCGGCGGAACAGGCCAAGGACAGCAGCTACCGGCCCTTGTATTGCATTTACGTGGCGGTGGGCCAAAAGCAATCCAACGTGGCGCGGGTCATGGCGGTGCTGGAGGAAGCCGGGGCGATGCCTTACACGATTATTGTCGATGCTAGCGCGTCGGATTCGGCGACCAACCAGTATCTGGCGCCGTTTGCCGGGTGCGCGATGGGGGAATGGTTCATGGACAACAAGATGGACGCGCTGATTATTTACGACGACCTATCCAAGCATGCGGTCGCCTACCGGCAGGTGTCGCTGGTGCTCAAGCGGCCGTCGGGGCGCGAGGCCTATCCGGGGGACGTTTTTTACCTGCACAGCCGGCTGCTGGAGCGCTCGGCGCGTGTGAGCGAGAAATACGGCGGCGGCTCGCTCACCGGACTACCGATCATCGAGACGCAGGCGGGGGACGTATCGGCCTATATTCCGACCAACGTCATCTCGATCACCGACGGGCAGATTTATCTGGAGACGGATTTGTTCTACCAAGGCGTGAGGCCGGCGATATCGGTGGGATTGTCGGTGTCGCGGGTAGGGTCGGCGGCGCAGATCAAGGCGATGAAACAAGTGGCGGGGCGAGTGAAGCTGGAGCTGGCGCAATTCCGGGAGCTGGCGGCGTTCGCGCAATTCGGCTCGGACCTGGACGCGAAGACGCAGGGGCAACTGGAGCGGGGCAAACGGATCGTGGAGGTATTCAAGCAGCCGCAATACAATCCGGCGCCGGTGGAGGTGCAGGCGGCGGCGCTGTGGACGGTGCAGAACGGGATGATGGACGACGTTGCGGTGGACAAGATCAAGGACTTTCAAGGGAAGCTGACGGAGTATTTGACAAGCCGGAAGAGCGCGTTGATGGACAAGATCCGGCGGGAGAAGGCGCTCAGCGACGGGCTGATCGCCGAGCTCAAGGCGGCGGTGGGCGAGTTCAAGCAAACTTACAAATAGAAGCATGCCCAACACACGGGACATTCGCCGGCGCATCAAGTCGGTCAAGAACACCGCCCAGATCACCAAGGCGATGCAGATGGTGGCGGCGTCGAAGATGCGCAAGGCGCAGCAGGCGGCGCTGGCGGGGCGGCCGTACGCCGAGTTGATGAACAAGGTGCTGGCGGCGCTGGTGTCCGAGAACCTGGATTTCAGACATCCGCTGCTGGACGAACGGGAGGGGGACAAGCGGTGCCTGATTGTCGTCAGCACGGACAAGGGGCTATGCGGGGGGCTGAACAGCGGCTTGATGCGGGAGGCGGCGAAGTTCGGGGCGGAGACGAAGTTCATAGCGGCCGGGCGCAAGGCGTCGCAATTTCTGGCGCGGACCAAGCGGACGCTGGTGGCGGAGTTTAGCTACAAAGATGCGCCGCTGTTCAGCGAGGCGCGGGCGATATCCAAGTTCGCGCAGGACCTTTTCATCAAGGGCGATGCCGACCAGGTGGAGATACTTTACACGCGATTCATTTCGACGTTGAGCCAAAAGCCCGAGGTCCGCCAACTGCTGCCCATCGGGGAGATCAAGCCAGTGAGCGCGGGCATCGGCGCCAAGGCGGAACACCGGGCGGCCGGAGGGGAGTTTCTCTTTGAGCCGGGGCAGGAACAAGTGCTGGGGGCGCTGCTGCCGCACAGCTTGAATTTCGAGGTTTACCAGATCCTGCTGGAGGCCAAAGCCAGCGAGCACAGCGCGCGGATGGTGGCGATGAAGAACGCGACGGACAACGCCAATCAATTCATCAAAGACCTGACGCTGGAGTACAACAAGCTGCGGCAGGCCAACATCACCAAGGAGTTGCTGGAGATCAGCAGCGCGGCCATGGCGATGGGATAACCAACACGCCTGGCTCACAGGCAACTGCCAGCATCCTGGGGTTCAGGATTTACGAGTGGAAATCTTTGGGCGCATCTTCCATGGAGCGCGGTGGCAGAGCGCAGCGGCGACACCGCTTTCGACTTTACAGAGGCACCAGAAACCGTCCTGCGCAAAAGCGGCGTCGCGCCCGTGTTCCCTCTTGGCGCCGCACTCCATATCAGAGCGCCCGTCGCGGCAGCAAGTCGAAGGAGAATGGCGCTTGCGCCCGGCAACGGCCCATTATTGGGCGGCGCCTTTTTGGAGTTCGGCCAGGGCGCGTTTGGCTTCGGCGTAGTTGGGGTTGATGCGGAGGGCCTGAAGGAAATGGGCTTGCGCGTCGGCCCGCCGCCCCAGACGGGTGTAGGTGAGAGCGAGGTTGAATTCGGCCTGGTAATCGGCGGGATTGAGCTTCAGCGCTGTCAAATAAACTGAAATGGCGTCGCCGGTTTTATTTTGGGCGGCCAGCGCGTTGCCCAAATTGCCATAGGCGCCGCTGTCATTGGGGCGCAAGCGGATGATTTGCCGGAAAGCGTCCGCGGCCTGGTCCATTTTATTGAGCATCGCACAGCAGTAACCCACACTGTTCCATGCGTCGGCGCGGTCGGGGTTGAGGCGGGTGACGGCCTGGTAGTGGGCCAGCGCGGCATCCCAGTTGCCGGCGCGTGAGAGAGCGCCGGCGAGGTCGAAGTGGGCGGCCTCGAGGTCCGGATTCAGGCGCACGGCTTGCTCGAATTCGGCGATGGCGTCGGCATCGCGGCCCTGGGCCTGCCAGGTGAGACCCAGATTGTAGCGGGCCTGGCTGGAGGCGGGATTGAGTTGAATGGCCTGGCGGTAGGTTTGAACGGCCTCGGCAAACTCATTGGTGTCATGGCGGGCGCTGGCGGCGTCGGCCAGAGCATTTGCGAGGTTGAAGTAATAAAGGTATTCGGGATTGGTGCGGACGGCGGCGCGGTAATGGGGGATGGCCTCGTCGTAGCGTTTTTGGTCAAGAAGAATTCCTGCGAGATTATTGTGGACGTCGGCGTAATTGGGATTCTCCCGAAGGGCGACGTTGTAGTTGGAGATGGCGTCGGCGGTCCTTTTTTCGCGGGCGCAGAGGTTGCCGAGATTGTAGCGGGCCATGTAGTTGTTGGGGGTGGCGTCAATCATCCGTTTGAAGAGCGTTTCGCTGTCCTTCCAGAACATGATCTGGCGCGAGGTGAGCAGGAGGCAGGCGGCGAGGGCCAATGCGGCGGCGCACCTTGGCGGCAGCCCGGTTCCCGCCAATTCGCGGCCGCCCCAGGCGAGAATGATGAAAAGGCCGATGAAGGGCACATAGGTGTAACGGTCGGCCATGGTTTGCATGCCGACTTGGACCAGGCCGATGACGGGCACGAGGGTGCCGAGATACCAGAACCAGCCGATCGGCAACCAGGGCCGGCGGCGGATTTGCCAGACGACCAGAGCGGAAATGGCGAGGAGCAGCGAAGCCGTCAGGGCCACCCGCCAGAGGGGCCAGTCGCCGTTCCTGAGGTAAAGCGCGGCGAGGTTTTCCGGCCAGAACATTTTTTGGATGTAGCGGATGTAGGAAACGAGGGCGTTGGCCAGGCGAGACGACATGGAGAGGTGGTTGATGCCCAGGACCGAACCGCCGTGTTGCTGGACCGCATAGGTCTTGACGCAAAGGGCGGCGCTGAGGACGAGGAATGGGATTTTCTCCAGGACCAACCGCGAGAATGAAACGCGCTGTGACTTCGGCCCTGTCATCCGACCGAGGGGCCAGTAATCCAGAAGGAGCAGAGTGAAAGGCAGCGTCACCAACATCGGCTTGGAGAGCAGGCCGAGAACAAAGCAGACCAGGGCCATGGCGTAGGAAGCTTTGCGGCCGCGCACGTAAGAGACGTAGGCCCAGGTTGTCAACAACCAGAAGAAGGTGCTCAGGACATCCTTGCGTTCGGCGACCCAGGCGACGGATTCGACGTGCAAGGGGTGCCAGGCAAAAAGAGCGGCGACCAGGGCGCTGCGCCAGAGCGTGCCGGTCATGCGTTTGAGGAGATGAAAGAGCAACAGGGCGTTGGCGGCGTGCCAGAACAAATTGACAAAGTGGGGCCAGCCGGGTTTGAGGCCGGCGACCTGGCAATCGAGCATGTGGGTCAGCATGGTGAGGGGGTGCCAGTTGCGCGCCACTTCGCTGTGCCAGACCCACCTGAAGCCTTTGGCCGTCAGGCCGGCTTGGACAATGGGATTGGAGGTGACAAAGTCGGGGTCGTCGTAAGTGGTGAATTGGAAGCCGGTGACGGGCCAAAAGACGGCGAAGGTGATTACGACGAGGGCGGCGGAAATCCACCAGGCGGTTCGTTTTTGGGGGTCATTCATGCCACGGCGCCAAAAAGGCGGAGGAAGTTCGACTCGACGCGGGCGGCCAGCTTGTCCAACGGCTCGCCGAGCAGTTCGGCGGCGAATTCATAGACGGCGCCCAAATTGGCGGGATGATTGACGGGCTTGCCGGCGGAGTCAAGCAATGGAAAGCGGACGCGCGCGGGGGGCAGGGGCTGGTCCGGGGCGTCGGTCTCAATGAGGAGGCGGTCCGGGGGGACGTGGCGGAAAGTTTCGCGCTGGCGGGACTTGCGCTCGTGGGCGAAATAACCGGGCAGGGAAAAGCAGGCGCCGAGCCGTGCCAGGGCGGGGATCATCTCCGGCGGGCCGCCGTAGGAATGGAGGAGAAAACCGCAGCGGGGGAGAGGCTCGGATTGGAGGATTTCGAGGAGGCGGCCCCAGGCCTGGATGCAATGAATGGAAACGGGCAGGTTCCGCTCGGCGGCGAGGCGGAGTTGCCAGAGGAACACCTCTTCCTGTTGGGCGGTGTCGTGATCCTTGATCCATCGGTCGAGGCCGATTTCACCGATGGCCGAGGGGACCTGGTCCAGGCAGTTGACGAGGGCGGGTTGCCAGGCGGGGGTCCGATCTTTCACGTACCAAGGATGATAGCCGAAGGAGGGGAGGACGCAGGGGAACTGGCGGGCGAGTTGGAGAACGGCGGGCCAATCGTCCTCGCAAGCGCCGTTGACGACCATGCGGGAAATGGAGGCGGCCTGGACGGCGGCCATGACGGCGGACAGGTGCGGCTTGAGGCGATCGTCCTGCAAGTGGTTATGGGCGTCGTATAGGGTCACGGGTTTTTTGGGCTGATTCGATGTTCATAGCATTGCGCGCCAAGGGCGGCAATGGATCGCAAATTGCAGCAAATACGGGCTTTTTCAAAGGTTTTTGAGCAAGGCGAGAACGGAGGCTCGCGCGGGGAAGGCGGGAGGCGCAGGGGCTGGGCCGTCCGGCAGCGGAAGGGCAAGAGATGGGAGCTTGTCATTTATAATTCGGTGGAAAAATAAAGAATAGTGTTAATAGTTGAAAAGTTGGGCTAATGGAGGAGCCGTCCGATTTGTTGCAACTGGTTTTGGCGCAATGGGTTGGGTGGCAGGGGCCGGCCGGCAATCGTTTGAGAATAGAGTTGAAAAAAGCAAAGGACCAAAGGGACATAAGGGACGCAAGGGGCCA
This sequence comes from Verrucomicrobiota bacterium, assembly GCA_049517295.1. Taxonomy (GTDB): domain Bacteria; phylum Verrucomicrobiota; class Verrucomicrobiia; order Limisphaerales; family Palsa-1400; genus JBEKSF01. The sequence goes on from JBEKSF010000047.1 coordinate 36,735, forward strand.
AAAAGGAAAGGCGTTGGGCCGGAGCTTGGAAGGCTCCGGTTGCGGCGGCGCGACAAGCGGGCGCGATGGACATAGTAGTCCTCACGCGCAGGAGTTGATCACATTTCCACGAGGGGAAAAAACCGACTGGGGGAAAAAACGCATTTTTTTTGAAGATCTTTTTCTGGGCCACAGATGAACACAGATGGCCACAGATGGAGACCGGAGAATCAACGGGCCGCGACGGATGGCCGGTTTGAAATGGAAAAAGGGCAGGGGAATGTCTGGCAGAGGAATGAATTTGTCTCAGTGGTGAGGACTGGTTAACGCTTGCCGCAGTGGCAAAAAGGGGGTTAGCTCCGCGGATGGATTCGCGCGAGGCATTTGTTGCGTTGAACATGATCGAGGGCATCGGGCCTGTGCGCGCACGGCAGTTGCTGGAGCATTTCGCCGATGCGCCCGCCATTTTGAGCGCCAGTGCGGGGCAGTTGCAAAAGGTCCAGGGAATCGGAGCGGAGACGGCCGCCGCCATTGCCGCGTGGGAGAAAAACGTTGATCTGACGGGAGAACTGAAACGGATCGAAGAATTCGGGTGTCAGATCGTGATTCAGTCGGATGAGAATTACCCCGAGCATCTGAAACAGATTTACGACCCGCCTTTGGTCCTCTACGTCAAGGGGACGCTGCTGGCCAAGGACAAGAACGCGGTGGCGATGGTGGGATCGCGGATGACGACGCACTACGGGATGGAGGCGGCGCGGAAGTTGGCGTTTCAATTGGCTTACGTGGGGGTGACGATCGTCAGCGGCGGGGCGCGCGGGATAGACACGGCGGCGCATCAAGGGGCGCTCCACGCCAAAGGGCGGACGGTGGCGGTGCTGGGGACGGGGATTAACCTGGTTTTCCCGTCGGAGAACGTGGAGCTGTTCGAGCAGATAGCGGCGCAAGGGGCGCTTGTGACGCAATTTCCGTTCAACCGGAAGGCTGACAAACAGAGTTTTCCGATCCGCAACCGATTGGTGGCGGGGATGACGCTGGGGACTGTGGTGGTAGAGGCGAACCTGACGAGCGGGGCGTTGATCACGGCCAGGATGGCGGCGGACAACGGGCGGCAGGTATTTGCGGTGCCGGGGCGGATTGATTCGCCGCGCAGCAAGGGCTGCCACGATTTGATCAAGAACGGGGCCAAATTATGCGAGGGCGCGGAGGACATCCTGAGCGAGTTCGAGTATCTGTTTCCGGCCAGCAACCGGCCTTCGCTGCTGAAGGAGGGCGACGCGATGCCCGCGTTCACGCTGTCAACAAACGAGCAGGCGGTCTATGACACGCTATCGGAGGAGGAAAGCGCCATTGACGAGGTGATCCGGCGCAGCGGGTTGGCGCCCTCGGCGGTGTCGGTGGCGTTGCTGGGATTGGAGATGAAGAGGCTGATTCGGCAGTTGCCGGGGAAGTTGTTTGTGAAAAATCGGTAAAGGGCAGGAAGTTCCAGGTCCGTTCGCCTCAACCGCCCGGATTCAAAAAGCAAATCACCAACGAGGTGAGGCAGAGGCTTGAACGGTCCTCCGCGGGTGGTGCGGCAATTGAGTAAATCCATCGGCATCAGGATTGATTGACGACTTGGTCGAGCGGGTTCTGGGGATGGCCGAAGGATGCCTGCTGCTGGTCGACGCGGTGGACGGGCCGATGCCGCAGACGCGCGTCGTCCTGCGCCAGGCGCTGGCGCTCGGCCTGCGCCCGATCCTCGTCATCAACAAGATCGATCGAGT
>JBEKSF010000048.1:0-38382 GCA_049517295.1 Verrucomicrobiota bacterium
GCGCCAACCAGCGCAAGGGCCGCGCGGGGCGGGTGGAGGCAGGCGTTTGCATCCGGCTCTACGCGGAGGAGGATTTCCAGGCCCGGCCGCTCTTCACGCAGCCTGAAATCCAGCGCGCTAATCTGGCGGAAGTCATCCTGCGCATGAAGGCATTCCACTTGGGCGACATTGAAACGTTTCCTTTTGTCCAACCGCCTTCGCCCTCTGCCATCGCCAACGGCTACGCGCTGCTTCAGGAGCTCGGCGCGCTGGACGAACTGCGTGCCCTCACGCGGCTCGGGCAGGATCTCGCGCGGCTGCCCATTGATCCCACCCTCGGACGCATGCTGCTCCAGTCGCAGCACGAGCATGCCACGGCTGAATTGTTGATCATTGCCGCCGGCCTGAGCATTCAAGACCCCCGTGAACGTCCTCTGGAACAGAAGGAAGCAGCGGCCGCGGCGCACAAACAATTCTCCGATCCACAATCTGACTTTCTCTCGCTGCTCAACATTTGGAACGCGGTTCACGAGGAGTGGGACCGGCTGCGAACGCAAGGCCAGCGGCGCAAATTCTGCAAGCAGCGTTTTCTGTCCTACGTGCGGATGCGCGAATGGCAGGATGTTTATTCCCAATTGCACGACGCGCTGGAAGATTTGGGCACGCTGAAACTCAATGAGAGCAACGCCGCTTACGCTGCGATCCATCGTTCTATTCTCGCCGGATTGATCGGCCATGTGGCGCGTTTCGAGGAGCGAAACAATTACAAGTCCGCGGGCAACAAGCTGCTTTCGGTGTTTCCCGGCTCGGCGCTTTACGCGCGCGGCGAAGCCCAAAAGAAATCCGCCGTCGCCAAGGCTATGGCGGACAAGCCAAAAACCAAGTCCCATCAGCCGCCATGGATTGTCGCCGGCGAAATCGTCGAAACGTCCCAACTCTTTGCGCGGACCCTCGCGGGGATTGAGCCAGAATGGATCTTCCAGCTTGCGCCGCACTGCTGCAAGCTGACCCACCAGAATCCGCATTGGAGCGCGCGCGCCGGCAATGTGCTGGTGGAAGAGATCGTTGCCTTGCATGGATTGGAAGTGCAGCGCCGCAACGTCGCCTACGGCAATATCAACCCCCAGGACGCCACCGCCATCTTCATCCGCTCGGCTCTGGTGGAAGAAAACTTGATGCCTTCCGGCGCTCCCGAGGAGGACGACGATGCGGATCGCGATGAGGTCCGTGTTCTTACGCTCGGAGCGGCGGCCAAGCCGGACTTGCCGCCGTCATACCGGTTTCTTACGCATAACCGGCGCATCCGGGAGAAAATAGAGAACTGGCGCACGCGCGTCCGTCATCATGCCCTGGCCGATCTGGATGTCGCCCTGGCGGAATTTTACGCGCGGCACATCACCGCTGTTTCGTCGCTGCACGAATTGAACCGGCTTTTGCGCGATCCCGCGATGCCGGAACGCCTTTGCATTTCCGAAGCCGAACTGGCCGGCGGAAAATTATTGGGCTATGATGCGGCGGCATTTCCTGATGCGGTGCCGGTCAGCGGTCAATCCGTGGCGCTGGCCTACGCATACGCCCCTGGCGAGGAGCACGACGGAGTGACCATTGAACTGCCTTTCACACTCGCTCAAACCGCTTCGGCCGCATTGATCGAATGGGCTGTGCCGGGGCTGCGCGAGGAAATGATCGGCGAGTTGCTCCGGGCTTTGCCAAAATCCATCCGCCGCGGATTGATGCCGTTTCCTCCCAAAGTGACCGAGATTGTCCGCGAATTTCAGCCCGCGGGAACCTCGTTTTTGCAGGACTTCGCCGCGTTTCTTCACCGCCGCTACGGCGTGGCGGTAAAAGCGTCTGATTGGCCCGCCAACGCTTTGCCGGCCCACTTGCGCCCGCGCATTGATATAGTTGACGACAGAAGGAAATCGCTCGGCGTGGGGCGCGACTTGGCGCAGCTCCAACAGCGCTTGAAACAAATGAAGACGGAGCCGGTCGCGGAGCCTGACTCGGCTGACTGGACCCGCGCCACCCTGCAGTGGGAACGTTTTGGGCTCACCGATTGGACCTGTGGCGATCTTCCCGACCGCATCACCGTGAGTGAAGGACTGCCACTCCCGCAATACGCCTGGCCCGCAGTTGAGTTTGCCGAAGGCAGCGTGAACGTGCGCCTTCTCCGCACCCGGGACCTGGCGCGCGCAACCTCGTTGAATGGCGTGCAACGTCTGGTGGAACTTGCCGTGCAAAAGGATCTGGCATGGTTGGAGAAGGATTTGCGCGCCTTGAGCCGCTTCGACGCGCTTTACTCGTCATTGGGCGACGGCGCCGAATTGCGGGAAACTTCACTGGAACATCTGAAGCGTTATGTTCTCCCAAATGAGCCTCTACCGGCATTGACGCGGGTCCATTTTGAAACGGCGGTGGCGCAAGCGCGCCAGCGTCTGCCCGGACTCGCGTCGCAATTCATGGACAGGCTCGGAGTCATTTTGCAACTGCGTCAGCAAGCCCAGCAACGAATCGGTTCGGCGAACATTCCGGCGCCCCCGCGGTCCCAAACACTTTCATCGCTCGGGCAGCTTGGTTCAACCAACACTATTCGCGCCATCAATCCACTCGCCGATGAACTGGCTGGTCTTGTGCCTTGCCGTTTTCTTGATCGGATTGAGTATGACCGGTTGACCCATCTGGCGCGGTATCTCAAGGCGTTGCTCGTTCGCGCCGAACGGGCGGTCTTGAATCCGGCGAAAAATCAGGATCGTCTCCGCCAACTCGCGCCTTATCAGGCCGCATTGAGGAAACTTCAAGCTCAACCGACGAGATCACGCGAGGCGCTACGTCAGATCGAAAGCTTTCGGTGGATGGTTGAAGAGTTCAAAATTTCCCTGTTCGCGCAGGAAATTGGCACGGCCATGCCGGTTTCCCCCAAACGGCTGGATCAACAACTGGAAATCATCCGAAATACGCCGTAGCTCTCCGGTCGCGTTAGGCGACCGCAGGATCGTGCCAGCCCGTGGTCACCGTGTCGCTTTTAGCGTCGGCTAACCGTGATTGTCGAAGTTAAGGATTCAAGCTCGCAGCACCCGCCTTGCGTTGGGGAAGTTCGTAACACGCCGCCTCCTGGTCATTGCGGACTAGAAGATACTGGCCTGCAAGGGCAGGAGTGTTCCAAGTCTTGGCGTGCAAGGCCGGAATGCTGGCGAGTTCATGAAAACCCGCCGGGCTTGCCTCCACGAGCGTAACCGGGCCTGGCTCGGTTTGAATGAGCAGCAGATCGTCGGCAAGGAGAACCTGGCCCTTGCCGTAGTGGCCATCCTTCCATTTGCGTTCTCCCGTGGCGAGATCAAGGCAGACAAGGATTCCATCGTCCAGACCAAAGGCGCAGCCGTTGCGTGTGACGATGTTGTTGTAAGCCGCCTTTAAATTGTGGTTCTTCCAGATTTCGCTGACAGAGAATTTGCCGTCAGCGCCACGCGTCACTCGCAAGAGCGTTGTTGGATTTTGAAAGCTGGCCGAGAGCAGGATACGATTATCGTTCAGCGCGATAGGCTGCGCGCACTTTGGCCATTTGTCGCTCCCCCAAGCGTAGTGCCAGAGCTCGCGACCGTCTTTAGGGTCGTAACCGCAAACGTTCGCCGCGTTGACCGAGAGAATCTGTCGCTGCCCGCCCAGGGTGGCAACGCTCGGCGACGTGAAACTCGCTTGATCAACGCCGGTTTGCCATGCCACGGCTCCGTCCGCGCAGCGATAGGCCAGCAGCGTGCATTTGTTCGCCATGCCGCCGGTGACGACGACCAAATCGTCCACGCGGAGAGGTGAGGACGTTTTGCCGAACGGCATGTTGGGAATTGAATTCTCCTTCAGGACGTCGTGCGTCCAGATGGCTTTGCCCGTGCCTGCGGCGAGGCAATCGAGAATGCCGGTGGCGCCCAAGGCATACACGCGCGAGTCCGCGATTGTCGGCGTGGCGCGCGGGCCATCGCCGCCCATGCCGTCGGAGAACCGGACTTGGTTGGTGTGCTCCCACAGCACCGACCCACTGTCAAGCGAATAGCAAATGACCAGTTCATTTGGCCCGCGTTGCTCTTGCGTTATCGCCCGCCCGCCGGACACCGCAAATCCCGACCATCCCAAACCAACCGGATGACGCCAAAGCTGCAGCGGCGGGTGCGCGCTCCAATCGCGGTCCAATCCGACGCCTCCCACCGCACCCGATCGAGAGGCGCCAAGGTATCCGGGATAGTCCATCTCGCCTTGCAACGCAGGGCCGGCGCTCGCGGCGGAGACGGGCGTGGCGCCCGGCACGTCGCCCGTTTTTCGAGGCGTCCAACTCCAGACAAAAATCGGCTGCCCGGTGCCGAGGGAACCATCAACGCGCACGAGGCTACCCAACCCTGCGACGCATACAACAGCCACAACTGCTCCAATAATCCGCGCGCGCCAGCGAAGCCGCGAAAGGAAGAGCCACCAGATCAGCAGAAACGGAACCGCCGCGAGAGCCGAAAGCAGCGACCAGAACCGCTTTGGCAGAGCATCCAGCTCCGGCAGGGTTTGCAGCCGGATAATGTTCGCCGCCACCGCCACAACGATGATGGCCGGAATCCACAAGCGCATTCCGCGTTTAGGTGGACTTGCGCTCTCATCCAACGGTCGCTCAGTCGTCGTATCCATAACAAGAGCACTCCTGCCACATTTCGAGGCAAACCTCAAGCAAGGACGGCATGAGCAGGAACCAGGAAACAAAAGTCTGTAATTTCACATTTGCTGCGTCAGGGCGGTAAATCGTGCTGATCAACGCGGAACCGCAGGCACGGATGGGGCAACCGGCAGGGCCAAAGGGGTGAACGGCAGGGTCAATGGGGCAACCGGGCGGAATATGTCATTTGTCATATTTACGCCAGTTCGGAAATCTGCCAATCATGTCGCATTAAATCCAGTTGTGCCAGTTGTCCCAGCGTCGTGAGTGACCCGCAGTCACCATTGGCGTGAGGGACGACAGGTGAAAGTTAAGTTGAACAATAACGCAAAACGCTCTATGAATAACCGAACCCACACTCTGCCTTTACCGGATCCGCGTGGCCTGCCCCAATGGCGGGCCGGCTGGCGCCCATTGCTTCCGTTGATAACCGGTTTTGTTTTGGCCGCCGCCACACAGACGGTTTCATTTGCCCAAGAGAGCTTGAACTTGATCGATGTTTACTTTAACGGCGGTTTTACGATGAGCGGCGCCGGTGCGTTGGGTCTTCCCGGTGATGTCTGGCAGCCAATAAATGGCGGCAGCAGCATCACCCTCGGCCCCCTTTTGGATGTGCAGGGGAACGCCACGGCTGTTACGGTCAACATGTCAGGCGGCACTGGGTGGGGGGGCACAGATCCGTTGGACCCTACGGATGCCACAGTTGGCGTGCTGGGACAGTATACGTTTTCATATAACGGCGTAACAACAGTGACGTTAACGGGCCTGATTCCAAACACAAATTATGTCGTCATTAATTACGGCAACGGCAATGGCAACGGGCAAGGCTCGACGATCACTTGGGTGAACGACGCCGCCACCGTTACCAATTCATGTTGGACCACGAACGCCAACCTCCTGAACAATTCACACTTCGTTGACGGCCAGAATTTCGACGAAACCGTAATGGCATCGGACACCAACGGCACCATCGTTTACGAGAACGGCCCTGGGGTGGGGGGTAACGGCTGGGTGTCTCCTTGGAACGGCTTGCAGATTCAAGTGGCGCCGAACATACCTGTTATCTATCAGCCGCCAGCGAACCAGACGATATACGCAGGGCACACGGTGCATTATGCGACCATCGCCGCCGGCATTCCCAATATACTAACTACTACTGTCCAACCCGGCAACCCCAGTAATCCCTTCTACGACGGGCTGGCATACCAATGGCAGGCAAATGGAGCAAACCTAAATGACGGTGGCGGGATTTCGGGTTCTCAAACGCCCGTGCTGGTTTATGCCAATGTTCCCGCCGGAGCTACGACCGTCAGCTTGATCGTCAGCAATCAATACGGCACCACCACCAACTCGAGCACACTCACGGGGATTTCTCCCACCGGTTACTCCCAGGCGGTCAATGCAGCTAATCCGGCGGCGTACTGGCGGCTGAATGATTCCGCCGGCAGCGCAATAGCCTTGGATTACATCAACGGTCTTAACGGGAGGGTCCTTAGCAACGCCACGTTGGGCGCAACGGGTGTGCCAACCTCGCCTTATAGCGGATTCGAGGCCGGAAACACCGCGGGGAGCTTTGTCCTCAATGAGACGGGTTCGGCCATCTCGGTTCCGCCGCTGAATTTGAATACCAACACGGTTACGATTACCGCCTGGGTTTATCCGAATGGGCCGCAGGATCCCGGCACGGCACTGTTGCTGACGCGCGTGAACACCAAGGGCGCGGGTCTGCTTTACGGTCCAGCGACCGATACCCTGGGCTACGTTTGGAATAATGGCGATCCGAACACCTCGCAGTGGAATTCCGGAGTGACCGTGCCGGAAAAAACCTGGTCGTTCGTCGCCCTCGTCGTTGAACCGTCCAGAGCCACGGTTTATGTTTATAACAACGGTTCGCTTTCCGCCAGCGTTGATAAGTATGGCAACGCCAATGAACCGTGGACCGGAAGCGCTTTGATCGGGGACGATCCGGCGGACACGAGCGGCACCAACAACTTCGACGGCTCCATTGCTGATGTCGCGGTCTTTGGGCAGGCTCTGTCGTGCAGCCAGATTTACTCTCTTTACGGGTCGTCTTTGGACAGCCCGGCGGTCGCCCCGAGCATCATCTGGGGTCCCGGAGATCCGGCTGTGAGCCTGGGAGGTATCGCCCGGTTCCATGTGGTGGCCATCGGCTCGGCATTGAACTATCAGTGGCAGTCGAACGGAGTGGCGTTGAGCGATAACGGCCACGTCACCGGCTCACGATCAGACACGCTGGACATTAACGGGGTCGTCGCATCCGATGCGGCGACTTACACCGTGACGGTCAGCGGCTCAGGGGGTTCCCCGGCAATGAGCAGCCCTGCGATCCTGACCCTTAGCCCCCGGCCGTTGCTGGTCAACATTGCGATCAGCGCGGACCACAATAACCCGGTGTCCGGTGCGCAGGTGCTGGGCCAGGCGGGCGACGTGTGGAATGAGGTCGTTAGCGGGGGTGGCAATGTCAATAGCGCCTCCAAGTCCTTCTTGGAGGATTACTCAGGTGGTCCGACGCCGCTGGGGTTTGAGGTGGTAGCCGGCGGTTACGTTGACGATCCGAATAACGCCGACCCGACCACAAACAACTTAATGGCGGGCTACGCCGATGGCACGGAAGTTCAGGTGACTATCAGCGGCCTGAACCCCAACGCCGCCTATGAGGCCGTCTATTATAGCGCCGACAACGGGAGTTCAACCAGTGAGGGAAGCACGTTCAGCGGCGGCGGCGTTTCCGGGGTTGTGACGGGTGGTCCCCGCGACCCGTTGACCCTGGGTGCTAACTACTTTATCAACACCAACATCTCCGACGCCTCTGGAAACCTGTCCTTTACGGTTGTCGGCTCAAACGGCATCTTGAACGGTATCCAGTTGCAGACGGCGAATCTGGCCGGACTGCCGCCTTTCATCGGCATCCCACCGCTGAGTGGCACGGTTTATTCCACCTTCTCGCAGACGTTCGTCGTGCGGGCGGCCAGCGATCCGTCAGCGCCCATCACTTCCTACCAATGGGAGTTGAACAACACCAACATCCTGAACAATGCGCGCATCTCCGGCGCCAACTCCCCGACGCTGACCATCAACCCGGTCGTATTCGGAGATGCCGGCTCTTATACGGTCACCGTGAGCAATGCCAACGGGCAGAGCACCAGCCTGCCCGCCGCGTTGACTGTTCTCAACGGCGCCACCGGCATCCACTTCTCGCCGCCAGCCCCGATTATATACTCCCCGGCGTATCCGCACCCCTCTGCGGAAGCGACACTGCTGGCGCCTCCCGGGCTGATCGTGGGGGCGGAAGCCCTCGGCGGAACTGCGGAGACCGTGTATTTGGACGACAGCAATATAGTGGTTAACTTCGTGGCTGACGGTTCAGTGGCCACTTTGAACCCAGCGGGAACTGACAACAATGCGGGCTTCCTGCAGGGCGGCAACACGACCGGTAACACCAACTTTGACGAGGTGTTGGATCACTTCAATTACCCCCCCGGTGGCACCTTGTTATACAATGTGGTCACATTGGAAAACCTCACGGCTGGGATAAGGTATTCGTTCCAGTGGATCGGGCTGGACGATCGCGGCGGCCCCATTAGCCTCCCCTATCAGCAACTGCAAGATACCAATGTTGCCGGCGACGTTTCCGCCGAGTGGCATATGGGCGACAATGTGTATGTGCTGGGCAGCTTCACAGCCGCAGGCCCCACATTCAACTTCAACGTGCTGGATCCGCCAGTGTATTATACGAGACAGGGAAAGACGTTCTCTACCACTGGCGGCAGCACCGAGGCAGTCATCGTTCGGGTGCTGCCACCGAATGTGTCGATCGTCAATAACAAAAACGGCACTGTCACGGTAACCTGGGACCAGACCGACGGCACAACCGGACCGGGCACCCTGTACTCGGCGCCAAGCGTGAACGGGCCGTGGACCAGTGTGAGCGTGTCGGGATCCTATACGACTTCGACCACTGGCCCCGCGCAGTTCTTCCGCGCAGGGCTATAATCGCCCTGTAGTGATGGGCGTGGATTGAGGACCAGGGTTATACATTGGGAGAGGCAGAGGACAACAACTCTGCCTCTCTTTTTTACTTTGCGCCAAGATTAGTATTCCTGTTTCATTGTGTTCATGCGTTTCTGTGTGAGTGTCCGGGTAAGAACCAAATCCATCGCGACGGAAAATCGCCGATGCGGATTGTTGTGGTTGGTTCTTCTCGTGGTCCTGTTTTGGGAAGCGCCGGCCATCGCCGCGGGATTTCAATGGCATGAGGAGACGGGTTTTCGTTGGGCCGAGCTTCCCGCGGAGCCTCCGGGCAAGCCCGGTTTCACTCGTTTGCTGCCCGACCAAACGGGCCTCTATTTCACCAATCGAGTGAGTGAACGCGCGATAGCCGGAAACCGGATCCTGGCCGGAGGCTCGGGGGTGGCGGTGGGGGATTTCGACAACGACGGGCTGCCGGACATTTTCCTTTGCGCGTTGGATGGACATTGCGCGCTTTACCGAAACCTTGGCGGATTCAAGTTCCAGGATGTGACGGCGGCGTCGGGGATCGTTTGCACCAACTACGTTTGCCGGGGAGCGGTTTTTGCCGACATCAACGGCGACGGCTGGCCGGATCTGCTGGTTGGGACGATGGGTCACGGAGTGCTGGTGTTCACCAACAAGCACGATGGCACGTTTGCGGACATCAGCGGCTCGGCCGGATTGCTCTCGGATCATTGCGCGGCCACGCTGGCGCTGGCGGACGTGGACGGAAACGGGACGCTCGACGTTTACGTGGCTGATTATAAGAGCTTTTCCTTGCAGGACCGGGCAGACGCCACACTCCTGGTGGTCAACGGCCAACTCGAGGTTCCGCCCCGGTTGAAGGATGAGGTGACGACCGCGCATAATCAGGCTTTCATTTATGGCGAACCCGGACAGCTCTACCTGAACGACGGCCACGGGAATTTTTCGCCGGTTTCCTGGACCAACGGCGCTTTTCTGGACGAGGCCGGAAAACCCCTCACCGTAGCGCCGAAAGATTGGGGCAATGGCGCGCAATTCCACGATGTCAATGGCGACGGCGCCCCGGACCTTTATGTCTGCGACGATTTTTGGACGCCGGATCGTTTTTGGATCAATGACGGGCACGGACATTTTCGCGCCGTTCCGAAAACCACCCTGCGCCACACCAGCGCCACTTCCATGGGGGTGGATTTTGCCGACCTGGACCACGATGGCTACGAGGACTTCATCGTTTCGGACATGGTGAGCCGAAGCTGGAGTAAGCGGAAACACCAGGATCTTGGCGAGATGAGTTATCTGTTCAGTCCGGGCGCAGAGGACCCCCCCCAAGAGACGCGCAACACGCTGTTTCACAACCGCGGGGACGGGACTTTTGAAGAAATCGCCGCGTTCGCCGGCGTGGCCGAGGCCGAATGGTCCTGGCAACCGGTCTTTCTGGACGTGGACCTCGATGGCTGGGATGACATTTTGGTCATTGCCGGTTTTTTTCGGGACGTGCAGGACCGGGATGCTGCAGCCAAAGCCATGGAGTTGGAGCGGGCCAAGCGTCTGGTGCCGCCCAAGATCGGACCCGATGGCCATGAGATTGAACGCTCGAAGCAAGAACACCTCACCGAGGGGCTGCTGCGAAACAATTCCATGCGGGAGCCGCTGACGGGCCCCATTGTGGCCTTCCGGAATTTGGGCAAGCCGGGGCTGCAATTCCAGGACTTTGGCCTGCAATGGGGGCTGACGGACCCGGGCATCCGCACGGGCATAGCGTTGGGCGATTTGGACGGACGCGGCAAGTTGGACTTGGTGGTCAATGGCTTTAACGGGCCGGCCGAAATCTATCGCAATAACGTGACCGCGCCGCGGGTAGCCGTGCGCGTAAAAGGGCTGGCGCCCAATACGCAGGGCATCGGGGCGAAAATCAAACTGTTCAACGGCGCCGTGCCGATGCAAAGCGCGGAAGTGAAGAGCGGCGGGTTATATCTTTCCGGCTCGGACCCGGCGCGCGTGTTTGCCGCGGGCCAAAGCCAGAGCATGGCCCTCGAAGTAACGTGGCGCAGTGGCAAGGTCAGCACCGTCCGCGAGGTGCGCCCGAACCGCATCTATGAATTAGAGGAAGCGGGCGCAAGTTCCGTCAAACCGGCGCCGCCGGTCCAGCCGCTCAAACCGCTGTTTGAGGATGTTAGTTCGCTCATTGGGCACCGGTATCAGGAGGCCGATTTTGACGACTTCCAAATTCAGCCGCTGCTGCCCCGCCGGCTGAGCTGTGACGGCCCCGGGGTGGCCTGGGTAAGCTGCGACACCAACGGGCACGAGGCGCTGGTCATCGGCTCGCCGCGCGGGGGGCGATTGGAGGCGTTTGCCGCGGAAGGCAACGGCCGGTTCGTGCGTCTGGAATCGGCGCTGACCAATGCCGACGATTTGACGAGTATCGTGGGCTGGATTCAACCCAACGGCGCCCCTTTCTGGGTGGTCGGCCAGGCCAGCTATGGAATCCGCGGCGCCCTCCCGTCGGGTTGGGTATTTTCGTGCAATTCGAACCGCCTGGAGCCGATTGCCAATTTTCCCGGGCAGCGGGCCAGCACCGGGCCGTTGGCCGTGGCCGACGTTTATGGCGACGGGCATCTGGACGTGTTTGTAGGCGGGCGCGTGATTCCCGGCCATTATCCCGAGGCAGCCAGTTCGAAGATTTATCGCGACGATGGAAAACAGCTTGTGCTCGACCTGGAAAACACCCGGGCCTTGGAAAACGTCGGCCTGGTGTGCGGCGCGGTCTGGAGCGATCTGGACGGGGACGGTTTTCCCGACTTGATCCTCGCGTGCGAGTGGGGCCCGATTCGCGTCTTTAAGAATCAAAAGGGCCACTTGCACCAAATTACCAAGGAGCTCGGCCTGGACCAATACACCGGTTGGTGGCGCGGGGTGACGACGGGAGACATTGATGGCGACGGTCGGCTGGACATCATCGCCGCCAATTGGGGGCTCAACTCGGATTATCAGGCCAGCGCCCAACATCCGGTGGGGTTGTATTATGGCGATTTTTCCGACTCCGGCGTGGATGACCTGATTGAAACGGTCTATGATCCACTCCTCAACGCGGTCGTGCCCATGCGCGACCGGTCCGCGATGGCGGTGGCGTTTCCGTTTTTCGTGACCGCATTTCCCACCCACAGGGAATACAGCGAAGCCTCCATCGAGAAGGTCCTGGCGGCGCTGCCCAAGGCGGCCAGCCGCGTGGAGGCCACGACGCTGGCGTCCACGGTGTTTTTCAACCGCACGAACGGTTTCCAGGCCGTCCCGTTGCCGTATCCGGCGCAACTGGCCCCAGCCTTCGGCGTCAACGTGGCGGATTTCGATGGCGACGGAAACGAGGACATTTTTCTAAGCCAGAACTTTTTTCAAGGGCGCCCGGACCAGCCGCGCCAGGATGCGGGGCGGGGCTTGCTCTTGAGAGGGCTGGGCGGCGGGGAGTTGGAGGCCATGCCGGGACAGGAATCGGGCATCATCATTTACGGCGAACAGCGCGGAGCGGCGGTGGGCGATTTCAATGGCGACGGCCGGGTGGACTTGGCCGTGGCCCAAAACGGCGCAGAAACCAAGTTATTCAAGAACATGGGCGCCAAACCGGGGTTGAGTGTGCGATTAACCGGGCCGGCGGGGAATCCCCACGCCATCGGCGCCACCATCCGCCTGGAGTTCGGCCAGCGCTTCGGCCCTGCGCGCGAAATCCATGGCGGCTCCGGGTACTGGTCGCAAGACAGCGTGGTGCAGGTCCTGGGTTGTCCGGAACCGCCGACGAAAGTCTGGATCCGCTGGCCCGGCGGCAAGATCACCGAGAGCGACCTGCCCAACGGCGCGGCAAAGGTCACCATAGATGAACATGGCAAGGTAATTGATTCTTCGGCATCGGCGGAGCATGCGGGAAGTCACTGACCATTGCTGAGGCCATCATTGCGCCCGTTTGCTTAACACCATTGGCCCCACCCAACGCGTGTTGTATTTCTCAACCCAATCCTTGTCGGCCGCCGGGGGAGATGGATGACCGTATTTTTGATCGTCCATTCCGTGAAACGGCAACGGTTCGACACGCCAGCCCTGGGCGACATGGAAATCAGCGTCCTTGTCCCAGCCGACAACGTAAAGATAGAAGTCCCGAACAAATCCCGCGGGTTTTGCCGGCAGCCGGTCCGCTGTAAACGACAGCGCAAGCTCATCACCGCCGTTTAACAACACCAGAGCGTCGTCGCTCTTTGCAATCAGCTCGTCCACCGATCCGTAGCGTGTACACCACCCCGAAGGCGTGCGCCGCCAGGGCGGATCGAATCGAACCTCATCGTAGTCCGGCGTTAGCGGCAGCCAGTCGGGCAAAGGCATGAACTGGCTAAATCCCCGCCAATGCAGATCCGTTTGGTCAGGCGCCAGGAACTTCTGGCGATTCTTGTCACCCGGGATTTTCTCGGCCATGAAGGCGGAATCCCAGTAAATTTCAAAGGCGGTGGTCAGTCGCAGCCGCCGGGCGCCCGGCGGAAGCTTGTGCTCCAGATCAACCAGAATCGTTTTGGTTTTTCCGCAGGGCGCGCCGACGACGACATCCACATTCGTCCAGGAACCATCGCTCCATTCGGTTTCAAGGGTGGGGAAGGGAAACGGCAGATTCGGATCCAGCGACGCGGCCACGTTTGCCATGCCGCCGCCGAAACGCAACCAGCCGTTCAAAACCAGAACCAGCGGCAGATCCGTTCGCAGTTGGCCGAAATCCATCGTGACGGAAAAAGGCTCGGCCAATCCGCGGAGTTGGGGCTCGCGCAAGCGGAGCGGCGAAACCATCTCGCCATCCGTCGCGCTCAGAGCTTTCGTCACGTCAAGCCCGTCGCTACGGGTCGCGCGTTGAAGTGGGGCCAGGGGACGCAACGTCCAGAGTTCGTGCGGTGGAAACGGCCTGCCGGGCACCAATTTGCCCGCCGGACAAACGAGCGTGCCGGCAGGATGATCCACCACGACCAGCTTGGCTTCGTCGAGGTAAAGCACTTCTCGAAGCTCTTCGGTGATTCGAAGTTCGTAGCGGCCGTCCTTCGGCAGAAGTTTTTGATCATCTCCCAAGGCGAGAAACTCTTCCGGGTCAGCGTCGGAATAACGCGTTTTGCTCACGGGCAAGCCGAGCGGGGCGGCGCCAAGGATGTCGGTCACGAACTGGAAACGTTTTCCGTTCCAGGCGTACAGATAAGGACAGGAGCCGGTTGCCACGGTTAATTCATCCACAGTCAGTTGATTGGTTTGAACGGGCACGTCCACCAGGGTGCTGGCGGTGTCGAACCAGCGGATTTTAAGCGCGTCAAGTTTGTCGTGTTTCCCCACGCCGATCTCGAAAGGAAGCTGCTGCAGGGTTCGAATCGTTCTCCAATTTCCGGCGGCGAGTTCAACGCGGACTCCCAGAGCGCTCGCGTTCGACCGGTTGCCGGCCAATCGCAGTTTCAATTGGCGATTCGCATTGCCGCCGTCGTTGCGCCAGAACTGCAAGCCGTTGGGCCCGCTCAGCACCAGATCGGTGGCCCCGTCGTTGTCGATATCCGCGGCCACCAGTGCGTCCACGGAATTGATTTGGTCGAGGCCCAGCTCCTTGGTCACATCAACAAATCCCGCCTTCCCCAAGTTTCGCCACACCCGCACGCCATTGCCGTAGGCGATGATATCCAGCCAGCCGTCATTGTCGTAGTCCACGAGCAGAATCCCCTTTACCCGCAGCCCATCCAGAGGAATGGTGGTCCGCTCTTTCAAGCCGCCGAAAACGATTTCCAGGTTGCGCTCGCCCGCCACGACCAGGTCGGGTCGAAGATCATTGTTCAAATCCCCCGTCGCAATACAATCGCCCACGGGCCAGTCCGGGGGCGTATTCGTCGCGGTAAAAGTTTCGGCGCGCTGTTTTGGGAAAAAGAGAGGCGACTTGCCGCCACGCGTTACGAAAACGCCGGGCACGTCCTCGTTGTTCCAATCCTCGACCGCGAGATGCGCGGCGCCATCCAGCGTCGCCGGCAGACCTGAATTGGTCTGGTGTTGAAAATAAAAATTCCCGAGATTTTGGTAAAGGCTCAGGCCGGTTCCGTCCGGTAGAATCGTCAGCAAATCAAGTTTGCCGGCGAAGTCCAGGTCAGCCAGCAGGCCGTCGCGCGCTTTTAAATTTTTCAGGCCGGCAAACGTGGTGACCTCTCGTGCCTGGCCATTGGTGGCAAATTTGAACGCGTGCGACACTTGCTGGCCCAGAACGATCACATCCTCGAAACGATCATTGTTCACGTCCCCGACCAAAGCCCGGTCATAGACGGCCCCGGGCCGGCCCGGCAAAAGTTCCGGCAGCGGTTCAAAGCGCCCGTTTTGATCGCTCAAGACGCGAAAGCCCTTGTCACCTTCGCGAACGAACAAGCTGTTGCGACCGTTGTGGTTGAAGTCCAAAACCGCCAGCGGTGCGTGATAATTGGAAGCCAGCGCACATGCCGTGGCGGTGATGTCCACGAAATGCACGGGAACTCCCCGGCGATCCGGTTGTTCCAGCGCAAAAGTGATTCTGGGTTGAGTATATTGGCACCGCTCGAAAGCGGCCGGGCCGCTGGCGCCGGCTGGATGTTTGGCCAAAACTTCCTGGTGCTTTTGCATCTCGCGCGCCGCGTCGCCGGCGCGCCCCGCAAGTTGATAGAGCCGGCTAAGCTGATAGTGGGCGGAGGGATGGTCCGGCTCGAATTGAACGATCGTCTCAAATTGGGTGATGGCATCCTGCAGATGACCCAAGGCGGCCTGGGCCAGACCGAGTTGGAAATTCAGGGCGGTCACGGCGGGATCAATCTGCTTGGATTGTTGAAACGACTGGACGGCCTGCTCCGCCTGATTGAACCGCAGATAAGCGCAACCCATGAGGTAATAGGCCGCCGCGCTGTTATGGTCAATGGCCACCGCCCGCTGACATTGCTCCAGCACGCCCGGCAAATCGCCGGCCAGCAGACAGGCGTTGGCGAGGTTCAGCCGCGCGTCCAGGTTTTCCGGCACTGCTTTCACGGCCTGCGCGTAAAGGCTGATGGCGTTGGTGGCATCTCCCTTTTCGAGATAACCGTTGCCACGAACCATCCAACGCGTGAATTGGTCCTGGCTTGGGGATTGGCGCCGGAGGAGGACGATCGCCGCCGAAACGAGGATGAGTCCGACAGCGACCAGCACGATTCGCTTTGACATATCCGGCGGCTACTTAACCGCGAAGCTGAGGAAAGGGAAAGTAAAAAGCAGGACAAATTGTCTTTTCGTGCCCGGCCAATTCCGCTTATCCCGAAAACTGAGCCGTTTGCCCCAGCTTTCTTTTGTTATCGCGGTTAAGCGCCTAGTCTGGAAGTGCGCACAGCATACTGCATCTGCTCTTATGTTGAGTTTTCGTCATAGGCGTCAACGGTGGTTGTTTCTTCGCCTGCGGAAGTGTTATCCATGAACCGAAATATAAGTTCCCGCGGGATCGTAGCCGCCTTGTTGTTCATTCTGGTTGCCGTGCTGGCCATTGGGGGCGTCAAGATAATGGCCAAACGTTCCGCCTTCAGCCAGCGCCCGCCTAGTCCCAATTTGGCCGCAACCCCTCCCGTTCCCGCTGCGCCTGAGGATTTATTCGAGGATGTCACCGCCAAGGCCGGGATCGGCTTCGTTCACCAGTTCTGCGATTCGCGAATTGCGAACATCCTGGAATCCAATGGCGCGGGTGGTTGCTGGATTGATTATGATGGGGATGGCTGGCCCGATTTGTTCCTCGTGAATTCCGGGCCCCTGGACGGCGTCACGCATCACGCGCCCGGCACCGCCCGCCAGCCCAACCGCCTTTACCGCAACCGGCATGACGGCACGTTCGAGGACGTCACAGAAAAAGCCGGGCTGAGCGGCATGGGCTATTGCACGGCCGCGATCGCGGGTGACTACGACAACGATGGTCATGAGGACCTGTTCGTCGTTGGTGTGGGGCGCTGCTATCTTTATCACAATCGAGGCGACGGCACTTTTGAAGACGTGACTGAAAAAGCAGGGGTCGCCAACCTCGGCGGCACAGGCATTGGCGCGGTCTGGCTCGACGCGGATAACGATGGCAAGCTCGATCTGTTCGTTGCGAATTATCTTACCTTCGATCCTAATTACCAACTTTATTACAACCCCGAAGCGTATCCCGGCCCCCTCTCCTACAAGCCCCAGTTCAACAAGCTCTATCGCAATCGCGGTGACGGCACGTTCGAGGACGCCAGCAAAACTTCCGGCGTCGAAATTCCCGGACACCGGGCGATGTCGGTGGCGACGTTTGATTGCAACGGCGGCGGCGGGCCGGATCTTTATATCTCCAACGACGGGACTCCGAATCTGCTGCTGGTCAATGACGGCAAGGGCCATTTCAAAGACATCGCGCTCCAGGCGGGCGTGGCCTTCAACGCCATGGGCGAAGCCGCCGGTTCCATGGCGGCCACCATCGGCGATTTCAACGGCAACGGCCTGCAGGACCTGCTCATCACGCGCCTTGGGTATGGTTCACTTTACATGGGCAGAACGAACGGAATTTACGACGACCGCATGATGGCGTCGGGCCTCGGCGCGTTGACCGCGCAATTCGTCGGTTGGGGCGGCTGTGCCCTGGACTTTGACAACAGCGGCAAGCTCGACATCTTCATTGCCAACGGCGATCCGCATTACCTGGTGGGATGGGAAAGTCTGCTGTTGGAAAACCGAGGCGACGGCACATTCACGGACGCCGCCGCAAAGGGTGGCGCCTATTTCAAAACCAAGGTTAATGCGCGAGGAAGCGCGGTCGCTGATTATGACAATGACGGTCGAATGGACATCATAGTCACCACGATCGGCAACCGTCCGTTTCTGCTTCACAACCGCGATAAATCTGGCAACCACTGGCTTACGCTCGATTTGCAGGGGGTGAAGAGCAATCGCGATGGTTTTGGCGCAAAAGTGCAGCTCATGGCGGATGGCAAGAGGTTCTTCGGCGAGGCGCGCTGTGCGTTTGGTTTCCTGATGCAGAGCGAGCGTCGCCTGCACTTCGGTCTTGGCAAAGCGACGATGGTTGATCGTCTTGAGATCCGCTGGCCGAGCGGAATCGTCCAGGAAATGACCAACATTCCCGTGGACCAGATTCTCAAGGTGCGAGAGTCCGCCGGATAAGAGGCGTATGAACGCTGAATGCCTTTTCCCAATTCAATGCGTTGCCGTCGGTCTGCTTCTTTTCGTTGGCGCGGGATGTGACCAGCCTACCCCATCTGGTTCTTTGGTTCTGACACAGGCACCGGTTTCGGCCGCCCTGCCTCCGGATGCGGACGTTCTCGAAGCGCGTTATCCAATCGGCAGCCGCGTGGTTCTCCGGGAAACGCCATTTGATGCCAGACACGAGAGAGTGCTATCGGCTTCACTCGTAGCGGCCGGCAGCCCGGTCGTCTCGTATGACGGAAAGCGGGTTTTCTTCGTCGGCAAGACCGGCGCCGGACGCGACTGGCAAATTTACGAAACCGTGCTTGCAGGCTGGGGTCCGCGCGTTTTGACCTCGATGCCTGGCGGCGCCATGAGTCCGACACTTTTGCCCAACGGGAGTCTGGTTTTCATTTCACCAGTGCCCAAAACCGACAGCGCAAAAGCAAGCCGGCGCCCGCCGGCGCTGTTCGTGCAGTCGCCGGGCGGTCAACCCCGGCAGCTCACGTTCAATTCGAGTCCGGTTCTCGATTCCACAGTCCTTTCCGATGGCAGAATTCTTTACGTGGCGATGCATAGTTCGTCATCGAATTGGGCGCCTGAATCCATGCTTTATACGATCAACAACGACGGGACCGAGGTCGCGGCGTTTGCCGAACCACTGAGTTCGGTCTCGCTGATGAAACGACCCCGTCAGACATCGGACGGCCGGGTTGCGTTGGTCGTCTCCAAAGCTGGCTCCGGTTCGCCGGACGGTCTCGCGGAATTCATCCGCATGGCACGACCTTGCCAGGATGGTTCGCTGTTGCTCTCGAACGTGACGGCGCGTGTCCTGTCGGTGCAACCGGCCGGCGATGACGAATTTCTGGCTTGCGCGGGGCTGCCGGGCAATTCGACTTTACCGGCGGTGTTCCGGCTCAGAGAAAGCGCCACGACTTTAGGCTCGCCACTCGTCGCCGATCCGAATTGGGGCTTTCTGGAGGCGGTCGAAGTCTCTGCTCATCCCCCGCCCATGGGACGGCTTTCGACTCTGGATTTCACAAAACGGACGGGAAAAGTCCTTTGTCTTGACGTGAGCTTTACTCGGGACACTTCTGACAGGGATTTGCCGGCGTCCGCGGCAACCAGCGTGCGTGTGACCGCCGAGATCTTGCCGGGGGTTGTCCGGCCCCTCGGAGAGGTCCCCGTGCAAGCTGATGGCTCATTTCTGGTCGAAGTGCCGGCTGATATGCCTTTGGGCTTTGAGGTGCTTGGCGAAAGCGGACGAACACTTCGGCGGCAGCGTCCCTCCATGTGGGTGCGTCCCGGCGAAAACCGCTCCTGCGTCGGCTGCCACGAACCTCCCCATCGCGCTCCGCACAACCATCGCCCGCTGGCCGTGAACGCGCCTGTGCCATGCCTGAGTTTGGAACCTGAAAAGCTGGCCAAGGCCGAATCTGAGAAATGAAAAGACGCTGGATTTCATTCGCATTGATTTTGACGGGCATTGTCGGGCCGGGTCTTTGGCTAAAGCACGACTGGACAGATCACATGCGGCAGATGTCGGTTCAAAAAGACCTCGCGAAGGTCACCTGTTTCAACTGCCATCTGGTATCAACTGCCCGTCTTCCATGGGCGAAATCCAGGCCTCACCACGACGCCCCCGCCGGCCTGGCAGTTTCGCCGGACGGAAAGAAGATTTACATCGCCCTGGATGATCGCGATGAAGTGGCCGAGGCGGACGTTGCTTCGCGCAAAGTGCTCCGTCGAGGCAAAGTGCCAGGACGGCCATTCGGACTGGCTTTGGATGCGGCGGGCAAGAGGCTCTTCGTCACCTGCCGGGACGGCGACCGGTTGGCGGCGCTGGACACGCAAACTTTGAGCGAAACCGCGTCGGCGCCGGTGGGAATGGGGCCTGTGGCGGTGGCCTTTTGCCGCACAGCATCCGGCGACCGGCTGGTGGTGGCCAATTCCATGTCGGATGACATTTCGGTGCTTTCGGTCTCGCCGTTGCAGGAACTGGGCCGGCCCCTGGCCGGACGCCAGCCGTATGCCGTGGCCATGACTCTGGACGGAACTCGCGCTTTCGTCGCCAACCGCTTAGTCAGACTGGGCCCGGTTTTGGCAGGTCCCGCGTCGGAAATCACCGAGATTGACCCGATGACAGCGCGCGCGGTGCGGCGCGAATCACTGGACTCGGCCCATCTATCGGAAGGCGTTTGCGCCGTGCCCTCGCGGCCGTGGATGCTGACATCGCTGGTCAAGGTGCGCAATCTTGTCCCCATCACGCAGGTGGCCAACGGCTGGGTGATGTCCAGCGGACTGGCGGTCACGGACATCAAAACCGGCGCGGTCATCCAGATGCCGCTCGACGAGGCAAACAATTATTTTGCCGATCCGTCGGGAGTCGTGACGGACCCGGCTGGCCGCCGCGCCTTCATTGCCTCCGGCGGCGGCGACGTCGTCACCGTCGTGGACTTGGAAAGATTGGCGGCCTGGCTGGAAAAAGCGGACTTGGCCACGAAACGGGAGGCGGTTTACGACCTTTCGCTTTCACCCGAATACGTGACAGCCCGCATTCCCACCGGCCGCAATCCGAAGCAACTGGCGATCAGCCCGGATGGCGGCACGCTGTTCGTGGCTGAGCGGCTGGCCGACAGCATCCTCGTGTTGGACGCCAGGAGCCTGTGCGTGCGGGGCCGGATTGTGTTGGGCGACGGCGGATGGAACGACCCGATCCGGCGTGGTGAGAGGGTTTTCACGAAGGCGGGGTACACGTTCCAGAATCAGTTTTCCTGCCGCTCCTGCCATCCCGACGGCCATGTGGACGGCCTCAGTTATGATTTTGACACGAGCGGCATTGGCGACAACCTGCTGGACAACCGCAGTCTGATGGGCGTGGCCGGAACCGAGCCGTTCAAGTGGAACGGGAAGAATCCCAGCCTCGAAGTGCAGTGCGGCCCGCGATTCGCCCGGGTGCTGATGCGCACCGAGCCGATTCCGCCGAAAGATTTGCGGGACTTGACGACCTTCATCAAGTCACTGCCGCCAGCGCGTGTTGCGCGGAGCGCAGACGGGAAATTGACGCCGGCGCAGGAACGCGGCAAGGCGGTGTTCTTCGCCACCATGACTCCAGACCGCAAGGAGATTCCGTACGAACGCCGGTGCTCGACCTGCCATCGTCCGCCCCTTTACTCGGTGCGGCTCTCTTTCGATGTGGGCACCGGAGGGGTCTTCGACACCCCGCATCTATTGGGCATCGCCACCACGGCGCCCTATCTCCACGATGGCCGGGCTCAGACACTGGAGGAACTCTGGACCACTTACAATACGAACGACATGCATGGCGTGAGCAGTTATATGAACAAAATCCAGCTCAACGATTTGATTGACTTTCTGAAAACACTGTAAACCCAGAGCCATGCATGCCATGAAAACCAGGTTAAGTTCGCTCACCCTCACGGCCGGGTTGGCCTTCTGCCTGTTCCCGGTCGCGCCCGGCGTCCGCGCCGCGGCGGCGGGCACGGACGAACTGCCCTTCCCGTTGATTGACCGGTTTGAAAACTTCCAGATGAAGGACGGAATGCCCACGCACAAGGCCCACTGCGTCTTGCGCGCCAGCGACGGCAAACTCTGGGTGGGCACATACGACGGCGTGTTGGTGCGCGAGGACGAGAAGTTCCGCCGCATCGGCGTCGAGGACGGCTTGAGCCACAAGATGGTTTTGTGCATGGTGGAGGACCCGCATACGGGCGACCTATGGATCGGCACCCTGCGCGGGTTGAACCGCTACAGTGCCGGCCGCACCACCAGCTACCTGCAAACCACCAGCGGCCTGCCCAACAACGTCATCTACGGGGTGGACATCCTGGGCGACACGCTCTGGGTCGCCACCGCCGCGGGCTTGGGAGCATTGAATCTCAAGACCGGCGAATGGTCCATCTTTGACCAGAGCAACACGGTCATGCACGAGCCGTGGGTGTATGCGGTGGCGGCCGCCAAAGACCGCATCTTCGTGGGGGTGTGGGGCGGCGGCATTCTCGAATACGAGCTGGCCAATAAGATTTTCAAGGAACACCGCGACCCGGACCGGGATTTTCATTTCGAGCTGATGCACGACGCCGGCCCGATCAGCGACATCACTTCCTGGATTGCCTGGGAAGACGGCATTCTCTGGCAGGCCACCTATTTCGGCATGGCGCGCTACGACGGCTCGCGCTGGCGCACCTGGGAGGAGAAAAAATCGCCGCTCATATCCAATTTCGTCAACTTCATCTGTGCGCGTGGCCGCGTCGCCTGGGTGGGCACCGACCGCGGCGTTTCCGTGACCGACGCCGATACCTGGGTCAATTATCGCACCAACGAGAAGGGAGAAGGCATCGTTGAAATCGCGCGGCCGGGCCGGCCGGTCGAGACGCGGACGATGTCCACGAAGCTGGTGAATGATTTTGTCCTCGGCATCTGGGTGGACGACCACGAGTCCTGGTTTGCCACTTCCGACGGGCTGTCGCACGCATATTTCGCGGCTCCGCCGAAACCCGCCAAGGTCCCGGACGCCAAGTAACGATGATTCAAGAAAGGACAACGAACATTATGAAAACGAACTTTGTCATTCCCGGCAGTCAAGCGGATCGGGTTGTCAACTATTCCGACGCGGAAAAAATTGAGCGCCGCGCGCTCGGGCTGCCTCCCTGCGAGCCATCCCCCCCCTGCGCCATCAAGCGATTGCCAAAAGGCCGGACCCCGGCCGGCAAGAAAGCCATCGCCGAGCCGAAGGTCTTGAACGAAGCCTCGGAATACGGCGCGGCCTTCGTGCGCGGCCTGCGCGTGGACCTGCCTGGCGGCCTGACGCAACTTTACTTCAGCGGCACGGCCAGCATCGGCCCAAACGGCGAGACCCTTTACGTCGGCGATTTCCGCGCCCAACTGTGGCGCACGTATCACAACCTGACCGGGCTGCTCGAAAGCGAGGGAGCCACCTGGCACGACATTGTCCGCACCACCTGTTACCTCCGCGACATCGAGCGCGACTACGGTGAATTCAACTCCATCCGCAACGAGTTTTTCCACGCACTGGGGCTGCATCCGTTCCCTGCCAGCACGGGCGTGCAAGCCAGGCTTTGCCGGAGTGATTTGCTGGTTGAAATTGAAGCCATTGCCATGCTCGTCAGGTAGGAGGCATCCATGAAAAAGACACTTCTGATAGCGATCTGGGCGCTGGCCGTTGCGCCAGCCGGTTGGTGCGACTACAAGGACAAGGAGGACACCAACACCAACTACATCGCCGAACCGGTCCTGCCGCCAGGCGCGCCAGTAGCGCAGAAGCCCGACAAGGGCTATCCGTTCTACGGAGGTGTCTATCCCTTCTACGGAAACGTGCCGGAGGAAATGTTGCCCTATCGCAACATCGAACCTTATTACCGTTACTGGCTTACGCGCCTGAACTTCTACGGGCCAGGCCGGGATTATCCCGCTCCGCCCGACTTGAAAACGCTCCGGGTCGGCCTGCTCAGCCCGGCGCCCAATGGCCCGGAAGCCGCGCGCGGGGAAATGACCCAACGCGGTGTCACGCTGGCGCTCGAAGAAGCCAATGCCGCGCGTCAGCCCGGCGAACTGCCCTTCGAGCTTATCACCAAAGCCGACTCGCCGCAGTGGGGCAGCGCCGCGAATATCGCTGTCGAATTCGCCGATACCAACGTGCTGGCGTTCCTCGGCACGATTGACGGCAACGCCACCCACGTCGCGCTCCGCGCGGTGTTGAAAACGGAGACGTTCCTGGTAAACGTTTCCGATCCCGATCCCAGCCTGACCGAGACGCAAATTCCCTGGCTGTTGCGCGTTTTTCCCGACGACCGGCAGCAGGGATATCTGCTCGCCCGGCTGATGGTGGAGGAGCGCGGGCTGACCAACATCGTCGTGCTGCGTGGCAACAGCCGTCCCGGCCGCATGGGCGTCCGGCCCTTTGTGGATGCTGTGCGTCGGCTCGGCCATCCGGTGTTGCAGGAAATCAACTTCGAGGACGGTGACCGCACGTTCGACACGCAGGTGGCCGTCATCAAACAGGCGAACCCTCAGGCCGTGGTCTTTTGGGGCAATGCCGCCGAGACCGGCCCCGCCGCGGCCCAACTGCGGGCGGCGGGCGTGAAGGCCGCGTTCTACGGCTTTGACCGGCTGGTGGACCCGGATTTCGTCAAGCTCGCCGGTCCGGCGGTGGCGGAAGGCACGACGGCCGCTTACTTTTTCGATCCGGACAAAACCGACCCGGCGTGGACCAATTTCGTCGCGCGTTTCCAAAAACGTTACGGCACGAAGCCGGACATTTACGCCGGTTACGCCTACGATGGCGCGCAAATGCTCATTGCCGCAATCAAGAAAGCCGGGCCGAACCGCTACCGGATTCGCGATCTGATGGCGGCCATTGACGAATACAACGGGGTGTGCGGTTACATGCGCTTTGACGGTCGCTGGGACAACATCGCGCCAATTGTTTACGCCCAATACCAGCAAGGCCGCTGGCATTACACACCCGCGCCAAAATCGAACCCGGCCAAAACTACTATGAAGTGATCCATGCTCTTAAGCACGCGCTTGACCCTGGTTTCATTCTCCTTGATTGCGGGCGCGGCATGTCTATTTGCCGGAGAAACGATTGCCGGCACCAATGGTCTTGTCATCGGCTTGCTCTTGCCACCGGAGGAACCCGCGGCCGCCAGTCTCAGCAACGGTGCGACCCTCAGCGTGGAACAGGCCAACCAATTCCCCGGACCGCGCGTCTCTTTAGTCATCCGCGGACGCACCGGCCAGTGGGGCGCGGATGGCGTCGAGGCCGCCCGGATGGTCACCGACGATGGCGCGCGAGGTTTGATTGCGCCCCCGGATGGCGCAGCCTCACACTTGGTCTTGCAGGTTTCCGGACGCACCGCCGTGCCAGTCGTTTCACTTTGCGCTGACTCTTCCGTCACCGAGACGGGAGTGCCCTGGATGGTGCGGATTGTTCCGCGCACCATTGAGGAGGCGAAGACACTGTTCACCCGCATCCCTGCCCGCCGTTGGACCGCCGTGGTTCGCGACGGACGCAGCGGACGCGAGGCGGCCCGCGACCTTGGGGAAGCCGCGACCCACAGCGGTTGCACCCTTGACAAAATAATTGACCTGAATCCGTCGCTCACCAACCCGGCCCGGCTTGACAAGAGAATCCTGGCGACTCATCCCGACGCCGTTCTGCTCTGGGTGGATCCGGCGACGGCCGGGAAGCTGGCGAGAGCATTGCGAAGCGCCGGTTTCACCGGCGACCTGGCCGGGCCGGGCTGGCTGCGCGCGGCGGACTTTTCGTCGTCGGCAGGCGACGCAATGGAGGGATTGCGGGTGTCCGGTCCGATTTTGGAAAGGGATGCCACAACCGCTTTTCAACATTTTGCGGACGCGTTTCGCGATCGATTCGGCCGTGAACCGGATCCCATGGCGGCGGCGGCTTACGACGCGGCCACGCTGTTGATTCACATCCTGAGACAACCCGGTGATCGTCCGGCGCATGAAGCTTTTCCCATCACTTTTTCGCTGGTCGGCGCGTCCGGAAATTTGGCCTTTGACACCCAAGGCAACCGCAAGTTAAATCTACAGTTGTTCCAAGCACACGGAGGGCAGTTTATTCCCGCCGCAATTGGAGTGAACCCATAGCAGATGACCATCATGCACAAAATCAAGATGACCAGGAAATCAGTCACTCTCATGCTGGTCGGGATGGTGGTCCTGGCTGGAGCCGGTTGCGAGCGGCAACCCGCCGGGCCAGGCGCGCGGCCGGAACCCGCGGTGACTTTCAAGCCACAGGAAATGGCCGACGCCCTCCATGCCGTAATTGCGGCCGACCAGAAAACCTATGCCTTGCAGGGCGGGGACGAGAACCTCATGGCGCTTCACGTCCAAAGGTTGCGCCAGGCTTCCGAAACTGTTCAGCAGGAAGGGGCGGAATTTCACTATGTTCTGCGCTCGCTCTGGCCGACCAATCCGAGGAATGCGCCCGAAACCGACACCGAGAAAACCGGCCTGCAATATGTTCTTGATCATCCCGGCACCAATTACTACGGGGGCGAATCACTGGGTGGCCGCCGTTATTTCACCGCCATATATGCCGAGGTGGCCACAGTTAATGCCTGCGCCGACTGCCACAACCGGAACCCAGGCAGCCCCAAGAGAGATTTCAAAACCGGCGACGTAATGGGAGGACTGGTCGTGCGCGTGCCACTTGAGTTTTGACAGATCCGGTAAAATGCTGCTGGCAACAAAAGTGAATTTGATCAACGGCTCCGAATTTCGACTTTGCTGAAACCATGAATCCAGTCACGGCCGCGCACGTTCATCTGGTCCTGAGTCACGCCCCAATCATGGCCATCCTGTTTGGCCTGGGGTGGCTGACCTTCGGCATGTGGCGCGGCAGCATGGACATCCAGAAGGCGGCCATGGTCATGTTCGTTGCAGCCGCAGTCCTGGCCGTGCCGTTATATCTGACGGGCGGAACGGGTGCGGGCGTGGTCAAAGGGTTGCCGGGATTTTCCGACCACATTTTGGAGCGGCATCAGGCCGCGGCGGAAGTGACGCTGGCGGGTTGCGTCGTGCTCGGAATTGCGGCGCTGGCGGGACTGATTCTCTTCTCCGGTCGGGCCGTCGCCAACTGGTTTGGCGTGCTGTTGCTTGCGGGCGCGCTGGTAGTGGGCAGCCTGGCGATATGGACGGCCAGTCTCGGGGGGGAGATCCGGCATACGGAAATCCGTGCTTACGATGTCCAGGACGAGTAGCTGATGGTAAAACTATGGGGATTCTGTGACGGTCATCGGGTGATCCACTTGAACATTTTCCACCTTCTGGCGCGTTCCACTCGGCCAGTTGATTTCAAGGCTGTCCACCTTGCCCGCATCACCCAGGCCGATGGTGACGGGCAGTTCGGATTGCGATAGGTAGCTGCGCGTGGGCATCACCTGGCGCGATAGAGTCTGGCCGTTGATGCGAACGTGGATCCAAGCGCCGATGGCATCGCGATTGCTTTTCGTGCCAACGAGTTTCAGGCGAATCCAATGGTGGTGAAGATCCTGGTCATTACGCAGCAGCAGCGGCGGACCTCCCACCTGCGTGAGCACGACGTCCAGGTCGCCATCGCCGTCAATATCAGCAAAGGCTGAACCGCGGCCGACGATCGGCTTGAAAAGATCGGCGCCGGCCTTTTCTGGTGGAACGACAAGGAAGCAACCACGGCTCCGCTCGCCGGCGTTCCAAAACAACTGCGCCGGTTGCGCGTAAGTCTGGCTCGCCTGGATCTTGCTGATTTCCTCTTCCAAATGGCCGTTGGCGGTGAGCAGGTCAAGCCTTCCGTCCAGATCGTAGTCGAAAAAGAACAGGCCGAATTTGAGGAACCGCCGGCTGTCCGGACCGATGCCTTCGGTGATGGCTTGGTCGGCGAAATCGGTGGGCGAGTTTTGCTGGACGTAAAGCGCGGTCATTTCGTTGGCAAAATTCCCGATGCCGATGCCCAGTCTGCGGTCATTGTCATAGTAAGCAGCGTCAATACCCATGGCGCCACGGGTGTTGCCGTAGCTGTCAAAGGCCACCCCGGATTGGGCGCCGATTTCCCGGAACGTGCCGTTGTGCTGGTTCATGAAAACAAGGTTGGGCACGGTGTCGTTGGCCACCACCAGGTCAATCCAGCCGTCACCGTCAATGTCCACCGGCGCGACGCCGAGCGTCTTGGCGGCCGGGACGCCGGTCGCGGGATTTTTCACCTGCAAACCGCTTTGCGCGGAGACCTCGGTGAAATGGCCGTGGCCGTCGTTGTGGTACAGGCGGGGGAAAGCGCCCTGAAAATTCATGGGCTGGCCGTAGGCCCGCGTTCGCCCGTCAATTTTGTAGCCGACTTCGGCGTCAATCGCGCGCGACCACTTGATGTAATTGCCGACAAAGAGGTCGAGCTTGCCGTCATTGTCGTAATCAATGAACGCCGCGCACGTGCTCCAGTCGTTGGTTGAGCCGCCCACCCCGGCTTCCTGCGTTACCTCATGGAACTTCCCGTGGCTGTCGTTGTGAAACAAGTGATTGCCGCCGACGGCGGTGATGAACACGTCGTCCAGACCGTCGTTGTCGTAATCTCCGATGGCCACGCCCATGCCGTAAAAACTCACGTCCAGACCCGAACCCTTTGTCACATCGGTGAAATGACCATGCCCGTCGTTGCGATAGAGCGCCATGGTGGGCGGCGGCTGGCCTTCGGGTTGGCGCCAGGGCCAGTAACACGAGTTGATAAACAACAAACCCTGATGGCCATCGCCGTCGAAATCAAAAAAGGCCACTCCGCCACCCATGGTTTCGGGCAACAACTTCTCGCCATAGGCGCCGTTCACGTGAACGAACGTGACGCCGGCTGCCCTCGTGATGTCGGTGAACTTGGCCATGGGAATTTCCGCCCGCGGACGGTCGGGCGAAACCGGCGCCTCGAATCTGGTAACCTGGGCCGGCGGCGGCGCAGGCTTGTGTTTGAGAATCAACACCGCTGCGCCAAACAAGATGCCGATGCTGAGAAAGACCAGGAGTGACCAGCGGACGGCTTGGCCAATGATGGCGTCATCGGCGTGGACCAATTCTTCTTCGGTTTCGGGTGAAGGGGGAGGAGATGGCTTGTTGTTCACGACAGAATCACTTTATGGCAGACAGCGCCCGGTCTGAATCATCCAGTTCCGGGGCGCCGGGCCGTTGTAGCGGATAAATCACGGTGGCTTGGGCCGCATGATCCGCGGCGGGATTGGCGCGCCGCGCGATGCTGATCGCCCGGTCCTGGGCGTCGTAATCGGGAAGATATTTCTCGTGTTCCTGTCGATGATAGGCCGCTTTAACCTCCTCTCCGAGTTGGGCGTAAATCAGGGAGAGTGAGTAATGCGCCGTGACGTTTTCCGAATCGAGCGCCAGCGTCCGCTGGAACGCCGCGGCGGCCAGTTCCAGAAATTCCTTCTGCTTCTCCGGGTTTGCGTGTTCCATTTTGGCGCGTTCGAAGCAGGCCTGGCCCAGTTCATTGATGACTTCGTAATCCTTGGAGAAATCGAAACCGCGCTGGTCGAGTTCGGGATAGCGGTCTTCAAGGATGCTGCGGAACTCGGTGATGGCCTTGTCGAGAAAACCGTTTTGCTCGTCCACCAGCCCGTTGAACCAGGCGATGGTCCACCGGTTTGCCGGCGGATTGAATTTGGCGGCGCGTTGCAGCGCGGCCACGGTGTCGTCCAGGCGGCCTTCTTTGAAATACACACGCGCCAGATTCACCGGACCGTCGGCGTGGCCGAGTTTCTCCACGTGCTCGAAGGCGTCCGTGGCCTGGATTAATTCGCCCTTTTCGGCCCCGACATTGCCTTCGAGCAGCAGGCCGATGCCGTAATCGTTCCAGCGCTGCCAGGCTGGGATTTGGGAGTCTTCGTTCGTTACCCCCGCGCCAACGCCTTCGATTGGGAACGTAATCCTGTCCGCTGCAATCGTGACAATGGGCAGGTCATTCGTCATCGTAAACGCAGCGCCGCGGCTGTAGTTCGTGTTGAACACATAGTTCATGTAGATCGTGTCGAACTTGCGGTATTGCAGTTTCACTTCAACCGTCAGCGGTTCCGTTTGATTGTCGGGAACGACAAATTCGTAATGCACAGTCTGGCCCGCGCCAGGCGGAATCTGGTGATTGTAGAGCGGCGTGAAAATGTCCTGCGGGTTTCGGCGATCCACGCGGTTGCCGTCGCGATCGAGCATATAGACATTCACGAAATGAGACCACGGATCCACTTCTCTGTGAAGTCCGAGTCCGCCGCTGCGCCCGACGATTTTTCCGCCGCTCTTTATTTTGCCATCCACCCACGCCTCGTTTGAATCCACCGTGCCTTGGGTGAACGGATGGCCGACCTTCATCGTGCGCAGCACCACTTCGAGCAAATAGCGATGTCCCCGGTTGAGCATCGGCACCTTCGGCCGCAAGGGCGCTGTCAACGGATCATCAATCGAACCGCCTTCCTTGAGGCCGAAGATATCAACGCGCAACGAACCTTTCAGGAATTCGGTTTCTGCCTGGATGGTGTTGGTTTCGCCGCCAAGGAATGGAATGCCAGTGTTGGCTCCCGGGAAAAGGTGATCGTGAATGTAGCGGGCGGAAAGGTTCGCCGGATTGAAAAAATTCGCGCCGAAGTCTTCGGATTCCTTCAACGGCATGTGGCAGGCCGCGCAATTCTGTTTCGCCTGATCGGGATAGTAAAAACTGCGCGCGCCGTGCCCGGACACGCCGCTCAACAAGTAAGTGTCATAATGATTTTGGCCGCGGAGAAAATCCTTATAATGGTTCAAGTCGCCGGGAATGCTGACCTTGTGGCAGGTCGAACAAAACTCCGCCGTCCGCATGAAGGGTTTAAGGAACGTTTTCTTGTGAAACTCCGGCTTGCCCTTGACCAGTTGCTGGTTGATGTATTGGAGAAACCGGTTGGTGCTGTAGGCAAACGGATAGTGAATTGGTTCGTCGATCGTGTAGTCCGCGTTGCCCCGGGTGCTGTTGATGTGCGTGATCGCGTGGCAGGCCGTGCAGGTGATGCCGGCTTGGGACGTCGGATCATTGACGTCGTCGAAATGGAGATTGTCAAAAGCGCCGCTGAAGAACGGCACGACGTCATGGCAGCCGGCACACCAGCGCGCGGCTTTGACATTGCCGTCGCGTTTCAAGGAAACCAAGCGGGTTTCGCGCACACTGAACAAGTAAGGTTTGTTGTTGAACGAACTGAAGTGGTGAGCGCTGTGAAACCAGTCTTTGTAGGCGTCCTCGTGGCAATGGAGGCAATAACTGTCCATCATCAGGGTCCGCGCCGGAATGAAATTACCCGAGGCCGTCCTGGCCAGCGAAGGCTCAAAGTACTTTTTTCCTTCCACCGAACCGGCCTGGTTTTTGCGCGGGTGGGTTGAATGCAGGAGAACCATGCCCACAGTCAAAGTGCCGGCCACCGCGCCCCATTGCAAACCCGCCTTCCACTTGATGCGCGGCCCCGCGAGCCGATGCAACAGGTAAAGCCAGACCGCCCCCAGGGGAGTGAGGACATGCGCCCAGTAGGCGATGGAGCGCAGCCGCGGGTCTTTGAGGCCGACGTTCTTGAAGCGGAAAATGTCGATGCGCGTGAGCAGCAGCCCGGTGAACAAAACCGCCAATGCGGTGAAAAAGAGAAGGTAACCCACCATGACGGCCCGTCGATTGGGCCGATCATGGGAATTCTTGATGTGAATAATGCCAAAAATAACGATGGGCAAGACGATGGCCAGTCCCAGGCCCAAGTGCGTGCCGAACATCACCATATAAAACCAGTTTTGATACGTGGTGTTCGGGTCGCTCTTCAGCCACTCCAGGAAGGCAATGGCGCTGAGATAAACGGAATTGGCGGCCAGGACCGAGGCGAGGGCGAAAACGAAATAGAGCAGGAGACGGAGCCGCGGGCCGATAGCGCGGACGTATTTCTTTTTGACTGGATCGGCGGCCATGAATCAGAAAACAAACTCCACCGTGGCCCAGACACTCTCACTGTTCATGTGCGCCGCCGTGATCGACGGCGGCGCTTTGTTTTCGCCGAGATACTGCGCGAATTCGAACGTGGCCGTCCAGTATTTGCCGAATTTCCTGGAGACGACCGCGTCGAACTCCTGGCCGTAGTCGCCGTTGCCGTAATCGGCATAATATTTGTGATAGACGAAGCGGACGGGAATCTGATACGGCAACGTGATCTGGGCGTATTGATAGATGTCCTGCAAACCATCGGCAGGGTGGGTCACAAATACTTCCGCCCAACCATTGAACGGATGAGGGCTGGCCAGCGGAGTTTTAAAGCCGACGCGCCCGCCGCCGGCGCCGGTGTTGGCGCCGCTGCCCAGAACTTCATAGCCTGAACCAATGGCCAATGGCTTGTAGCTGGCGCCCAGTTCGAGGTTGTAATAGTCGGCGCTGTAGCGTTGCGGGTCGTTGGCGTATTGATCCTGCCAGGCAAATTCAGCGCGATAGTCCAGCATCACTTTATCAAAAACGGGCGTGGCCCCGGCGAAGTAACCGCCGTAAGTCGCGCAAGAATTGGCGTTGCCGCCGCCATTGTATAAATCCAGCAGATAAGCATAACCGGTAAAGCGGCCATACTCCCAGCCGGAGTAGGAAAGGTTGACCAGATGCGAGTGCGATTTAAAATCCGTGTTGGCCGCGGGCAGACCGGAGACGTCGCCATAGACGCGGTCCACCTCCCAAATGTAGGTGTAGAGGAGATCGAGGTTTTTGATCGGCGCCACTTCCGCCCCGGCCGCCTCGTAGGTCTGCATGTTTTGTCGCCAGCCGGCGTCGCCGACGAAGCGCTGGTTGTCGAGATTGATCTGCTGTTGGCCTACTTTGGCGGAGAAATCCACGCAGTTAGTGGTGCGGTAGCCGAGCCAAACCTGATCCAACCGCGTCAGAGGTGGATCAGCCACCGAGGGCCGTGCCCCTTGGCCGTTGGAAGCGGCGGCATTGTAGTTATGTTCCGGGCCGAGCACGGAGACATTCACGGCTTCCAGCATGCCGTCGAATCCGTAAAGCTGCGCCGTTGTGTAACCAAAACGTGTCCGGATAGTGGGGACGTAGGAGTTCTTGGTAATGCCGGGGATATTATCGGCGTCCACCTGTTCGTAACGGAGGCGCACGTTGAAGTCGAATTTGCCTCGCGCCAACGCGCCGGGAAGCCAGCCATTGAGAAACTCATCCACAAGATTGGTGGCGGCAGTGGGCGCCGCCATCCCCCCGTCGGTGGCAGACTCGGCAACCCCGGATGACTCAGGAGGCGGAGGAATTTGCCCCGTTCCCCCCTGGAGGAACGGTTTGTCTTGCGCCACGAGCGTTCCGGCGCCAGCCGTGATCACGGACCAGACCGTCAATTTCTTTTTCATTGGGCGGGTGAGCGACGCCGATCGTTTTGGTGGAACGGCAAACCGCAGAAGCAGACCGACGCAAAATTCATGATTCATCCTATCGGATAGCTTTAAATTGTCTTGTGGCGGACAAATAATGCACAGTGGCAGGGAGGAACACACGTTTAATGGGATAAGCGGTTCGGATTTGGGGACAAAAGGTCCGCCGAAGGTCCAGTGTTCCCCGCTGCTGCCGCGGGACAAAGAGGGCTTAATCAATGCCCAGTTGCCGCAACTTGTCCCGATAACGCCGGCTCAAGGTCAGCTTGGTTCCGCCCTGAAGCGTCAGTTCGTAACCACCGTAAAACAACCGCTTCAGTTCTTCGATGCGCCCAAGATTGACGATGACGGAGCGGCTGATGCGGACAAACTTGTCGGGCGCCAGTCTTGTTTCCAAGCTGGCCAGCGTCTCCCGCAGCAAATGCGATTTCGGACCGACGTGCAACTCCGCATAGTTATCGGCTGAGCTGATCCAGTCCACCTCATCGAGCTTCATCCAGACGATGCGCCCGCCTGACTTAACGGCCAACCGATCGGTCGCTTTCGGCGATTTCAACTCGGCGATCAAAGCGGCCTGCCGTTCGATGATTTCGCGGTCCTCGCGGTGCATCACCCGTTCCATCGCCCGGCGCAGCGCCTGCTGAAAACGCTCGCGATCGAATGGTTTCAACAGGTAATCTACCGCGTGGATTTCGAACGCGCGCAAGGCGAATTTGTCGTGTGCCGTTACGAACACCACGACCGGAGCGCAATCCGTCCCGATCGCCTGCACGACGCCGAAACCGTCTAGTTCGGGGATTTGGATGTCGAGGAAAATGAGATCGGGTTTCGTTTCCTGAATGGTGGACACAGCGCCCTGGCCATCGGCGCATTCGCCAATGATCTCGATGTCCGGCTCGTCGTGGAGCAATTGCCTCAGCCGGCTGCGTGCCAGCTCTTCGTCGTCAACGATGAGGGTGCGAATTTTCATGAGGGTTTGCCTGCGGTTCGAAAAGGGAGGGTCAAGCGGACCAGCAACCCGCCTTCCGGCGCTTGGCCAAGCTCCAAGCCGTGCGCGTCGCCGTAAAGGGTCCGCAACCGCGTCCGCGCGTTGGACAAGCCGACCCCTTCGTGTATCGGTTCGGAGGATGGCAGGCCCGGCCCGTTGTCAGACACTTCCAGGACCAGCGCGCCATTGGCGCGCTGGGCGCGCAGTTCAATCCGTCCGGGTTTGGCGCGCAGTTCAATGCCGTGGCGGATGGCGTTCTCGACCAGCGGTTGCAGGATCAGATTGGGCACCAGGGCGTCGAGGAGTTCCGGCGGGGCCTCGATTCTCACCTTGAGCCGGTCGCCGAAACGGATTTGTTCGATGGCGAGGTAGCGTTGGAGAAGGTCGAACTCCTCGCGCAAGGTCACTTCCTGTGTATCGGAACTTTCCAAGGCGGCCCGCAACAAATCGCTCAGGCGCGCAATCATGCGGTCGGCCCCCTCCACGTCTTGGTGCATGAGCGCGGAGATCGAGTGAAGGCTGTTGAAAAGGAAATGCGGATTCAATTGCATTTGCAGCGCCTGGAGCCTGGCTTGGGCCAGTTGTTTCTCCAATTCCGCGGCGCTCAACTCGCGTTCGCGATATTTGCGGTAGTAGTCAAAAGCGAAACTGACTGCAACAATCACCCAGTATATGACAAGGTTGAAATGCCAGGTCTTTACCAGCAGCGGCCGGAATGCCTCCAAAAAGCTGGCGGCGCCTTGCCAGGTCCCCACCCACGCGCGCAAGACGATGAATGCGAGTGAAAACGCGACGCTGCCGCACCCATGCACGACCGCGCTTTTCAGGCGGCTTCCGGATTCAAACCCAAAGCGCCGCGCCAGCGAGACGACGGGAATGGCCAACAGGGCGAAAACGTACCAATCCCCCAGGGCGAAGCTGACAGCTTGTTTCCAGCTCACATCCAAGTCAGCCTTGGCGCTGGAAATATAGAACTGAAAGGCGAACGACAGGCCGATAAACGTCCAAAAGAGGAATCCCAGCAGCCATCGGATTCCGCGTTTTCGCAGAGTGTCGTTGATGCTCATGTTGCACAACCTGTGGGCGTAGAAACGGCTCGCCGCCATCAACTTGCCATCCGGTCCTGCGCCCTGGTGCCCGTCACCTCAGTTATAAAGCGCCAAAAACTTCCGGCGGTACTCGGACTCCTGTCCAGAGGCGCGTTGCCGGAGACGATCGGCCTCAACGGCGCCGTGCTGGAAGCGGCGCTTGGGGAACACCGGCAGGTCCAGACCCGTAATGGCTTTAACCCCGCGCGAGACGATTTCGCCTTTCAGCGCGTAAAGCTTCTCGACCGACATCCCGGTCAGGGCGGCGAATGGAATTCCTTCGGCAACTTCAATGACCTTCGGGCGGGCAAAGGGGCTGAAACCTTCCAAGCCGTAATGCCGGGCCGGGGCATACGTTCGTGAATAACTCCGGCTCAATCCCCCGCTGTAAGTGAGTGAATGCTTGATGCAGCCAACACCCCAACCCTCCTGATAAAGCATCAAATTGTTGATCACACTGCGAACAGTCAATTCCGGGTTTTCTTCAATGGGATAGTCTTTTAAATTTTCATCCCCGCCGTCACCATCAATGAGATGCTTCCACCGGGGATAACGCGCGCGGATGCCGCGGCAAAGCGCCAGGCCCATCGAAGCGCACTCGACATCCAGCGGTTTGTAATCTTCGACCACTCGAAGCGTCTCAGTGATATCCAGCCAGGCGAGGTCGCCTTCGATGGGTTCCAGAAACAGGCCGAGGCCCAGACGTTCCAGAAAGTCGCGCGCCTGCCGCAAGTCCGGCCCCTCGCCCAGACTCAAGGTGAACGCCTTGAGCCGGCTTGGACTCATGCCCAGCCGCCGCAGGACGTGATACGTCACCAGGAAGACGGCCCCGCTGTCAATGCCGCCGGAGAACGCCACCCCGACGGGTTCCATCGGCGGAATTCGCTTCAGCCACTTGGTCACTTCATCCGCCAGCGCGCCGATGTATCTCCGGCCAAGTTCGTCCGGATCCGTCGAAAACGAATTGCGTTCCGGCGTGAAATAGCGAGTGTAAACCGGATCGGGATCCGGACAACCGATGAGATGGAGTTCCACGATATAATGCGCTGGAACCATGCGCGTGTAACTGGGATGAAACTGCTGCTCCAACCCCTCCGCTTTGAGTTGGTTGAAAATGGCATCAATCCGATCGGCCACAATCAGCGCCGGTCCTTCGGCGCGCTTGGCCAAAAAGTAACGCATTGGGCGGTCCAGCGAACGCGCCATGCGGACCATTTTGCCCTCGCGCGCGAGCAACGCAAACGAGCCGTCAATTTCCCGCACCGCGTCGGGTTTGCCGGAGCATATCCGCTGCCGCGCCTCTTCAACGGTCAGGTTGTGTATCCGGTTCAAAGCCGGATCGAGCAGATTCACCACGCGTTCGATATAAACATTCATAAGCCGGTTGTTTTCAGATTTTGATGGTTTCCGCGGCCAGCACAAGCCTGAAATGGCGCCAAGCCGGCCGCGGGGCGCATCTCGGGAAAATCTCCTCACCGCGTTTGAATCACAGTCGTCAAGCGATCAATCAACGGAGCCACTTTTTGGGTCGCGCCGCCCGGCCAACAGACTTCGAGATCCTCCACCTGATGATTGTTGCCGAGGCCAATCGTGACCGGGAGTTCGGATTGAGAAAGATAACTGCACGTGGGCATCACCTGCCGCCACAACGTCCGCCCGCCGACCCGAGCTTTGACCCAGGCGCCGATGGCATCGCGATTGCATTTTGTCCCAACCAGCTTCAACCGGATCCAATGATGCCCCAGATGCTGATCATTGCGCAGCAACAACGGCGGCCCTCCAATTTGGGTGAGCACCACATCAAGGTCCCCGTCGCCATCAATATCGGCATAGGCGGATCCGCGTCCGACAATGGGTTTAAGCAGGTCGCCGCCGCATTCGTCCGGCGGAACCAGAATGAACGCCGGGCGCAGGTTGGCGCCCCGGTTCCAGAACAATTGGGCGGGCTGGCGATACCGCTGGTTCGGCTGGGCGCGGTCGATGTCCGGCTCCAAGTGCCCGTTCGCCGTGAGCACATCGAGCCGGCCGTCGAGGTCATAATCAAAAAAGAAGAGTCCGAACTTCAAAAGATCCTGGCTGGGTTCGCCCAACCCTTCCTTGGTGGCCTCGTCGGCGAACACCAGGTCGTCACGTTGGGCCACATAGAGCGCGTTCATCTCGTTGGCAAAATTCCCAATGGCAATGCCCAGAGTGTTATCGTCCCTGAAACGCGCGGCATCAATTCCCATCGCGCCGCGCACCAGGCCATAGGCATCATACGCAATCCCGGAACGCGCGCCGATCTCTTTGAACGTTCCGTTGTGTTCGTTGTGAAACAAGAAGTTCTGCACCGTATCGTTGGCCACAATCAGGTCTATCCAGCCGTCGTTGTCCACGTCCACCGGTTTCACCCCCAGCGCCTTCGCCACCGGCAGACCGGTCACGGGGCTGGTAATTCTGATGCCGGCAGCGGCCGAGACATCGGTGAAGTGCCCGCCGCCATCGTTGTGATAGAGCCTGCAAAAAGTGCCGGCGAAATTGCGGGGCGGACCGTAGGCCCGGCCAATCTTGGGCAGCACAAACGTGGCGGCGTGATCAATTTCGGGGGACCATTGGACGTAATTGCAAACGAAAAGATCAAGCTTCCCATCGTTGTCATAGTCCACCCAGGCCGCGCCCGTGCTCCAATCATTGGTTGAACCGCCCACCCCGGCTTCCTGCGTGACCTCGTGGAACTTCCCGTGGCCGTCGTTGTGAAACAAGTGATTGCCGCCGACGGCGGTGATGAACACGTCGTCCAGACCGTCGTTGTCGTAATCTCCGATGGCCACGCCCATGCCGTAAAAACTCACGTCCAGGCCTGAACCCTTCGTCACATCGGTGAAATGACCGTGCCCGTCGTTGCGATACAGCGCCATGGTCGGCGCTGGCTTGCCCTCGGGCGCGTGCCCCGGCCAGTAGCACGAGTTGATAAACAACAAACCCTGATGGCCGTCGCCGTCGAAATCAAAGAAGGCGACTCCGCCCCCCATGGTTTCCGGCAACAATTTGTCGCCATAAGCGCCGTTCACGTGAACGAACGTGATGCCGGCTTCCTTGGTGATGTCGGTGAAGCGCACCGTCGGCATTTCGTCAGAAGCGGCGCATGGCCGGAGGCCGACCAGAAATATCGCTCCCGACAGCAGGAGGAGATTGCCCAGCCGGAATAGATGGCCAAAATGCTTCACTTCATTAAAAGGCGCGGGCGTTGCAACACGCCTGCGCCATCCTTGTTTTCTAATATTGGCTCTGGCGAATGACGATCAAGGCTTGACAGCGGAACCAAGATTCCACAGTAACCCGCCACAGGGTGGCGGGGCTGGGCTGACATCCGTTCGCCATCTCTTCGATCATCGCTCCGAACTGTTGGAGCAGCAACCAAAAATCGTTTGGCGCTGGCACTGGGTCCAGCGCAACCGTTGGGCGTCGTCGTGAAAGACGGCGCGGCCGGCGCCCCCCCAGGCAGCGCCGCG
>JBEKSF010000049.1:0-38038 GCA_049517295.1 Verrucomicrobiota bacterium
GTACGCGACCACTGGATTTGGGGAGATGCCCTCATCGAAGACTTCGGATATCCCTCCAGCGCCCAATTGGACGACGGGTCGCTGCTGACGATCTGGTATGAGGCGACGACCGCTTCGCCGCGGGCCTTTTTGCGACAGGCCCGCTGGTCGTGCGGGTAATATTTTCCAGTAATATCCGGCCGAAGAACGACTTCCAAACATGGACGACCCTTGGACCCCCGCCTCGTGGCAGACAAGACCGATGACGCAGCGGGTGTTGTACCCCGACCCGGAACCGTTGCGGACCGTCTTGGCGGCGCTGGCCAGGTTGCCGCCCCTGGTGACCAGTTGGGAGGTCGAGGCGCTGAATTGCGTTTGCATCCTGGAACAGATGAAGGATTTCGCCCGCGGAGTGGTGGACACCCGCGCGATTGCTTTTTATGTCAGCGCCGCCGCTTTTTTCCTCTTCCTGGCCTGCCGCGTAATCGAAAGCCGCCGCTGGAGATAAAATGGCCGAAACCGACACCCCCAAACCGAGCTTTTCCAGCGGACGCCGCTGGGCGATTGCGCTGAACACGATTTTAGCCATCGGGGCGGCCTTGGCGCTGGTGGTGATTGCCATCTATTTGGCGGGCGGTTACTTCAAACGTTACCAATGGTCGCGCGACGCCGCCTTCGAGCTTTCGCCGCAGACGCTGCGCGTGCTCGAGAGCCTGACCAACGACGTTGACGTGACCCTTTTTTTTCAGCCCAACGGCGACAACCAGGAAATCTACCAGTTGAGCAAGTCGCTCCTGGCCGAATATCAGAACGCCAATCCGCATCGCATTCACGTCAAAGTGCTCGATTACACGCGCCAGGTGGGACCGGCCAAGGAATTGCTCATGAAATACAACCTTACCGAACAGGTGGGGAAGGACTTTGTGCTTTTCGAGGCCAACAAGCATTCGAAGATCGTCTATGCCAAGGAACTGGCCGATTATGATTTCAGCGACCTGATTTCGGGACGGAGCAAATACGTGCGGCGCAGCGCCTTTCGGGGCGAGATGTATTTCACGGGGGATATTTACGCGGTGAGCAATCCCCAGGCCCTCAAGGCCTATTTCCTCTACGGTGACGGCGAGAAAAACCCCGGCAGCGCGACGGAAAAGGAGAAGCTGGAACCGGACGCGTACTCCAAGTTTGCCACGATATTGAAACAGGAAATCAACTGCGATTGGGACCGGTTGATCTTGCAGGGCACCAACGGGATTCCCACCGATTGCCAACTGCTCATCATCGCGGCCGGCGCGCACGAAACCCGGTTTTCGCCGGCGGAAGTGGACCAGATTGCGACCTACCTGAAGCAGGGCGGACGCCTGCTGGCGCTGCTGACGGTCGAGAGCGGTTTGGAGCCGTTGCTGGCGCAGTGGGGCGTCATTGTGCAGTCCGACCGCGTGATTGATACCAACGCCGATTACACTGTGGACCGCTACACCTTCCGCACCGCGCAGTGGGTTCCCCATCCGATCATCAATCCGCTGGCCAGCGAGAAGCTCTCAGTCCTGATGGTCTGGCCGCGCCCGCTGACGAGGGTCGAGCAGCGGAACAAGATACCGGGGGCGCCCGAAGTGAGCCTGCTGGCCTTGACCAGCAGGGATGGAGTCGATACCAACAACCAAGCGGGAGTCTATGGGCTGCTGGCCTGCGTCGAGCAAGGGGTGATCCAAGGCGTGACATCCCCCCGCAACGGGGGCACCCGAATCATCGTGGCCGGAGACGCCGACTTTCTGGACGACCGTGTGATTGACTATATGGCGGGCAATCATTACTTTGCGAGCCGGGCGTTGAACTGGCTGTTGGAACGGCCACCGATCCTTCTCAACGGCTTGGGGCCGCAGCCGATCAAGGAGTATAGCTTTTCCCTTACGGCCAGCGAGACGCGCATGGTGCAGTGGCTTTTTCTGGCTGGCATGCCGGGCGCGGTGCTGGCGCTGGGGGGATTGGTCTGGTTGCGGCGGCGCAAGTGAACGTGGCATGAATTGGAAACCCACATGGGTTTTGCTGGCGGCAGTGGCGGTGGCGCTGGCGTTCATTGTTTTTGTCGAGCACCCCGCGCGAGAGGAAAGATTGCTCCAGGCCAGCCGGCTGGTGCTGCCGGGACTAGACCCGGCCAGCGTGACCAATATCGAGGTTCAACCCTGGGGCCAGCCGATGGTGCGCGCCCAGCGGAGCGATCAAGGTCTTTGGCGCCTGACTCAACCCGTATCCTACCCGGCGCAAAGGGAGCGGATCGAAACCCTGCTGCAGACGCTGGCGAAATTGGAATGGCAGGACCGCATCTCGGAGCAGGAATTGAAAGACAGCCCCGACGCCCAGGAGAAATTTGGCTTCGCC
Organism: Verrucomicrobiota bacterium; assembly: GCA_049517295.1. GTDB lineage: Bacteria > Verrucomicrobiota > Verrucomicrobiia > Limisphaerales > Palsa-1400 > JBEKSF01. The sequence goes on from JBEKSF010000049.1 coordinate 2,356, forward strand.
AAGCCCCCCTTTTCGCTCCTCCTGCAAGGGGCGCACCCGGCGCGGCGCCTGGATGTTGGCGACCTCTCGCCCTGGGGCGACCAGGTGTTTCTGTATGTCGTTGGCAACACGGCCATGTATCTGGCTGACGCGGGTTTTCTCAAACAGTTGCCGCGCGAAATGAACCTCTGGCGAGACACGGCGCTGCTGGACTTGACGCAATTGCGCTTCCAAACACTGCACGTGCGGGCCGCGGGCAAGGAGTTCGACCTGGAGGTCAATCCGACCAACCGCCTTTGGTACATGCGAAAACCGGTGCCCGCGCGGGCCGACAACGCCAAGATCAATGGCTTGCTGGGTCAATTGCAGCAGATGCGGGTCGGCGCCTTTGTGTCCGACGATCCGCAGCCCGACTTGGAAGCATTCGGATTGCAGCCGTCGGCGCAGACGCCCGAACTGACGTTGTCATTTGTCAACGGCACCAATGTGGTGGCGGCCTTGGAACTGGGCGCCAGCCCGACCAACCATCCGGAACTGGCATACGCGCGGAGGCGGGACCTTGGCAACATCGTTCTGCTCGTGCGCGAGCCGTTGCGGGCGTGGCAGGGCGCCTACACCAACTTCCTGGATCAGCACCTCATCAGTCTTTCTCCAGTCTATATTGAATCCATCGTCGTGCGGGGCGACGATGATTTTGTGGTGCGCAAGCAAACCAACGGAACCTGGGAGGTGGCGGCAGCGGAGACCTTTCCGGCAGACGCCATACTGATGCAGGATTGGCTGGGGGAGTTGAGCAACATGCCGACGGAGATTGAAAAGGCGGTGGTGGCGGATTTTTCGGAGTACGGTTTGAGCCATCCCAAGCTCCATTACACCGTCCAGTTTGCCGCCAAAGCCGGCACCGCGGCGGCACAGATCGATTTTGGCATCAACCAAAGCGGCAAGGTCTTCGAACGCCGCGCCGACGAGGATTTCGTCAATACCATCAGCCGCGAAGATTTCGAGCGGCTGCCGCGGGTTTCGTGGCAGTTGCGCGACCGGCGGGTCTGGAGTTTTGCCTCCACCAACGTGGTCAAGGTCACAATTCATCAACTCGGCGCCACGCGCCAATTGCTGCGCGATCCCCAAGGGGAGTGGACCTTCGCTCCAGGCTTTCACGGCCCGCCGTTGATCAACGGGCCCGAGCTGGAGGAGGCGCTTTTCCGGCTGGGCCACCTGAGCGCCATCTATTGGGATGCCGTCGGCGACAGCGGCCTGGAGCGATTTGGCTTCGCCCAGGCAGATCATAATTTCGAGCTGGAAGTCAAAGGACCCAAAGGGGTGGAAACGCTGCGCATGGAATTCGGCTCGCGCTCGCCTTATACGCATCCCTATGCCTCGGTGGTGCGGGACGGCCAGCGCCTGGTCTTTGAGTTTCCAGTCGATTTATACGAGAATTTCGTGGAGCATGACCTGAGCATCCCCGCCGGGCTGCTCCCCCGCAAATAAGAATGGGTTCATTTTTTCAACGCAAGCCAGTGCGCCTGGCGCGACTGGTGTTTCGCTGGTGTCGCATCGTGGTTTTGTTTGGCGTGTTCCTGGCCGTGGCGGCGCTGGCCTACTTCCACCTGATTGGCTTGCCCGAGTTTGTCAAGCAACCGCTTTTGCGGGAAATCCGGCGGCGCGGCTTCGAGGCGCGCTTTAGTGAGGCGCGGCTTGCTTGGGGGCCGTCCATAGTGGTGCGCAATGCCGCCTTCCTGCCGATTGGCCCCTCTTTCATTCCACGCCTCTCTGCCGGCCGGGCGGAACTGGCGCTCAATGGGAACGCGCTGTTGCGCCGCCGGCTGCACGTCGATTCGTTCAGCGTCATCAATGGCCGTATGCAAGTGCCGCTTTCAGAGACCAACGGCGAGGAGCTTTCGCTCGATGAGGTGGGTTTGCGCGTGGCATTTCTGACCAATCAATTGGCCCGCCTGAGCGATTTTCACGCTGATTTTCGCGGCATCGACATTCGGATCAATGGCGACCTCAGCGACTACGGGGTGTGGCGCAGGAGAAAACCGGCAGGCAGCGGCATCAAAACCAACGCCCCGCCCCCGGCCCGGACGCTGGATGCCTACCGCGGGCAGTTGCGCCGGTTGGCGGACATCCTGACGAAATATGAATTTCGGGGAACGCCGGCCTTGGAGATCAATTTCGCGGCGGCTGGACAGGATGCCAATAGTTTGCGGGCGGAAGCCAGTTTCACAACCGGCTGGGCGCTCACGCCGTTGGGCGCGATTGAGAATTTTCATTTGCGGGCCGCCTGCGCGCATATACTCGATGAGACCGGGAAACCCATTTTTGACATGGAAACATCCGCGGACAAAGTCGCCACGCGCTGGGGAACAAGCGATCATCTATCGCTCGCGGCCTCTTTCACGCGCCAGGCGTCGTCGAATTTGGAGGGCACGGTCAACCTCGCCGCCGCCGGCTTGCGGGCGGCCTGGGGCCAGCCGCCGGGCAGCAATTGGATTCGCGCCGCCAGCCTATCGTGGGACGGAGCCGTGACATTGCCTGTCAGCAACTTCATTCCGGTGGCGATGACCGGCAAGTGGTGCGTGGCCGGGGCCGATTCCCCGTGGGGGTCAGCGGGCGGCGTAACATTGGAATGGGCGGGCCGTCGTTTCGCTCCCGGCGCGCCGGGTGATGCGAGTTGGGGGTGGTGGACCAACATCCAGCCGTATGCTTTTGAGTGGCAGGCCGCCGCCAGCAACGTCCTGACGCCCAAACTGCAACTGGAAAGCGCCGCCCTGCGAGGCCGCTGGCGCGCCCCGCAAGTCACCGTGGAGGAACTGCGGGCGCAACTCTATCACGGACGGCTGGACGGGGGCGGGGCGTTGGATGTCGCCACGCGCGCCGTCGATCTCCACGCCGCGGCGGATTTTGATCCTCACGGGGCGGAAGCATTGTTGACAGCGGCTGCCCGGCGGTGGATCGCCCAATACGCCTGGCAGGCGCCGCCGCGAGTCCAGGCGAATATGCGTCTGGTGCTGCCCCCGTGGACCCAACGCGCGGAGGGATGGGAGGCGGATTTGCGCTCCAGCGTCCAGCTCGCGGGGGAGTTTTCCGTCGGACCGGCTTCCTTCCGCGGGGTGTCGGTCACGTCGGCCCGCTCGCATGTCACCTACACCAACCGCGTTTGGGGTGTGCCGGATTTGCATGCCGCGCGGGCGGACGGGGAACTGGACGTCGATTACACCGGCAACGAAACCACCCATGAGTACCGATTTCGATTTGACAGCCGTCTGGACCCGGCGGACGCCGTTTCGCTGCTGTCGCCGGAGCAAGAGCTTTGGCTGCGGGAAGTCCATTTCCTCCAGCCGCCGGAAATCCGTGCCGAGGTTCGGGGCCGCTGGCGGGCGCGGCAAACCATTGCGTTTTCGGGGACCATTGCCGCCGCCAATTGTCTGGTGCATGGCGAGGCGGTCGATGAACTGGGGGCGGCGTTCGACTACACCAACAATTTCGCGCGCGCGAGCAACCTCCGGCTTGCCAAGGGGCCGGCACGGGCGGCGGCGGACCTGGTCGTGGCGGATTTGGCCTCCAATACAATTGTTTTGACAAACGCCAGCGGCACTCTGGACCTGGCCCTGGTGCGGCGGGTTTTGGGGACCAACACGCCGGATTTTTTGAACCGGGTGCGGTTCGACGCGCCCCTGTCGGCGCGGGCTGACGGCTCATTTTGCCTGACGGACCCGCGGGCGACGGACTTGCGCATCGCGGTGCGCGGGGAGCGATTTCATTGGACCAATTTGTATGCCGACAAGATCACCGGAACGGTGCGTTGGGAGGGGCGCAACGTGACAGTGACAAACATTGAAGCCGAGGCGTACAACTCCGGGCGCCTGGCGGGCTGGCTGGTGTTTGATTACTCCCCGGGGCGGGGCACTCCCTTCCACACTGATTTCAGCGCGCGGAATATCGACCTTTCCCTCCTGGCCCGGGGGCTGACCGGCCGCAGCAACCGGCTGGAAGGAAGGCTCGACGCGCGCCTGGCGCTCAGCGGCTCGCTGGATGCGGGCAAGAAGACATGGGCGGGTGAAGGGTATCTCCACGTGCATGACGCGCTGCTCTGGGACATCAAGATTTTCGGCCTCTTGTCGCCGCTGCTCAACGCCATTTCACCGGGCGCGGGCGACAGCCGGGCGCGCGAGGCCTCGGCGGCCTTTGTCGTGGCCAATGGCGAGGTCTCGACCGATGACCTGGAGATCCACGGCACGGGATTGCGCCTGCTCTATCGCGGGAAGGTGGACGTGCAGAAGCGCATTCACGCCCGGGTGGAAGCGGATCTGTTGGAGGATACGCCCTTGTTCGGGCCCTTTCTGAGGCTGGCCCTGACGCCCTTGAGCAAACTGTTTGAGTACCAGATCACCGGGACGTTGAACGAGCCAGTGATGAAACCCCTCTATGTGCCGAAGTTCCTGCTCTTGTTGTTGCGGCCCTTCCACACCTTGAAGGAGTTGCTGCCCGAAGCGCCGCCGCCCAAGCCAAAAGGGGACAAGTAACCCGCCCGCGCTCAGCGCTTGCGGGCCGGTCCATAGAAGTAGCCGCCGCGCACACGCGCGCCGCGCACTTTGCCCGAAAAGGGCGTCCGCTGCCCTTGCTTGTCCTCCTCAAAGAGCGCGGTGTATTGATAATCAAAATTGTCCAGCTTGACGCGCCGGATTTTCTGGCTGATGAACCGCTCGATGGCATGGACGTGGCTGACGTCAGCCGCCACCATCAATGTCAGGGCGTCGCCGCTTTGTTCCGCGCGGCCGGTGCGGCCAATGCGATGGATGTAGTCCTCGGGATGCTGGGGCACGTCGTAGTTAATGACGTGGCTGACGTCGGCAATGTCCAGTCCCCGCGAGGCGATATCCGTCGCCACAAGGGCTTCGTATCGTCCCTGGCGGAAGCCGCGCAAGGCCTCTTCGCGCTCGCGCTGGGTGCGATTGGAATGAAGGACCGCCACCGCGTGCTGGTTGCGCTTGAGAAGTTGGGCCACCTGGTCGGCGCGATGCTTGGTGCGGCAAAACACGATGACCGAATCATACTGCACGCGCTCCAGCAATTGCAGCAACAGCGCCGATTTCTGCGACTCGGCCACCGGATAGATGACGTGGGCGACCGTCTCGGCCGGCGTGCGGCGGGCGCCAATTTCAACCGAAGTCGGCTTCTTCATGGCCCAGTGGATCAGGTCGGTGATCTCGGGCGGAATGGTTGCCCCAAAAAGCGACGTGTGCCGCTCGCGCGGGCATCGCTGCACGATGCGCCGCACGTCGGGCAGGAATCCCATGTCCAACATGCGGTCGGCCTCGTCCAGCACCAGGTATTTGACGTTGCCCAGTTGGCAGGCGCCCCGCCCTATATGGTCAAGCAACCGCCCGGGCGTGGCGATGATGATGTCCGCGCCCGCCCGCAAATCGTCCAACTGCCTGCCGTAGCCGACGCCCCCATAGAGGACGGCCGTGCGCAGATTGGTGAAGCGCGACATGTCATGAAAGGCGGTTTCGACTTGCGCGGCCAATTCGCGGGTCGGTTCCAAGACGAGGGCGCGGGTCTTCTGCTCATGCGGCCCCAGGAGCGAAAGGATGGGCAGCGCGAAGGCGGCGGTTTTGCCCGTGCCGGTTTGCGCGCTGCCGATGACATCGACGCCCGACATGATCAATGGAATGGCGCGCAGTTGGATTGGGGTCGGCTCGATGAAACCCATCGCAACGACTCCTTTCAGCGCAGCCGGGGAAAGCCCAAACGTTGTAAACGGCATGGGGTAGAATGGTCTCTGCGCTTGCTTTATGCAAGCCTGGTTTGACAGTCTGTTTTTTGGGAAAAGTCCTTCATTGCTGCAACCGCGCCAGTGCCGCTTTTGCGGGCTCGAATCCTTGGTTCGCGGCGACGCGATACCACTTGATGGCCTCGGCTGGGTTCTTCTCCACGCCCCGGCCGTTTTCATACATCCGCCCCAAGTTGAACTGCGCCGGCGCATAGCTTTGCTCCGCGGCTTCGCGGTACCACTTGACGGCCTCCGCCGGGTCCTTCGGCACGCCTCGGCCGCTTTCGTACCTGGCTGCCAGATTGAATTGCGCTGGCGCGTGTCCCTGGCCCGCAGCCTTGCGGTACCACTTGACGGCCTCGGCTGGGTCCCGCTCCACGCCTACACCGTTTTCATACATCCATCCCAAGTTGTTCTGCGCTTCGGCGAATCCCTGGTCCGCGGCTTTGCGGTACCACTTGGCGGCCTCGACCGGGTCCTTCTGCGCGCCTCGGCCGTTTGCGCGCATCACTGCCAGGTTGAACTGCGCCGCTGCGTATCCTTGCTCGGCGGCTTTGCGATACCACTTCACCGCCTCGGCTTCGTCCTTGCCGGCGCCTTGGCTGTTTGCGCAAAGGACTCCCAAGTTGAATTGCGCCAGGGCGTATCCTTGCTCGGCGGCTTTGCGATACCATTTCACCGCCTCGGCTTCGTCCTTCCCTGCGCCTTGGCCGCTGTCATATATACCTCCCAGGTTGTTTTGCGCTGTCGCGTCTCCTTGGTCCGCGGCTTTGCGATACCATTTGGCCGCTTCGACCGGGTCCTTCTCCACTCCTTGACCATTTTCATACATCCATCCCAGGCAGCACTGCCCTTGGGCGTCTCCCTGGTCCGCCGCTTTGCGGTACCACTTGACCGCCTCGACTGGGTCCTTCTGCGTGCCTCGGCCATTTGCGCACATCAATCCCAAGTTCGATTGTGCCGGCGCGTATCCTTGGTCGGCGGCTTTGCGGTACCACTTGACCGCCTCGGCTTCGTCCTTCCGCGCGCCTCGACCGTTTGCGTACATCACTCCCAGGTTGTTCTGCGCCGGCGCGTCTCCTTGATCCGCGGCTTTGCGGTACCACTTGACGGCCGCCGCTTCGTCCTTCTGCGCGCCCAGACCGTTGGCGTATCTCACTCCCAAATTGTACTGTGCTTTTGCGTCCCCTTGCTCGGCTGCCTTGGCGTCGTTCTTGAGCCGGGCGGCCTCGTTAGTCAGTTCGCTGGACCGCGGGGGGGAATCAGCGCTTGCCTGTCCCTGCCCAACAGTTTCACTACTTGGCTGAGCGTTGGCACGGCCGGCGGGAAAAATGAGCCACAGCGGGAGAATGAGGCAAAAAAAACATCCTCTTCCTGATGAGGCAAGCCAAACCATCACGCTCGCGTTCCGTTGCATAAGGTTGGATGACTGGCGATATTCTGCCGGACATCCGCCCAGGCGCAAGAAGGAACAGCAGCTTTAACGGGGTCGGATAACTCCCCGGAGCGGCCCGCCGCTAACACGCCTGTTTGAAGCCAAAGAGCTTTCGCTCGCGGATGATCTGGGCGACTTGCGGCGGGACCATGTTTTCCCACGTCGCGTCGCCGGCACGGAGTTTTTGGAGCGCATCGCGCGAGAATATCGGCAGGGCGCTTTCGTCGTAGTCGCGCAGGCCCTCGATAAGGCGGTTTTCCACCAGATAGGCGTGGAGGTGGCGCAGGTTGGGTGCGACCCGCAAATTGCCGGCGGTGATGAGGGCGCCGGTTTTGGCGTCGAGCAACGGATAGACGTAGAACTTCAAGTCATTTTTGAACATCCGGCCAAAGGACTCAAGAATCCCGCCGGCCAGGTCGGCGTAGTATTTCTCGTCAAAGATTTCCTTCAGCGTTGGAACGCCCATGACGACGCCAATCATTTTTTTTGTGTAACGGAAGAAATAGGCGGCCAGGCGGTGGTATTCGCCGAAGTTGGAGATCAAGACCGTCTTGCCCAGGGCGGCGAGAATATCGACGCGGTCCAGAAAGTCCTGGTGGTCGATCTTGTCGCCGTCGGTCAGGTTTCTGAGCGTCATCTCCGTCAAGGTGAGGACATCCTGGCCCTGGACGGCGGGTTCCTGGACAAAAACGGCCTGCGCGCAGCGCAACATGTCGAGGGTCACTTTGGTAACGGGCCGGAAGCTGCCGCGCTCGACGAGGATGGACTTTTTGTAAAACGCGTCGGCTGGCTGGATGACCTGGCCGTCGGAGGTGAAGAGGGCGGCGTTGGTCAGGCCGCCCTGCACCAGTTGCAGAGCCATAAGGCGATTGTCCACGCCGGCAAAGGCGGGCCCGCTGAACTGGATCATATCGACTTCGACGCGCTCGGCGCCGACATTATCGAGCAGAGAGGCGATGAGCGTTGGCGGGTCGGCGTGGAGGTACATCGCGCCGTGGACCAGATTAACGCCGGTAATGCCCAGGGCCTCCTGTTCGGGCAAGTTCTCAGTGTCCCACAGCCGGAGGTGGACGGTGATCTGGGACGGTTCGGCGCCCGGCTCGGTTTGAAAGCGCATGCCCAGCCAGCCGTGGGCGTCGTCGTGCCGCGAATAACTGCGGGCCACCACCGTGTCGGCGAAGACGAAGAAGCGGGTGGTGGCGCCGCGTTTTTCGCGCAAGCGTTCCAACAGCAGGCCGTATTCGTGATCGAGCATGGTTTCCAGGCGCTGGCGGCTGACGTATCGCTCGGCATGGCCGTAAATGGCGTCGCTCACGGTCATGTCATAAGCCGAAATGGTTTTCGCGATCGTGCCGGCGGCGCCGCCGACGCGAAAGAACCAGCGGGCGACCTCCTGGCCGGCGCCGATTTCGGCAAAGGTGCCGTATTTGGCGGGATCGAGGTTGATCTGGTGCGCCTTTTGGTGCGTGTTTAAAATTTCGCGGCTCATGCGGTAAGGACCGGTTGAAGGTTTAAAGGGTGGCGAGGGCGGCGTCGAGAGCGTCAATCAAAAAATCCGCGTCGGCGGCGCTCACGCACATCGGAGGGGCGATGCGGATCGTCTGGCCCCACAAGCCGCCCTTGCCCAGGAGCAGGCCCAGGTCGCGGCAAGTTTCCACGACGCGGGCGGTTTCGGCCTGGGCCGGTTCCTTGGTGGCGCGGTCCTTGACCAGTTCCAAACCCAGGAGCAGCCCCTTGCCGCGAACGTCGCCAATGACGTTGTGTTTGACCTTCAGTTTTTCCAGGCCGGCCATGATGGCGGCGCCGACGCGGCGGGAGTTGGCCTGGAGGTTTTCCCGCTTGATGACTTCCAAAACGGCCTTGCCCTGGGCGCAAACGACGGGGTTGCCGCCGAAGGTGTTGAAATGAACGCGCTGCGTGAGGGCGGCGGCGATTTGCGGGGTGGTGACGACCGCCGCCAGCGGACATCCGTTGCCGATGCCCTTGGCCATGGTGACAATGTCGGGGATGACTCCCTGCGTTTCAAATCCCCAGAAATGCGTGCCCGTCCGCCCAAAACCGGCCTGGACTTCGTCGGCGATGCAAAGCCCGCCGGCGGCCCGCACGTGTTCGTAAGCGCATCGGAGGTAGCCGTCCGGGAATACGACGCAACCACCGACGCCCTGGATGGATTCGGCGATGAAGCCGGCAACGCGACCCGACGTGGCGTAATCAATCAAACTTTTCACATCGGCGGCGTACCTTCTCCCCGCCTCCGGATCGGACCGGCCCCAGGGGCCGCGATAGGGGTCCGGGGCGACGGCGTGATGGACGCCGAAGCTGTGGGGGACGTTGAACTTCCAGGCGCTGTGGGCAGTCAAGCCCATCGAGGACATGTTGCCGCCGTGGTAACCGTTGCGCAGGGCGATGACATCGAAGTTACCGGAATGGACGCGGGCCATGAGCAGGGCCAGGTCGGTCGCCTCGGAGCCGGAGTTGACGAAGTAGCAGACTTTCAAATCACCGGGCATTTTGGAGGCGAGCTTTTCGGCGTACTGCGCGATGTTGGGATGGAGATAGATCGTGGTCGAATGCTGCAAGGTCTCGTTCTGGAGCCGGGCCGCCTCGACCACGCGCGGGTGGCAATGGCCGACGCTGACGGTGACAATGCCGCCCAAACCGTCGAGGTAACGTCGGCCCTTGTCGTCAAACACATACTGGCCGCGGCCCTCGACCAGCATCATCGGTTTCTTGTAATAGAGAAAGATGCCGGGGTTAAGAAATTCGCGGCGCAGCTTAAGGACCTCGTCGGCCGAGGGGCCGGCGTAGGCCCGCGGCTGAAAATCGAACGGTGGCAGGACCGGAGTTTTCATAATTGGCATCTCAGTTTCTTGTCAAACCTGACAGATGGCAAGGAGAGTATTTGAAACATTAAGAAGATAAGGGTTGCCCTTTGCATAAAAACGCACCAAGCGCCATCCGCGCGGTCACAGTGGGAACCTGGATGTCTCAATTCTGGACAATTCTGTACGCCTCCAAGGCACGCTAACACGGGTCCCACTCTGCTTGTCTTACACTCTCGCAAAACTGAAGTCGGCACGGTTCCTGCGACATCCGCAATTGCGTGTCTCACCAACCCGCGTGTGCGGTTTGGGCGGGGTCCGGATGAGCTCAACATCCGGACCCCGTATCGTTTTACGGGTGGAAGCGAAACCACGCCGTTGAGCCTTTGCGCGAAAGCAAAATACAAACGCCGCAGCCCGGAGTCAACCGGGCTGGCGTCTGACAACGGCAATGAGGTAATAGACGGCCACACCCCGGACATTGCGGGGTGGGCGGCGTCGCCGCATTGCGGAGCCAACGGTCTTAGGAGACGTGCGCGGAGACCAACTTGGTCATCTCGAACATGCTGACCTGCTTTTTGCCGTTAAAGACGGCCTGCAGGGTTTCATCGGCGTTAATCTGGGTTCTGACCTTCTTGTCCTGCAACCCGTGCTTGCGGATGTAAGCCCAAAGCTTTTTGGTCAATTCGGTGCGCGGGAGCGGGGTGCCGCCGACAACTTTAGCGAGCTTCTCGTCCGGTTGAACCGGCTTCATAAAAGCCGCACTGGGTTTCCTTTTGGATTTGGTGTTCGTAGCCATGCCCTTGTTCTTAACCTCCCCGCTAAAGATTGCAATAACAAACTTTCACCTCCGCCCGCGCCCGTGGCGCCTCAGACGTAGAGGGCGTCCTGCAAATCCCGCACCACCACACTCATGTAGGGGTAGCGCTCGGCCATGTCGCGCTCCAGACATTTGAGGATGATCTTCTCCATCGCCGCGGGGATGTCCGGGTTGAGTTGGCGCGGCGGGATCAGTTCGTCGTTGAGTTGTTTGCGCAGAATCTCGTCAGGCGAATCTCCCGGAAAGGGTTTGGCGCCAGTCAGGACCTCATAAGCGGTGACGCCAAAGGCGAAGATGTCCGCCCGCTGGTCGATGGCTAGGTGCTGCAGATGTTCGGGAGCCATGTAGGCGGGGGTGCCAGGATTGTGCGCCATCTTCTTCGGCTCCTCCGGCTTGGGCTGGGCGAGGTCGAAATCGATCAGGCGCACGTTGGCGTTGGGGGTGACAATGATATTCTCCGGCTTGAAATCCAGGTGAATGAAACCGCTCTCATGCACCTGCTCCAGGCCCAGGGCCATATCGATGACAATTTGGGCGACGTTCTCGGCCAGGACTTGGTCGCCGCGGCTGAGGAGGAGTTTGAGGTTGGCGCCGGTCACAAACTCCATCAGCAAATAAGGGGTGTGATCGATCTTGCCGTGCTCGAAGTAGTTGACAACATATTCATTGTGGTGGATTTGAGAGAGAACCTCGCACCCGTGGAAAAAGCGTCTGCGCTCGGCAAAATTGGTGAAACGGTTGTTCCACATGCGGCGCAAGGCGAAGTGGCGCCGCTCCTGGTCGGTCGCGTCCCACACCTCCGCCACGCCCCCCTTGTTGATCAGTTCCTGTAGATAAAAGCGTCCAAACCGCCCCGGTTGCGGGTCGGATTCGATGTCGGACTGTTTCTTGCCAAATGGCATCGCAACCCTGGCACTATACCATAGGGTCGGGCCATCTGATGCCAAATCCCGGCAATTGGCAAGATCAGATTCGGTATTGACAATCCCGCCAAGCTCGCTTCGGGGTCACCCATTTATCAGTTATTGGTATCGTCATATTACAATACCCTTGACCCCGTTTTGACCCCGTTTCGGGCGCAAGACAAAATCTTTCGGCGCTCCGGTTCTCCGGGCAGCATCTATATGGGCCTACATATATGAGTTCTCCTCTCTCGCCCCGCGTAGCGGGGAGAGAGCCGGAGAGAGGGGTTCCTAAAATCTGTCCTGCGCCCCCGCGTTTCGTTTCGGTCGAATGGAAATGGACAATGAACCGATAAAAATATAAGCTCACTCATGTCCCAAAACGCGCTCATGCCTCGCCCGGGAAAATGAACCCAATCATAATTAAATCAAGGCCGTTATGACTGTGCGTCCCTGCATCACTTCAAGACCAACACGGAATATGATTTTCACATTGTTGGCGGCACGGTTAATCGTTGGCGCGACCGCGACGGCGTTTGCCGAAGAATCCGGGGTGAAAGACGTGTTCACGCCAGCCGCGCCGGAATCGGTGCGGATCAGCGGGCGGCTGGGCGAGAAACTCGACCTGTGCGTCGCTCATCGAATTCTGGCGCAGGACATCGAGTCGGTTGTCGCACCCTATCGGGCCAAAACGGAAATCGGCGGCGCTGATTGGCGCTGTGAGTATTGGGGCAAGTGGTTTACGTCCCTCACGCTGGCCGACGCCTATCACTCCACGCCGGCCACGCGCGAGCTGCGCGACGAGGCGGCGAGGGCCTTGATGGCGACCGCGGCGCCGGATGGTTATATCGGCACGCGCGTGCCGGCACACCGGCTGGAAGGCTGGGATGTTTGGGGTTGCAAGTATGCCTTGCTCGGATTGATTGCCGATTACGACCGGACGCGCGACCCGGCGGCGCTGACCGCGGCCCGACGACAAACCGATGTATTGATCGCCGAACTGGGCTTGGGCAAGACCAGCATCGCCGACGTCGGGGAATGGAACGGCTTGCCGGCCTCGTCGGTGTTGGAGCCGGTGGTTTTGGTTTACGAACGAACGGGCGAGGAAAAATACCTGGAATTTGCCGAACATATAGTTGCCTGCTGGGACTTGCCGTCAAAACGACTTCCGGCCGGCATGAGGCTGGTGGAAGATGCCTTGGCGGGGAAGAACCCGGCCGAGATGTGCGCCCCGAAAGCTTACGAAATGATGTCCTGCTTCGAGGGTTTGTGCGAACTCTACCGCGCCACAGGCAATCACCAGTATCTCGAAGCGTCGATTAAACTCGCCGACGGCATCGTGCGCGAAGAAGCGACCCTGGTGGGCGTCGGCACGCACAACGAAGTTTGGTTTGGTGGCGCAAAACATCAGACCGGCGTGGTCGAAAAACCGATGGAGACGTGCGTGACGGTGACGTGGATGAAGCTCTGTGACCAGCTCCTGCGCCTGACTGGCGACGCGCGGTATGCGGACGAGTTGGAGAAGAATCTCTACAACGGCCTGCTCGGCGCGATGATGCCGGACGGACAATGGTGGGCTTACTTTGACGGCTTGATGGGTGTGCGCGTGCCGAGTTATGTGCAACATGCCGATGTCGGGCTGAGTTGCTGCGTGGTCAATGGCCCGCGCGGGCTGATGCTGACGCCCTTCTGGGCCTTCATGCAAAGCGCCGCCGGCCCGGTCGTGAGTCTTTACGCCCCCGCAACCGCACAGGTCGGCGCCGTGAAACTGCAAATCACCGGCGACTATCCCGTGAGCGACCACGTCGAAATCCGGGTGACGCCGGCCAAGACCGGGGAGTTCACGCTGTCCCTGCGCATCCCGGCCTGGAGTGAGCGGACGGAGCTAAAGGTGAACGGCGAGCCGCTGAGGGTTACGCCCGGCTATGCGAAGATTCGCCGGACGTGGCACAAGGGCGACCGGGTGGCAATTACCTTCGACATGAGAGCCAAGGTGGTTGATTGCAATGGCCAGGTCGCGTTGCGGCGTGGCCCGGTGGTATTGTCGCTGGACAACCGTCTCACGCCAGCCGCCGCCGGCCGGATAACGCTTGACCGGAATCCAGTATTGAAACCGAACCCGGCTGCCGCGAAGAAGATCGGCGCCTGGATGGCGTTTGATGCGGGCGCACTGACGTTTTGTGATTATGCCTCGGCCGGCAACGCCTTCAGCGAGCAAAATGTTTTTCGCACCTGGTTGCCGCAGCCGCTGGATCTGGCGACCGTGTATGAGACCGGTCAGACATGGCAGACACTTTCGCACGCCCGGACATGGACGAATCCGCCCAAGCCCCGCCCACACGTGGAAAACCGGCGGAACGATTTGGCGCTGGCCGCGAACGGCGCCTCCGCCAGTTCGGACAGCGAGTATGCCAATGAACCGGGCTGCACGGCCAAAGTAATTGATGGGGTGATTGCCACACCCGAAGACTTTTCGAACCGCTGGCATTCGTCGCTCGAAAAGCCGCACCCGCATTGGGTCGAAGTGCATCTGGCCAAGCCCGCGAAGATTTCCACAGTGGTGATTCACTTCGCGGACCCGGACGGTTACCCGGTCAGCTTCGAGGGCACTGTGCGAGTCAACGGCCAGGAACGTCAGGTAATCAACGTGACCAACAACCAGCAGTCGCAAGTTTACCGGGCGAAGATTGAGCCGGTGACGACGGGTGACTTCCGGTTGACGGTTCGCGCCTCCGCCAACCCAGCCTACCCTAACGCCGCACAGATCAGTGAAATCGAACTATACCCATAAAGAGCATCCAAGGTCCGGGGTCAGCCCCTCGTTTCCAGAGAATACGTCATTTGGGGGATGGAAATACGGGGTGTTGCGCGTTAAAATAATGGCTGAAACCGCTTGCACGCGACGATTCCGCTGTGTGGCATGGCCTGCGTGTCCTGGGTGAGAATTCCCGGACGCCCTTTGGAGCGGTGATGTGTTACGTGAAACGGAAGAAAATACGACAACGGCGGCGCCTGGCCTGGATCGGATTCCTGCTGGCCGCGACGGTTTCGGTCTGCCGGGGGCAGACGACAAATCATATCATTGACCAGTTCGACACTGACACGACTGCTTCCTACATCAACCAATTTTGGGGGACGGCTGTTCCCTCCATTAAATGGGATGATACGGTAAATGCCGTCAGCAGCATCGCCAGCAATCATCCCGGTTCCGGCTCGGCCAAATGGGTTGTGCCCTGGACGACGACCAACGACCAGATCATGGTCACACGTGCCCTCGGCGCGACGTTAAACCTGAACCAATTCGCGGTGGTGAGCTATGATATTCAATTTGCCGCTTCCTCCGCGACGGACGGGGCGGGAAATTTCGGGGCAATCGAGGTCGATTGGGTCCCGGCGTCGGTTGGCTGGCCGTCAACCCCCAATTCGCCGCAGTCAGACGTAGTTTTTGCCGGCGGCAATACCAACTGGATACACGTGAGCATGCCCGTCAGCGCGGCGGGCAACACCAACCTCAATGCCGTCAACGGAATCGGCTTCAAAATCCGACAGGCCAGCACCGGGGCCAATCTGACCGGCACGACGACATTCTGGCTGGATAACATTATTCTGAGTGGTTTCACCGCGCCGGGGGCGACAGGTCCGGCGCAAATCGTGCCATTGAGTTCCGCCCAACCCTGGCAGCGGTTGGAATTTCAAATCACCAATGTTCCCACTGTTTCCAATCCGTTTGATCCGGATTTGATTCGTCTGGACGCCACCTTCACGCCGCCGTCGGGCAGTCCGATCGTAGTGCCGGCATTTTGGTATCAGGGCTATCAACGCTCGCTTTCGGGCGGCTCTGAGTACGACACCGAAACAGCGCCGCCCCAGTGGCGGCTGCGTTACCTGCCGCCGGCGGCGGGGGTCTATACGCTGAGCGTGGCCATTGAAACCAACGGCCATCTCTTTGGCACGGTCGTGACCAACTTCACCGTGGCTTCCGCCGCGCTCCCGGCCCGCTTCGGCTACGTTGGCTTGGCCCAAAACCGTCAGTATTTTCAAACCGGCGACGGCCAGGCGTTGCCGCTGAATGGGGAAGACGTGGCCTGGCCTTCGAGCCGGGGGACTTATGATTACGACGGTTGGTTTGCCTCGATGCAGGCTGCCGGGGAAAACTTTGCCCGCGTGTGGATGTGGCCTTCGAGTTTTGGCATCGAAGACGCGCCCGGCACGTTGAACAACTACGCGCTTGATCCGGCCTGGCAGTTGGACTACGTGCTGCAACTGGCCGAGCAGAGCGGCATCTACATCCAGCTTTGCCTGGATTATCACGGCATGTTTGCCACGCTGCCCGATATGTGGGGAGGCAACAATTACTGGCCGCAGAATCCCTACAACGTCACCAACGGCGGGCCGTGCCTCAATGCCAACGGTTTTTTTACCAATACCACCGCGCAGGCCATTTACCAAAAGCGATTGCGTTACCTGATTGGACGTTATGGTTACAGCCAGAACCTGCTGGGCTGGGAATTTCTCAATGAAATCGACAACGAATACGCCATACTGAACTCGACCAATGTGGCGGCGTGGCACGCGCTAATGGGTGGATGGCTGCAAACCAATGACGTCTTCGCCCACCTCAGAACCACGAGCTTGAGTTACGCGAGCGCGCATCCGGAAATATGGAGTCTTCCCCAGCTTAGCTACAGTTCGGAGCACTCTTACGGCGAATCAAGCCCGTCGAGCAGCCTGGCCGCCGATGCGCAATCCTTCCTTCAAAGCTACGGCAAGCCGCTCATGATCGGTGAATTTGGCACAAGCTACCTCTCTTGGAACAGCACGAACGATCCTTATTTGCGCGGATTCCGCCAGGGCCTCTGGGGCGGCGCCCTGGGCGGTTCGGCCGGCACCGCCATGTCGTGGTGGTGGCAAAATATTGACAGCGAAGACGACTATCCCGTTTATTCGGCGCTGGCCGACATTTTAGGCCGCACCGGGTGGGGGCGTGGCGCGTGGACCAACATTGTTTTTCAAACTTCCGGGTCACCGCCGGTCACCGTCGGCGGCGCCATTCCGGGTGGGCAACCGTTCGACGTGCAACTGCTTTTGGACCCAAATTGGGGCGACATGGTCGCCGGCCGCATCGCCATTCCGAATGCGCAGGCGGCGATATACTCGCCGGAGGTCCTCAACGGCTTTGTCCAAGGCACGTCCCACCCCGACCTGCGGACGCCGTTTCAATTGAGCGCCTGGTTCGCCAGCAATGCGAGCGTCGTTCTGCACCTCAACTCCGTGTCGTGGGGCTCGACGATGATGGTGCTGGTGGACGGCGCGGTTGCGCTCCGCACCAATCTGCCCAACCTGGATGACAACGACGTTGTCGATGAGGAGTACAACACCAATTTCTCCGTAAACGTGGCCGCCGGCCAGCATCTTGTTACGATCACCAACGGCGGGGCGGACTGGTTTTACCTGGATTGGGTCCAATTGAACCAGGTGCTGCCCGCAACCTACGCGGGCAACTGGCAGCCCTCGCCCAATTCCATCGGCCTTGGCGGTTCTCACGAGTCACTTCTCTATGTGGTTGCCCCCGGCGTGTCCTTTCCTTCCGGCGCCACAAACGCCCTCCTGCCAGCGCAACAAAACGCGACGATCACGCTGACCAACTGGCCCGCGGGAACCTATTTCGCCCAGTGGTATGATCCATCGACAGCCACCCCGCTGGGCCGGACTGAGGCCGCCACTACCAACGGCGGGCTGACGCTTCCGATGCCTGAATTCAGCGTGGACTTGGCCGGCATCCTGTATCCGCCGCCGAACCTCGCCGCCGCCCAAGCCAACTCCAACGGCTCATTCCAGTTTCAGCTCAATTCCGAAACGGGAGGGGAATACACCATTGAAGAGTCGTCGGACCTCAGGCAGTGGACCTCGTTGCTGGTCGTCACAAACGTCCTGGGGACTTCCATTGTGACCGTTCCCGAATCCATTACCAATGCGACCGAGTATTTCCGCGCGCGACAGAATTAAGGCCGCGCCCGGCGGCAAGTGGCGGCGCTGGTGTTTCCGGTTGGCGGCGGCTATTGCGGTGCCGGCCGCATTGATCGTGCTGCTCGAACTTGGGTTGAGGCTGTTGGAGGTCGGCTATCCAACGACCTTCCTGTTGGACTCCGAAAACCACGGGCAAGACACCTACGTGCAAAACAACCAATTTACCTGGCGCTTCTTTGGGCCGCGTCTGGGGCGGCGGCCCTATCCCCTGTGCATTTTGCGGAAAAAAGCTCCTGACACGGTGCGAATTATTGTTTTCGGCGAATCCGCGGCATTTGGCGACCCGCAGCCGGAGTTCGGGTTGCCGCGCATGCTTCAGGCGCTGCTGGCCTTGCGGCATCCCGGCGCGCGCTTTGAGGTCGTCAACACCGCGATCACGGCGATCAATTCGCACGTGATTCGCGACATCGCCCGCGATTGCGAGCAAGCCGACGGCGATGTGTGGGTGGTTTACATGGGCAACAACGAAGTCGTTGGCCCGTGCGGCGCGGGCACCGTGTTTGGGCGGCAAACACCGCCCTTGCCTCTTATCCGCGCAGCCCTGGCCCTCAAAGCGACTCGGGTGGGACAGTTGCTGGACGGGGTGTGCCGGCGCTTCCAGTCGGCGTCATCGGAAAGAAATGAATGGGCGGGAATGACAATGTTCCTCGGCTCCCAGGTGCGCGCCGACGATCCGGGAATGGGCAAAACCCGTGATTATTCTGCGCGAAATCTTTCCGACATCATTCGCTTTGGCCGGCGGGCGGGCGCGGCCATCGTCGTCAGCACCGTTGCCGTCAATATGAAAGACTGCGCCCCGTTCGCATCAGAGCACCGGGCCGGTTTGTCCGGCGCCGAACGGGAAAAATGGGACCACTTTTACCAGTCCGGCGTCCAAGCACAGGAGGCCGGCAAGCACCAGGCGGCGGTGGATGATTTTCGCGCGGCGGCCCGGAGCGACGACACCTTCGCGGACTTGCTCTTTCGCCAGGGGCAATGCGCGCTGGCGCTGGGCGATGCGGAGGAAGCGCGGCGGCAATTCACGGCGGCGCGGGATTTGGACACATTGCGCTTTCGCTGCGACAGCCAGCTCAACGGCTTGATTCGCCAGGCTGCCTCCAACCGCGCGGGCGAACGCATTTTATTGGCGGACGCCGAGCGGGCATTTGCGGCCCGGAGTCCGGATCAACTGGCGGGCATGGAGTTTTTTTACGAGCACGTTCACTTGAACTTTGAAGGCAATTACCTGCTCGCGCGCACCATCGGCGAGCAGGTGGAAAAACTGTTGCCGGAACGAATTTCATCCCGGCCCGCCGGGACATCCTGGCCCACCGAGGCGCAGTGCGCGCGCCGCCTGGGTTGGAACGATTACAGCCGCCTGCAAGCGGTGCGGGACATTATGCGCCGATTGAGCGATCCGCCGTTTAGCCAGCAGTCGAATCATGAAGCCCAAATGCAATCTCTGGCCCGTCTGGCCCAAGAGCTGGCCCCGGCCGCGGAACCCGCCGGCATCCGCGATGCCGAAAGAATATGCCAGCAAGCGCGAGCCGCCGCTCCTGGCGACCCCGAGTTGGATTACCAATTGGCCTTGCTCGAAGCAAGGAGCGGCGATCTCCCCGCAGCCGCCGCCGCATTGGAACGGGAGTTGGACGCCGTTCCCAGTGACGCGGGCGGATGGGGAAACCTGGGTCTGTTTCTTTCCCAGCAGCAAAAGTACGACCAAGCCATCAGCGCGTTTTGGCGCGCCCTGGCGCTGGATCCGCTCGACGCTTCCCTGCGCCAAAAAATCGCGCGTTCGCTCTGGAAATCGGGCCGGCCGCAACAGGCGATGCGCCAATACCGGCTGGCGCTGGCCACGCAGCCCAATGCCGCAGTGGCCTGGATGGAGCTTGGCCAAGTTCTGGAAGAGTCGGGGCGCAAAGCGGAGGGTGACGACTGTTTCCGGCGCGCGCTGGCCTCATCCAGCCGAACTGTGCCTGATTTGGTGGCGCTGGCTCATTTTTGCCAGAGCCGTTCCTGGTTTCAGGCCGCGTCCACCAATTATCTCCAAGCCATCCGCCTGGAGCCGTCGGAGGTGAAATTGCGCGTGGACGCCGGCGGCAATTTCGCTTTGTGGGGGCGCGATGCCGAAGCCGCGGAACAATTCCGCCAGGCGCTGCTGTTGGAACCCGATCTGGTGAAAACGCGCCTCAATCTTGCCGTGGCGCTGATGAGACTAAAACGAGGCGCGGAAGCGTTGGCGGAATTGGAAATTGTGCTCCGCCAGGACCCGGCCAACGCGCTGGCGCTTCAGTACGCGGCCCAGTTGCGACAAAAAGGAACCACAGCCGGGGCGGCCCATTAGATTCCATAACCGACGTGATGCAAGTTCCGGCTTACGTCAAAATACGTCATTCGGGGGATATACCTGTCCAGACACTTCGTCTATAAGAATAAGCTGTGACCCGTAACGACAGCGACAAGTTGCCTTTCGAGTTTGAAAGAAGACGCGTCCAGATAAATTAATAAGCAAACCTGAAGTCCCCAACCTCAATTGCGAAGGAAAAAAATGAAACACAACAACAGATTCCAGCGATGGATTATTACCAGCTTCTCCGGCCTGACACTGGCGGGTACGAGCCTCCTGAGCCAGGCGCAAGCCCAAACACCCGCGTATATCGTCGATCAGTTCGACAGCAGCGCGGAGGTCGGTTATTACCAGGAATCGGGCTGGAACGGATCCTCCGGCCCCTCCGCCGTATTCAACTTCAACACCAACAACGCGATGACGACGGTGGCCGGCGCCACCAACAATCCTGGCTCCGGGTCGCTGGAGTGGATGGTTGACTGGGACACGTATTCCGCCGCCCAGGACATGGCGGGGCGGGTGAGTCTGCCGACCCAGATTAACCTGGCCGACTATACTAACCTGAGCTTCGATATCCAGTTCCAAACCAATTGCGCCACCGATGGCAATGGCAGCTACGGAAACATCGAAGTCGATCTTGTAGGGAGTCAGGGCTGGTACCAGTTCACCCTTGACGTTTACTCCTCCTCCGTGGCCAACGGCAACGGGTGGATTCACGTGAACATGCCCACCGCGACAGCGGCGGCGACCATGAACGGAACCCCCGTCGAGGGCATAGGGATCAAAATTCAACAGAACAAAACCGGGTCCAATCTGGCTGGGACGACCGATTTTCTAATTGACAACATCATCTTCAGCGCCGCGACGACGCCGCCGACGCCACCAACCCTGTCCATTTCTCCCATCACGACGCCTCCCGGCTTGCTGATCGTGGCCCAAGGCGGCGGCAACCAATATAACCGCGCCGAACTGGAGGCCACCGATCTCTTGAACGGTTTCAACTTCTCGTGGGTCGGGGCCGGTGCCACTCCGGTGACCTATTCCATGACGATTGCCGGCTATCCTGACGCCAGCCACTCCGGGTTTGAATCGGAGATATTTCTGGTTCCCAACGGCGGCAATGGCGACCCGGCGATTGACTGGGACGCGGCCAACGTCGCGCAGATGACCATTTTTAACAATTCGGACGGCAGCGCGACCGGGTCGTTTCAGTACAAAACCAATGACGCACAGGACAATTCCGGTTTCTCCGGCTATGGCAATCTGGCCTCGATCGCCGTTCCGACCGGTCCGCTGGGCACTTGGAGCATTACCTTTGTCAATGACACCAATGTGACGCTGAGTGGTCCCGGAGGCGCGAGCACCAACGTTAATTTCCCGGACGAAGCGACGGCGCAGGTTTTCGCCAATCCGTTGACGGCCTATTTTGGAAATCAACAGGGGGGCACGACAGCGAACATTGGGCAAGGGTCAACCTATTCCCAATTCAGCATTTCCAACACTCCTTACAGCACTCCGTTCACCGACGTTTTTACCAATGACGGCGGAGTCATCAACACGTCGCAGTGGCTGATCGATGACGCGGCTCCAAACAATATCTTGATTGTGCAAACCAACGACGCTTTTTGGGTGAACTGGACGTTGCCCGCCAGCGGCTACAGCCTGTTTTCCAGCCCGACATTGGGGCCTGGAGCAGTGTGGTCCAATACCGGCCTGAGCAGCATCGTCATAACGACTGCGGGAGATCAAGTCCTGGTGCCGCAAAGCAGCCTTCCGGCGTCGGGACAGGGCTTCTTCGTGCTGGTCCAGCCCGCCAGTCCGTAAGCCGGGCAAATCCCCTTCCCCAAAAGGCAAGGTTTGGTGTCATAAGGGGTCGCATTGGGCGACCCCCGCTTTTGCGGTTGGCCCGCCCAAGATTGATGATGAACCGGCTGCCCAAAGGAGCTATCGTGGCACCATGCGCCAGCGTTTTTTGATATGGCGGCGACTTATCGCGGGGTGCGTGGTTCTCCTTGGCGTCTGCGACCCGGCCCGCGCCCCTGCCCAAGAGTTGGCGGTCAATCAACAACTGCCGCTTGTCACCAACCTGCTTCGGTTCGACCGTTTGGCCATCCTTGGTCAGCCGGTCAGTTGCTCGATTCGGTTGCGCGGTGTGGTGGCCTGGGCCAATGGCGCCGGCAATAAGTTTGTGCTCCGGGATGATTCCGCCGCGGAACTTGTCCAAATGGCGCCGCAAGGCCAAACGCTTCATCCGGGCCAGGAGGTCATCCTGGAGGGAAACTGCTCCAGTGATGGAGCCGCGGAGGATCGACGGATTGGAAGCCTGCTGCTGGTCGATAACGATGGAGTCCACGCCGTCGAAGAAAAATCAGGCGCGGCTTTCCTCACCGCCGGCCGGCATCCCATCGACCTGGCCTGGTTCACCAGAGACACGCCACCTGCCTTGACTGTTTATTATCAAGGCCCGAACCTGCCGCGGCAGAGAATTCCCGCCTCCGCCTGGTTTCGACGGTCCCGGAGCCAGGAAGGCGGCGCGGCCGCGGCGCTTTCCGGTTTGGATTACCAATGCTACGTGGGCGACTGGTGGCGCCTGCCGGATTTCCAATACTTGATTCCAGTCAAATGCGGCGCGTCAACGGACGTCGCGGTCGGAGTCCGGGCGCGCGACACCAACGTGGCCCTGAGGTTTTCCGGCGACATCGAGGTGCCGCGGGATGGCCGCTACACCTTCAGCACCGTTTCCGACGGCGGCAGCCAGCTTCGCATCCAAGTGCTTGGCTTGCGCGTGACGGGCCAAACGGCGCCGCCGCAACCCAAACCCGCGGCGATTGGACAGGTTCTTTCCGACGGCGAGGATTCTCAATGGTCGGCCCTCCAAGGCATGGTGGACTTTGTTGGGAATTCCCAGGCGCCGGGCCTGGAGTTGGAACTGACTTCACCCGCCGGACGCATCCGTGTCCGGGTTGGAGACGCCTCTGGCGTATTCCCCGGTCTGCTTCTCAACAGCAGGATCAAGGCGACGGGCATCCTGCGGCGCGCATTCAGCTTGGAAGGCCAAATGATACCGGGGGCGCTTTGGGTTCCTGACGGTCAACAGATTCAAGTTTTGGAACCTCCGCTCACATTCTGGAGTTCCCAGCCGGTCACGCTGATCCGCGATATTCTGGTCAGCAATAATTGTCCGGCCGCCGGCGGGCCGCTCCACGTGCGCGCGGCACTCCGGCCGGGGAGGGACGGCGAAATGGCCCTCGAAGACGCGACCGGCCAGGTCTCGGTGCAAGGCTCACTGCTCTCCTCCAATCTCACCAACAGGCTGCTGGATGTCGTTGCCATTCGCGCGGCGACCGCGAGCAATGTCATGTTGCGAAGCGTCTTCTTTCAGGTGGTTAAAGATGTGCCAATGACCGCCACCCAGCTTCCGACCCTGACGACGGTCGAGCAAATCAAGCGCCTCAAACGCGGCGAGGCCTTGCGCGGCTATCCCGTTCATGTCAGCGGCGCCATCACCTGGAGCGCCGGCAGCGCGGTGGTCATTCAGGACTCCACCGCCGGCATTTTTGTATCCGAAGTCCCCGTGGCCGCGGCCGACGGGCCCCGGCGCGGTGAGTACTGGGATATTGAAGGAATCACCTACGCGCAGTTTTCGCCCATGATCCTCGCCCGCCGGGTAACTCGGCGAGGACTCGGCGCACTGCCCGAACCTCTCCATCCGACATGGGATCAATTAATCAATGGAACACTGGACACACAGTACGTCGAAGTGCGCGGGATCGTCACGGAGGTTCAAAGCAACGCCCTGACCTTGCTGACTCACGGCGGCAAAATCCATCTCGACCTGCCCGAAAGGCGCGCGGCGGATTTGCAGGCCTATGACAGCACTCTGGTCCGCGTGCGCGGCTGTCTCTGGGCCACAAAAGATGACACGACGCATGAGTTTAAGATCGGCGAAGTCGAGATGCATGACGCGGTGATTGAAGTCGATCAACCGGCGCCGGACGACCCTTTTGCCGCGCCGCTTAAGCGGTTGGATGAACTGCTGCTCTTTGACGCGCAGGCCGGGGCTTTTCAGCGCGTCAAAGTCAGCGGGCAAGTGGTTCGCGCTCGGGCCGGAGAACACTCATTGATGGACGGAGCGGCCGGCCTGCGCTTCGATCCCAAGTCTCCCGTTGAATTGCAGCCCGGCGACCAGGTCCAGGTCGTGGGGTTCCCGGAATTGGGCGGGCCTTCGCCCCTGTTGCGGGAAGCCCGTGTCCGCAAAACCGGCCACGCTCCTTTGCCGCAACCCAAACGGCTTTCCGAGGACACGTTGTTCAGCGGCCAGCACGATGCCACGCTGGTGCAGATCGAGGCCCAACTGGTCAAATTGAACACCGATCAGACCAATCAACTGCTGGGCTTGCAGGCCGGCCCGCACACTTTCAATGCCAGGCTCAACGCCAAACCCGAAGCGATCCAGGGCCTGCGACCCGGCAGCCGCTTGCGGCTCACCGGCGTTTATTGGGGGCACGGCACGGGCGGCGATATCAATTCATTTGAATTATTGCTCAATGACCCGGCGGACATTCGTGTCATTGCGCAGCCGCCCTGGTGGACTTTGCGGCGTCTGCTCGCGGCCGTCGGCGTCTTGCTCGCCGTGCTGGGCATCGCCGCCGTGTGGATCGGCCTGCTTCGCCGCCAAATCGAACAGCGCACCGCGCAGCTCCGCAAAGAAATCCACGAGCGCGAACGGGCCGAGCATCAGCGGGCGGTCGAGGCGGAAAGGTCCCGCATCGCGCGCGATCTCCATGACGACTTAGGCTCCAGCCTGACGGAAATCAGCCTCCTGGCCGACGCCGGACCGGGTTCGCCGCCCTCGTTGAAACGGGCCGGGCAGCGGTTCCAGACCATCGGCGACAAGGCCCGCGCGGTGGTCAACGCCCTCGATGTCATTGTCTGGCTGGTCAATCCGCGCAAGGACGTGCTGCCGTTTTTGATCGGCTACCTCGGCAGCTATGCCGAAGAGTACCTGTCCAGCTCCGGCATCGGCTGCCACTTGAGAATTCCTCGCGACATCCCCTCGGTGCCTTTAAGCGCCGAAGTCCGTCACAGCCTGTTCCTGGCTGTCAAGGAAACACTGCACAACATCGTCCGCCACGCTCACGCCAGCGAGGTGATGATGGAACTTGCCGTGGCCTCCGGCCAGCTCCGCATTGTCATCATCGACAACGGACAGGGCTTCGATTCCGGTCCGAGTCCCACGGGCAACGGCGTGTCCAATCTTCATGACCGACTGGCCGGAATCGGCGGCCGGTGCCAAATCGACTCCGGGCCGGAAGTCGGAACCAAGGTCTGCCTGACCTTCCCCCTAACCTCTACTCCTCCCAACCTATGATTACCGTCGGTATCGTCGAAGACAATGACACGGTCCGCCAAACCTTGAGTGAGCTAATTGACGCCGCCCCGTCCTTCCGCTGCATCTGCGCCTGCGCCACGGCCAAGGAGGCGATGGGCGAAATCCCGCGCCTGCGCCCGGAAGTGGTGTTGATGGACATTCACCTGCCGGGCGAATCGGGCATTGCTTGCACCGCCCGGTTGAAGGCGCGCATGCCGGAGGTGCAGGTCATTATCTTGACAGTGTATAAAGACACCGAACTGATCTTCCGGGCGTTAAAGGCGGGCGCCAGCGGTTACCTGCTCAAACGCGCCTCCACCGAGGAAGTCCTCCGCGCGATTTCCGAGGTCAAGGCCGGCGGCGCTCCGATGACCGGTGAAATTGCCCGCCTGGTGGTCCAGTCCTTTCAGTCCGTTTCCACCGGCGGCCTCAAGGAGCAGGGTCTTTCGCCACGCGAACTGGAAATCCTCGAACTGCTGTCCGAAGGCATCACCAACAAAATGATCGCCACCCGTTTGGGGATCAGCTCCGAAACCGTGCGCACACATTTGGGAAGGATTTACGAAAAGCTGCACGTCCACGGGCGGACCGAAGCCGTCACCCGGTACCTCAAAACCAGCGCCTGACCGGGTCCTTGCTCATTGTTCAAGGCCAGCGGATGAGGCGGTAGAAAATGCCGAAAAGGACGACCACGAAGATGATGGTCAGGGCGATAAAGCGGTTGCGCGCCACCCGCCTTTCGTAACGCAAGGGACGCAGGCCTTGAATATTTCCGGCCGCCAGATAGGCGACGAGCTTGGGATTGGCGGCACGCGGGCCGCGCAAGCGCTTCTTGATCCGCTCCAGCAGCGCCAGCAAATCATACTTGGGCGCGCCCAACTGATTGAAGTGGCCCGGCGTGGCCAGCGGCTCGGGCGGGCCTTTGATCTGGTTCTGACCCACTTGCTCGAAGACCGGTTCGGCGCCGCCGGAGCCGGAGGCGCGGCGCGGCGGAACCGTTGAGCCTGCGGGATAAGCAGTGGAGCGGATGCGCGGGCGGTCGTCCGGAACGGACTGCTGATTGAGCCTTTTGATCTGGGCCTCAAGCTCGGCAATTTTGGCGGTCAACTCGCGCGAACGAGCGGAAATGGGATCGGCCTTTTTTTTGAAAAATCCCATGTCATTTGCTTTAACGGCGCAGCAGCAACACCAGGAGAATGGCCCCGCCCACCAAAACCAGCGGCCAGGTCAAGGCCAGGCCCATTTGGCAAAGGCGCCATAAGTCGGTGGAACCGCTTGGGGGAAAAATCGGTTTGTCCCCGGGAGCGCCGGGTTGGGCCGCGGGCGAATCGGCCAGAAGCGGGAATTTCAAGCGGGCGGCGTTCCATTCCAGCCGCGCGTTTTCGATGATGGTCGAGGCCCGGGTGAGTTCAACGCTAAAGCTGTCCTGCGTCCAGGTTTGCTCGTTGATGGACTGCACCTTGCTGACGGCGTCGCGGAATTCGCAAAGGGTGCGGGCCATTTGCTCGGCGTCGCGGCGGGCGCCCAGTTCGGCTTCTTCGAGCAGGCCGATGCCGCGGGTCAGATGATGGAGCATTTCGGCGCGGCCGGTTTGGAACTCGGTCTGGCGGCGGCGCAGTTCCTCAAGGCTGGCGCGTTCGCGCTCCAATTCCTCCTGCGCCCGTTTCAACTCGGCCAGCTTGATCTGCTTCTCGCTGACCAGGGCCTCGATTTCCTCGCGCGTCGGCGGACGATTGGACGGCAGGGCCGGGGCCGGGACGGCCCCCGGCAGCGGCGCGCCGCCGGCGGCGGGCTGGACGGATTGGAAGTCGCTGTCAATAAACTCGCCGGTTTCGTGATGGGCTGCCATAAGAATAATGGGTCAGGGGCGTCGGAATCTATTTCGCCATGACTAAGGATTCCTCGCGCGTCCGCGACTGTTGCGGCCCGGCCTCCTGGAAGGAGAGGTCGTCCGGCGGCGCCTCGATCGCCGGCTGGCCGCTGGCCGGTTCGTCGGCCTTGTGGAATTTGACACTGACAATTTTGCTCACCCCGTGCTCTTGCATCGTCACGCCGTAAAGCACGTCGGCCATTCCGATGGTCCGTTTGTTGTGGGTGATGATGACGAATTGGGAATGGATCAAAAAGCGCTGCAACACGCGCACAAAGCGGTTGATGTTCGATTCATCCAGCGGCGCGTCCAGTTCGTCCAGCACGCAGAAGGGGCTGGGTTTGACCTGGTAGATGGAGAACAGCAGCGCCACCGCCGCCATCGTCTGCTCCCCACCGGACAGAAGCGAGATGCTCTGCAACTGTTTGCCCGGCGGGCGGGCCACGATGTCAATGCCGCATTCCAAAACGTCTCCTTCGTCCGAGAGGATAAGGTCGGCTTTGCCGCCGCCAAATACCTCGACGAACAGGTTGCGGAAATTGTCGCGGATTTTCTCGAACGTGTCCAGAAACATCTGGCGGGTCTGCGTATTGATCCGGTTGATGATATCGATCAACTGGGCCTTGGCCTGGAGGAGGTCGTCATTCTGTTTGGTCAGGAATTGATACCGCTGCTCGGTCTCCTCGTACTCGTCGATCGCCACCAGATTCACCGGTCCCATCTCGTCGATACGCCCCTGCACGGCGCAAACCTGCTTGGCGACGGCCTCCCAATCGGTCGCGGCGCCACTGGCCGCCATCTCCTCCGGCGTCAGTGTATGCACCTTGGCCGGCCCCTCGTCGGCCAGTGTGATGGTGATGCACTCGCTGCGGATGTCGTCGAGATTGAGCTGGTATTTTTCCCGGATGCGGTCGCGGAGGTTTTGCGCGGCCATGTTCTTTTGGGCCAACTCGATTTCCATCGTGCCGCGCTGCTGCTGGAGGTCGCTCAACGAGCGGCGCTGTTCGCGCAACGCGCCGTCGGCGGTGGAAATCCGCTCATCCAGCGCCTCTTTTTCGGCCAGCATCTGTGTGGCCTCAAGATTGACCTGCTCCCGCTGGTGGGCAAGGGCGTCGATTTTTTGGCGTGACTCGGCGATTTCGGCCTCGGCCTGGTGCTTGCGGTCCAGAAACGAACTGATCTCGGCGCGGCGCTGCGCCGCCAAGTGAGTCAACTCGGCGATGCGCTCTTCGAGCGGCTTTTTCTGGCTGGCGAAGGAATTACTCAATTGCTCCTCGGTGGCCAGCGCCACTTTTGTCTCCGTCAGCGCGGCGTTGGCGGCGTCGCGCTGCTCGCGCAACGATTCCAGCGACGCTGTCAACTGAGTGACGGCCGCCTGGTGTTCCTGCTCGCGGGTTTCCAGCGTGGCGCTCTGGGCGGCCAGGACCTGGTGCTTAAGGGCGCCCTCTTGCTCCTGCGCGGCCAGGCTGCCGATTTCATAAACAACGGTCTCGATTTTTTGGGCGAGCACGCGCGCCGAATTCTCAAGGGCCTTGAATTCGCCCTGCCGTGTGGCGATGGCAACCTCCTGCGTGCGCAGATCGGTCTGGGCCTGCTGCAAACCGGCCTGCAGTTGAGTCTGCTCGCTCAACAAAGCGCCCTTGTGGCGGCTGACCTGGCTGACGCTCTCCTGCAATGCGGCCAGGCCTTCCTGCAACTCGGCAATCTGGTTCTTGCGTCCCAGAATCGACGCGGCAGCCTGGCCTGAGCCTTGGCCGTTGAGATAGCCGCCCGTGAAAATGCCGTGGCGATTGAGCAATTCGCCGGCCGGCGTGACGAAGTCAAACGCACCGTTGGTCTGGCGCCACGACGCGGTGGCGGCCGCCAGGTCCGGGGCGATCAGCGTCCGGCCCAGGAGCCGCCGCAATAGCGGCTGCACGCAGGCTTCGGATTCGATGACACCGAGCGCGCCGAGGGAGTTATCGGGAGCGGGCGCGGATTCGGCTTCAAGCGGCGTCAACTGCAAAGCGGCGATGCTGGCGCGCCCGGTTTTCGCGGCGCGGAGGTCCTCGACGATCTGGCGGGCCGTTTCCGGCTGCTCGGTCAGCACCAGTTGCAGGTTGTGGCCCAGCGCCGTTTCTATGGCGACGACGTATTGGTCCGGGACGCGGATCTTATCGGTGAGGGAGCCGAGGGCGCCGGCGGCTGTTTTGAGGGCCGAGACAGCCCCCGTGCTGAAGCCCTCGTGCTCGGCTTGCAATTGCTCCAGGACGTTGAGGCGCGAGCGCTTTTCGGCCTGGCGCCTGAGCAGGTCGTCCAATTGCTGCGTGATCTCGCCCAACTGTTGTTGAATCTCGCCCAATCGCCTCTGGCGTTCCTCCACCGTGCCGCGATGGGCCTGGGCGTCGAGAATCTCCGCCTCAACCGTGGCGGAGAATTGCCGCAACCGCACCTCCAATCCGCCCCGTTCCTCCTCAAGTTGGATCTTCTCGGCGGAGAGCTTTTGCAGGCGGACGACGTTGCCTTCCTTTTGCAGGTCGAGTGCGTTGATTTCGTTGCGCGCGTGGCTGAGTTGCTGGGCGGCCTCGAAGGATTCGGCCTGGGCCTGTCGCAGCGATTCCTGGGTGGCGCGAAGTTCATTCTCGACCCCTTGCAGGGCCTGGCGCCGGGCTTCCAAAGTCTGCTGGTGCTGCCGCAAGGCCGCGGTCGAGGCATCGAGGCGTTCGACGACGCCCGCCAGTTCCTGCGCGGCGGCCGAGGTGCGTTCTTCGGCCTGGGCAATATCACGGATCGCGCGGGTGTTTTGCGCCTCGAGGTCCCGGAGTTTGTCCTCGTTGAAATGAATGCGGCTGTCGTGGCGGTCGATGTGCCCCTTGAGTTCCAGCCCCTGCTGCTGCAAACGGCTGATGTGCTGTTCCTGCTCGGAGAGTTGTTCGCGCAGGACGCTGATTTCGTTTTCGGCGCGCAAGACGCTTTCGGAAAGGGACTCGATATAGGCGCGCGATGTTTCCAGGCCGGCGGTGCGAGCGCGGATGTCGGTCTCCAAGACGTCGAATTGGTGGCGGGCCAGTTGCGTGTCCAGATGCTGGAGTTCGAGCATCAGTTGTTTGTAACGGCGGGCCTTGCCGGCCTGGCGCTGGAGAGAGCCGATCTGGCGTTTGACCTCGCGGATAAGGTCGGCCACGCGAAGCAGGTTCTGCTCGGTGGCTTCGAGCTTGCGCAACGACTCCTTCTTCTGGGCCTTGAATTTGGTGATGCCGGCGGCTTCCTCGAATACCAGGCGGCGGTCTTCGGGTTTGCTGGAAAGCACTTGCGTGATGTTCCCTTGGGCCATGATGCTGTAACTGGTCCGGCCCACGCCCGTGCCCATGAACAGTTGCTGGATGTCGCGGAGACGGCAGGGCGTTTTGTTGAGAAAATACTCGCTCGTTCCGTCTCGAAATACCCGCCGCGTCAAGGTC
The DNA here is from genome assembly GCA_049517295.1 of Verrucomicrobiota bacterium. Classification (GTDB taxonomy): domain Bacteria; phylum Verrucomicrobiota; class Verrucomicrobiia; order Limisphaerales; family Palsa-1400; genus JBEKSF01. The sequence continues at coordinate 33,124 of JBEKSF010000049.1, forward strand.
ACTTCGTTGTAGGCGACCTCGACCCCGGCGGCTGAAAGATGTTCGCCATCGGTGCCCCCGATGGTGAGGGAAACCTCGGCCATGCTCAGGGGTTTGCGGGAATCGGTCCCGTTAAAGATCACGTCGGCCATCTCGCCCCCGCGCAGTGCCTTGGCCGATTGTTCGCCCAAAACCCACCGAATGGCGTCGGATACATTGGACTTGCCGCAGCCATTTGGCCCGACAATCCCCGTGACGCCGGGCTGGAAATTCAGCGATGTCTTGTCGGCAAACGACTTAAACCCCAGTACAGTCAAATTCTTAAGATACATGCTGGATGCAAATAAAAGCAAAACCTGTGATTGAAGTAAAGGAAAAAACCACAATATAGAGGGGTTGTCGGCGAAAAATGTCCCCCTAATAGGGTTTTTCCCCTAGTGGCCCCTTTGGGCCGTGATTTGACCCGCTACCGCAGGGCAGCCGCCCTATTACCCCGGCGCCTGGCGGGGCCATCAATGCCTTGCGCGCTTTCTCAAAAACAAGCGCCGGTGTGATAGAGTGCAGGCAGGCCAGCTTCTCCCAGTGGGAGCAGGTATCCTTGAGGCAGGGCACACACGGCAGACTGGTGCTGCGCAGCACGTTGTGGAGTTGGCGGTAGGGGCCGGTGTTTAAGGGGTTGGTTGGGCCAAAAATGGCGATGACCGGCCGGCCCAGCGCGGCCGCCACGTGCATCGGCCCGGTGTCGTTGGCGATGGTCAAACTGCTGAGGCGAATCCATTCGATCATCTCGGCCAGCGTGGTCGAGCCGGCCAGGTTCAGGCAGGCCTCAGGGGCGGCGGCCGCAATCGCTTCGCCCAGCGGCCGTTCGGCTTTGCTGCCCAGAACAACGAAGCGCAACGCGGGGATCTCCTGAAGTTGCCGCACCAGGGTGGCGAAGTACTGGACGGGCCAGCGTTTGTTGTCCCACCGGCCACCGGGCAGGAGAACGATCCAGCGGGCTGCTTGCGAATCGGGGGACCACTTGGCGCGGACACTGTCGGCGGCTTCGGCGCGGCGGGAGAGCCAATCGAAATCCCAATGGACGGGGACATCGAGCAGCGGCAGGACGGCCATGTAACGATCGACGGCGTGTGTTTGGGGGCCGGCGCGCGGGGGAGTCAGATCATAAAAGCCGCGCGCGCCTTCGCGGGAACCTTCACGCACGTTGTCCAGGCCCACGGTCAAACCGGCGTTGGCCAGCCAGGCGAAGAGGCTGCTGCGGGCCAGGCCCTGCAAATCGATCGCCAAGTCGAAGCGGTGGCGGCGCATGGTTCCGAGACTATGGGCGATTTCCGGCCACCGATGGGGAATGGCCCAGCGTTTGCGTTGGAAGGGGAAGATGCCGGCCAGATCGGGATCCTTCTCCAGGAGCGGAACCAGGTTGATGTCCAGCCACCAGTAGATGCGGCTGTCGGGCCAGTGCCGGCGCAGCAGGCGCAGCACGGGCAGCGCGTGAACCACGTCGCCCAGGGAACTCGGCTTAAGGATGAGGATTTTCAAGGCCCGGATGCGGGGCCTACTGGCCGACGGCCAGGCGTTCGGCCAGGCGGGGCGGCAAGCCGGCGTCAATTATTTTTTTCTGCGCGGCCGCAACGTCGTACTCCAGCCGCCTCAGTTCAATGGAGCCTTCGTTCATGTCATACACCACGTAGGCGGCCTTGGGATTGCGATCGCGCGGCTGGCCCACCGCGCCGACGTTGATGAAATACTTGCGCCCAGGCTCCACGCGGAATTTGGAATACGTGCCGCCGCGCACCACGCTGTCGCGGATAAACGCGACCGGGACATGCGTATGGCCAAAGAAGCACACGGGCGTGTTCTGGTAAGTGAAGCTGGCCGCCGCCGCCAGTTTCTCAAACACGTAGCCCCAGCGCTGCGGGCCGTCCAGTGTGGCGTGAACGATCGTGAAATTGGAAATGAGCCGCACGTACTTCAGTTCGCTCAGCCATTTCTTGTCTTCCGGTCCCAGGTGTTTTCTTGTCCAGTTGACCGCCTCGGCGGCGTGCGGGTTGAACCCCTCCAGCGGCTCGTCCGACGAGCAGTACTCGTCGTGATTGCCCTTGATGCAGGGGATGTTCATCGCCCGCACCGTATCCAGGCACTCCTTGGGATTGGCGTTGTAGCCGACGACGTCCCCCAGGCACGTCACGTGGGTGCATTTCTGTTTCTCAATGTCATCCAGGACAACTTGGAAGGCCTCCAAGTTGGCGTGAATGTCAGCGATAATGGCGTATTTCATCTTCCTGGCCCCAATCTAATGCGTAATCTCGAATCCGCGAAATTCATTTCTTCCCTCCGACCAGCATGGCTGCTCCTGTCTGATGAAGCCGCCCACCTCGGATTGGCGGATGGCCTCCAAAAAGGCCTCCAGTTCCACTTTGGCGCCTTCAGCCACCAGTTCCACGCGGCCATCGGGCAGGTTGCGAACGGAGCCGGTCACTTCAAAACTGTGCGTGACAGCTTTGACCGCGTAACGGAAGCCGACGCCTTGCACGTGCCCTGAATATACGTTCGTCACTCTGAACCGCTTCATCCATTCAAGACGCAAATAAAGCCAAACCCGGCGGGATTGCGCAACAGAATTGTGACGGATCTTGCAAGGCGGGGCGCAAGACAAAATCTTTCGGCGCTCCGGTTCTCTGAGGCAGCATCTATATGGGCCTATATATATGAGTTCTCCTCTCTCGCCCCGCGTAGCGGGGAGAGAGCCGGAGAGAGGGGTTCCTAAAACATGTCCTGCGCCCTGCAAGGCGGGGCTGGCGGGCGACGCAAGCGGGGTCGCGTTTTCCACATCAGAATGGCTGATAATGCGCGGCGGACGAGGCCAGGTGATACAAGTTGTACGGGCTGGAAAACGCAGGCAGCGCAATTTTGATTTCCGACGCGCCGATCAACAGGACGATGGCCGCCAGCGCAAACCACACCAGTCGCGGGTGGCCACACCAGCCAAGCAACCGCTCCAGTCCCCGCACATAGAGCAGCAGAAACGGAATCAGCGCGCCGCAGAGCAGCCGCCCCGAGGTGAACAACGGCAGGGCGCGCGACGGATAGGGGCAATTGCCGAAATCAAAGGCCATCGAGGCGAGCGCCAATAGTAGTGCCCCCCCTGCCAGGCTGCCCAGCGCCGTCCAGAGCGCCACCCGCTCCACAGCCGCAACGTCCCGCCTTGCCCAAAGCAGACTGGGAAGATTTGCCCCGATCAAAACGATCGACGATACGCAGTAAAACGCATCGTTCAACGGCGAAGCAAGACGCTGTCCATGCCAGCAGAATTCGCCCCGCCAGAAACTGGCAATTAACTCCCCCCAGAACTGCGCCTCGCCATACAACGAGAAGAGCGGATGTGGCCACCAATCGCGCCACGGCTTGCGCGTCCAGGTCAGATAGCGGATCTTCTCCCCCGCGCCCGTCGCATCGCCATAGGTGCGGAGGTTCCATGCCAGCCAGGCGCCGAGCGGTACCACAAGACACACGGCCAACAGACCGAGCGCCGGCATCGATCCATAAAGCTTTCCGGCCCTGGCCAGTTGCCAGGCCTTGCCCAGGAGCGCCAGAGAGGCAACCACCAGCAAAGGCAAATTGGTGGATTTGACCAAAACGGTGCCGGCCAGAGCCAGGCCGGTCAATCCGCACAGCCAGCCGCCGGGAACGTCGGCGCGCCACAGCTTTACCAACCCGATGAACGCCAAGCCAAAGAGCACTGGCGAAAGCACGTCACTTTGAATGGCATAGAAGCTGTCCTGCGGATAAACCGCCAGCAACGCCGCCACGGCCAGCCGCGGAAACCTTTGCCCCGGAAAAACCACGCGTGCCGCCCAATATCCCAGCCATACCAGCGCCGCCGCCAGGAGGACGTTCAAGAAACGAACCCAATAGAGCAGAAAGCCTCCCGCCACGCCGCAGGCCTGGCCCAACCAGCACCAGAGCCCCGCCGCCAAATAATACAACGACCACGTGGTCGATTCGTGATTGATTCTCCGCTCGCACGAGGCGGTATTTGCCGCCATCTGCCTCGATGCTTCCGCGGAGGGTGACATCCAGAGTGGAAGCGGGATTTTTCCCGCGGCAAAGTCCCGCGGTCCAAAGAAATACTCCGGCGTGCCATAGAGCGCGATCGATGCGGCCGCCTCGTGAGAATAGTGCGCCATCGCGCGAGGCACCTGGCCATGAGAGTAGCGCAGGACCATGTCAAAATGCGCCTGTTCATCCACGTTATTGAAAAACGGAAAGGCGGCGCAGAAAACCAGCACCCGCGCGGCGGCGATGAGGCTCAAGGCCCAAAGCAGCAAACACTCCCGCCGGTTGCCGGAGCCGGCGCGCCCCGCGGGCGATTCATCCACCGCCGATTCGGACCCTGGCGGGCTGTCGCCGCCCGGGACTGGGGAGAGGTGCCTGTTCACGCTTTTGGGTAATTCCTGTTAGCGAAACAATGCTTAAAGTTAAACATTACGGACATTTCGTTTTCGATTTGGCCATTGAGAATGTCATTGGTCATCGCAATTCAATCGTTTCAATCTTCGAAACCTCTTGCAAGCAGAGATGCGCCAAAACAGTGAAATGCCGCCGCGGGCACCGCGCATTCGCAACAGTCGCTAACCCATTGAGTTGCAACAGGGATTGAATTGGGACTGAACTCCCGCACGCAGACTTTTTACTCTGGCGGCATGTCGAATATACAAATCAGTCCCGGTTCAGGTGAACCTATGGCCGTCAAATAAATTACGATTTATCTTGCCTCCCAATCAAATACACGCTAAAAGCTGAACATGAGGCGGGTTTCGGGGACTCAAACAACACTCGGCTCTCAAGCCACTTCGACCTCGCATGATCTTCCAGCCAATTACACCTCCGTTGCCGACGGCGGGGCGGGGCCGGGAGATTGGGCCGCCTTGCTGGA
>JBEKSF010000050.1:0-39829 GCA_049517295.1 Verrucomicrobiota bacterium
GGTGCGCCGGGTGTCCTCCTCGGTGGCGCTGGCCGGCCGGGCTTTGAGCAGCGGCAACACCCGCCGGCGAAATCCCTCCAGCAGATTCCAGTTGTGCAACTGGTCTTCTCGAATTGGCTGGCGCTTTTTAGCCACGCGCTGATCTCACCAGAATGGCTAAAAAAGTATAAGTTACAATTGTGTTACAATCTGACACATTCATGTGACAAATTATTACACTTGACACACCCCGCCTCGATCCACCGCCTCCCGCCACCACTCTCGTTCCCAGCACCATCCCTGCCAAACACTACTGGAAAATAGCGGAAATTGTTGAAAATGGGTGATGAGGTGAGCGGCAGCGGTTGGGGGTCGGGACGGGCGCGGGGCGTGCGGAATGTTTCGGTGTTCTGGTGGTGCGGCAAGCTGCAGCAAGTCCTCGCAAATAGCAGCAATTGCTGGGGTTTTTGAGTATTTTTTGGGATGAGGGTGAGTCACAATGGCACGCAGGCAAGAGTTGAAATGACGCGCCGAAGAGACATTTTGGCCCTGGAAACTTCAAGGGGAAGGTGATAACGCCAAGGCGCAAGAGACGCAACGCTGGGAGCCGGAAGCAAAACCCCCAAACCCACATCACGCGCAGAGCCGCTGAGCACGCAGAGAAGGCAATCATCTTTCCTTTTTTCTCTGCGAACCCTGCGACTTATAGCTCTTCCAAAGTTATTCACAGATGGCGAGGAGAGACCGGGTTTTGCTCCCCGCAGCCATCTGTGAATAACTTTGGCGGCGGCCAAAAAATGTATTGTCAACAACCACAACAACCATCCCTTTTGCTCAATCGCAAGGTTGGGCACGCAGGGACCGGAAGACGAATATTGCGACCTAACGTCACGACGTTTTCGCAGAGACTTTCGCTCCGGTTCCCTGCGCTCCGCTGTAAAGGAACGCTCAGAACCTTTCGCCTGCAAGAGCAATCTTGGCAGAGACGAACTCCTATAAGCCTTTCCCCGCGGCGGAGCCCGCGTGCTCCATTAAACGAACAACAGAATGGACTGCTATGACTACGACGATCGATCAATTCGCGGCAACCGTGGGATGGGATTGGGCGGACAAAAAACACGATCTGTGGCTTCGTCCCGCCGACGGTTCCAAATCCGAACACCTGACCCTGGCCCAGACGCCGGAGGACCTTCACCAATGGGTTGCCAAAATGCGGCAACGCTTCCAAGGCCGGCCGGTGGCGATCTGCCTGGAAAGCTCGCGCGGCCCGGTCATCTCGGCCTTCTTGGCCTATGACTTCATCGTGCTCTTTCCGATCAACCCCAAGGCTTTGAAAAGTTACCGCGCGGCCTTCTCGGTCAGTGGCGCCAAGGATGACCGTTCCGACGCCAAGCTGCTGGAAGAATATGTCCGCCTCCACCGGGACAAGCTCCAGGCGCTGGAACCGGACACCGTCCTGACCCGCACTTTAGCCGGCCTGGTGGAGACGCGCCGCCAATTGGTTGACGAACGTACCCGCCTGGTCGAGCAATCGCACAGCGTTTTGAAAACGTATTATCCCCTGGCGGAACAGATCCTGGGCCAACAAATGAACAAGCCCATGGCGGCGGAATGGCTTATGCGCTGGCCCGACTTGGAGTCACTTCAAAAGACCAGGGCCGATGTGCTGCGGGCTTTCTTTTTCAAGCACAACAGTCGAAGCAAAAAGGCCATTGAAGAGCGTTTGCAAGCCATCGCCAAAGCCAGAGCGTTGACGACCGACCCAGCCATTATCGCCCCGGCCCGCCTGCGCGTCATCGCGCTGGCCTCCATGCTCCGGCCCCTGCACAAGATGATCGCCCAACTGGACCAGGAAATCGAAGCCGCCATGAATGCGCATCCCGACGCGGCGATCTTTCGCAGCTTGCCCGGAGCCGGCCCGTGCCTGGCGCCGCGCCTCTTGGTGGCCTTTGGAACCAATCGGGAGCGATTTGGCAGCGCCACCGAGGTGGCTCAATTCTATGGCATTGCTCCGGTTATCCGGCAGAGTGGCGAGACCCAAACGGTCCATGTCCGCTACCGCTGTCCTAAGTTCGGTCGACAGAGCTTTCACGAAAATGCCGGCTGCGCCCTCCAAGAAGAGGATTGGGCCCTTTGCTTCCACAGCCACTACAAGAAAAAACACCGCGACCGCCACCATCAAGCCAACCGCTCCCTGGCCTTCAAACTCATCCGGATCTACTATGCCTGCTGGAAAAACCGCCAGCCCTACGACGGGGATCGTTACCTCCGAGCTCTGGAAAAGAACGGCAGCCCGCTTCATGCGGCCTTGCAAACCCAAATCAAAAAAAGTGAATAACTTTCAAAAAATCCTTGACGGACTAACTCAGAACTCTCTGCGCGAGCTGCGCGAGCCTGCCTTCTTGAACTCGCTCAGACCCCAAAAATCCTCAAAAACCCCAGCAATTGCTGATAATTGCGACCCTTTGCCGCCCCTTGCCGGCCTTCGCGAATTCGCCCTGGGCTTTGCGGCGGCTGGTGGATTGCGCCTTGCCGCCCGGCGCGTTTGTCCTTACTTTCCGGCCATGATTACGGAGTATTCCCGGCCATCTGGTTTGGTGAAACTGGCTCTCTTCCTTCTCATTCTTCTACCCGCGTTGGCCGGGGCCGCCTCGCTGCCGTCGGTGCCGGCGCCGCTCCAGCCTGTTACCAATAGTTATCACGGCGTCCAGGTCACGGACAACTACCAATGGCTCGAAGACGCCGGCGCGCCCGCCGTCCGCGAATGGGTGCGTCTCCAAAACGAGCGCACCCGCGACTACTTCGCGCGGCTGCCCTTCCGCGACGGCATCGCGCAGCAACTAATGCAACTGCGTGGGGAAGAGTCCGCCCGCTTTTCTGATTTGTCTGAGGAAAAGGGCCGCATATTCGCGTTGCGCTTCAAGCCGCCCGCCCAACAGCCGGTGTTGGTCCGCCTCTCCTCCCTGTCGGCGCCCGCGCTCTGGCGGGCGGTTTTCGACCCGAACACGTATGACAGCAGCGGCGCCACGGCCATTGATTGGTTCGTCCCCTCGCCCGACGGCCGGTTGGTGGCCCTTTCGTTGTCCAAGGGGGGCAGTGAACAGGGAACGCTGCATTTCTTCGAGGTGGATGGCGGAAGGGAACTGGGCGACGTAATCCCCCGCGTCCAATATCCCACCGGCGGCGGCAGCGCGGCGTGGACACCCGACAGTTCGGGCATTTTTTACACCCGCTATCCGCACCCCGGCGAACGGCCGGAGCAAGACCTTAACTTCTATCAGCAAGTCTGGTTTCATCGCATCGGCTCCCCGGTGGCGGAGGACAAATATGAAATTGGAAGCGACTTCCCGCGCATCGCCGAGATTGTGCTTGACAGCGCCAGCGGCGGCCCGTGGATTCTGGCGTCGGTGGCCAACGGCGATGGCGGTGATTTCGCCCATTACCTGCGCGATGCCTCCGGCCACTGGCGGCAGTTGACCCATTTTGAAGACGGCATCAAACTCGTTAAGTTTGGCCGGGACGACGCGCTTTACCTGCTGTCACTGAAGGACGCCCCGCATGGCAAGATTCTGCGATTGCCGCTGACGGCGGGGCAGGGGTCTTCGCTGCCGGAACTTTCCCAAGCCGAGGTCGCCGCCCCGGAAGGCAAAGGTGTGGTGGAGGAATTCGCGCCCTGCGACCACGGCCTGTATGTCAGCGACTTGCTGGGCGGCCCTTCCCAGTTGGTCTATTTTCCGCGGGGCGCCACGCGCTCGCGCCAGCTCTCCATCCTTCCGGTCTCCGCCGTCGAGGGGTTGGATTCCTGGAGCGGCGACGAGTTGCTTTTCGACAATACCAGCTACCTGAAGCCGTCAGCCTGGTTCACCTTCGACCCTGCCGCCAATCAGGTCCGTCGCACCGCCCTTTACATGACCGCGCCTGCGGATTTCGACGATATCGAAGTGGTGCGAGAATTTGCGACATCGAAGGACGGCACCAAAGTGCCGCTGAACATCCTGCGCAAAAAGGGCCTCAAGCTTGACGGCCAGAACCCCACGCTCCTGTATGGTTATGGCGGTTACGGCATCAACCTCACGCCCGCATTCGACTCCACGCGCCGCATCTGGTTCGATGCCGGCGCAGTCTATGTGATTGCCAACCTGCGCGGCGGCGGCGAATACGGCGAGGCCTGGCACAAGGGGGGCAGTTTGACGAACAAACAGCACGTCTTCGACGATTTCATTGCGGCAGCCGAGCACCTCATCAAACGCCGCTACACCAACCCCGCCAAACTGGCTGTGGAAGGCGAGAGCAACGGCGGCTTGCTCATGGGCGCGTTCCTGACGCAACGCCCTGACCTGGCTCGCGCCGTGGTATCGCGCGTCGGCATTTATGACATGCTGCGCGTCGAACTGGATCCCAACGGCCAGTTCAACGTCACCGAGTTCGGCACTGTCAAAGATCCGGCTCAATTCCAGGCACTCTATGCCTATTCCCCCTATCATCACGTGCGCGACGGCGTGAAGTACCCGGCTGTGTTCATGGCGACCGGCGACAACGACGGGCGGGTGAACCCGGCGCAATCCCGAAAGATGACCGCCCGCCTGCAGGCGGCCACCGCTTCGGGCCTGCCCATTCTCTTTCGCAGCACAGCCGGCGCCGGCCATGGAATCGGAACCTCGCTCAAGGAGAGAATTGCCGAACAGGCCGACCTGATCTCGTTTCTTTTCGATCAGTTGGGGATGGACGCCTCGAGGTGGACGTTTCAGTGAGGAGACAGGCCCGGCCGTTCAAGCCACGAATTCCAACTCCTGGCGATGGGGGATCAGCCCCTGTTCGTGTGCCTGGTCCAGGAAACGCCGGATGGCGGCGCGGCCTTTTTCCCCGTAATCAAGCGTCCAATGATTGACGTACATGCCGACAAACTGGTCGGCCAACTCGCGCCCCATGTCGCGGGCGTAACTCAAGGCATGGGCGACGGCCGCCGGACGGTGATCGAGGCTGAATTGGATGCTGGCAGTGAGGACGCGGGAAACAGCCGATCTGGTTTCAGGCGGAAAGCGCTTGTGAATGACGTTCCCGCCCAGGGGCAGTGGCAGTCCCTCGTTCTCGCCTTTCCACCACGCGCCCAAATCCTGGCACACCGTCAACCCCTGCTCTTTGTAAGTGAGCTGGCCTTCGTGGATAATCAATCCCACCTCCGCCTGGCCCGATCGGACGGCCTGAAAAATCCGGTCAAAGGGGACCACCACAAAATTGATTTTGTCCGCCGGCCGTTGCAGCCAAAGTTGGAGGGCCAGAAACGCGCTGGTCATCGTTCCGGGGACGGCGATTTTTTTTCCGGCCAATTGTTCGCGGGTAAGGTGTTGCCGGGCCACGAGCATCGGGCCGTAACCGTCTCCCATGCTGGCGCCGCTGGGCAACAGGGCGTAGTGGCTGCTGACGTAAGCGTAGGCATGAATGCTGATGGCGGTGATGTCCAATTCGCCCCGCGTGGCGCGTTCATTCAACGTTTGGATGTCCTGTAGGACGTGTTTGAATTTGAAGCCGCCAGTGGGGATCAATTCCCTGGCCAGTCCGTAAAACATGAAGGCGTCATCCGGGTCGGGCGAATGGCCCAGAGTCAAGGTTTGTGACATAAAAAGTCAGGGGAACACCTGCTGAACTGTCACGACGGAGGGACTGATTTCCACGACGTTGACATCGGCCGGAGCGTTGGCGCGCAATTCCAGCAAGGTCGGCTGCTTGGTATTGAAATCAGCGAGGTCCACAGAGGCCTTGATCTCTTTTTTCGCCGCCCGGCGCAGGGCGGTCTCCTCGCCGACGGCAATGATAACGACCTCGTTGGGCGTGATCTTGAAGCTGCGTGTGTCGCCGGGGCGGGTCACGACCGTCACCGGCACTCGGATGTATTCCTGCGCCAGCAGATGATTGATGCTCAAGTGGTTCAAGACCGATTCCTTGTGAATGTCGTAATGAATGGCCAGCCAGATGACGGTCGCCAGGGCGAGCGAGAAGAACTTGAGCCAGAAATTGCGCAGGATGATGTTTTGGACTTGGATCACTTTTTTGGCTCGGGTTGGAGGAGCGCTGCGACGGCTTTGACCGGCCCGCCAGGCTGGCGCAAAAGGCTAAAGAGGCGATGCGGTTTACCCGGTGTGACGAGGACGGAGGTCAGAAAGGCCCGCAATTGCTCGGCGCTGACGGGCCGGACCAATTGCCCCTTGTAAGCGTGGGAAATGGACCCCGTCTCCTCGGAAACGACCACCACCAGGGCGTCGGTTTCCTCCGACAACCCGATGGCGGCCCGATGGCGCGTGCCCAGGGACGGGTTTAAATCCTGGCGCTGGGTGAGCGGAAAGATGCAGGCCGCGAAGGCGATGCGGTCGCCCTTGATGATGACGCCGCCATCATGAATGGCGTTGTTGGGAAAGAAAATCGTCTCCAGCATTTCCGGCGTGGCCTCGCAATCCACCGGCAGTCCCGATTCGGTGGCCTCCTGCAGGTCGATCGATTGCTCGATGGCGATGAGAGCGCCGATGCGGACCTCGGCCAGGCGTTCGACCGACTGGATGATGACCTCGATGTTCTCGCGCTGCTCGTGACTGGTGGTGAAAATCGGGTGCGTGCCCAGTTCGGCCAGGATGCGCCGCAGCTCGGGCTGAAAGATGATCAACACCGCCACGGCGGCAAAAGCCACAAACGAACGCAACAGCCAACTGAGCACTTCCAGGCGCAGAAGGAAGGCGACGACGGTCAGGCCCAGAAGGAGCAGAACGAAGCCATAGACGACCGGCGCCCCGCGGGTGCCGCGCACGAACTTGAAGCTGAAGTAGATGCCAATCGAGAGGATGGCGATCTCCAGCGCGGGCCGCCAGCCGTCATGGATTAGCTGTAGAATGTTCGGCATTTGTTTGTTGACTCATCAACGCTTCGGTCATGCGCACCGCGTGCCGCGTGGCCGCCACATCATGGCACCGGATGAGCCTCGCGCCATTTTCGACGCCCCAGCACGCGCAGGCCAGGGACGGCGGCAGACGCTCCTCGATTCCGGCGCCCACCACCCGCCCCATAAAAGACTTGCGGGAAACGCCCAGCAACAACGGCCGCTCCCATTTTGTAAATCCCCGCAAGCCCGCAAGCAACCGCAAATTATCCTCCACCCGCTTGCCAAAGCCAATCCCCACGTCGAGGACGACTTGCTCTGCATTGACACCGCAAGCCAGCAAACGACTCAATCGATCCGCAAAAAAACGGTTCACCTCGGAAACCACGTCCGTGTAGGAGGGATTGTCCTGCATCGTCGCCGGCTCCCCTTGCATGTGGACCACCACGTAAGCCGCGCCGCTCTCGGCCGCCAGCCGCCACATCTCCTCGTCCTGGCGGTTGGCGGCTATGTCGTTGATGATCCCCGCCCCGGCCCGCAAGGCCTCGCGGGCCACGCCCGGTTTGACAGTATCTATGGAGAGCGGGACGGAGACGGCGCCGGCCAGGGCTTCGATGACGGGGATGACCCGCCGCAATTCCTCGGCCTCACTGACCGGAACGGCCTTGGGACGGGAGGATTCGCCGCCGATGTCGATGATGTCGGCCCCTTCCTCAACCAGGCGCCTTGCGTGGGCGACAGCGCTCCGGGTGTCGCCATAACGGCCGCCGTCATAGAAGGAATCGGGCGTGGCGTTGACCACGCCCATCAGAAGAGCGGGGCGTGGAAACACGAATGCACAATGGCGCGTCCGCAAGAGCATGGTTGCCGGTCCGCGGGCGCGCGACGGCGCCGCCCTCGCCCTATTTGCTGGCGGCGTCGTAGTTTTTGGCCACCTCCGCCCAGTTGACCACGTTCCAAAAGGCCTTGAGATACTCAGCCCGGCGATTCTGGTATTTCAAATAATAAGCGTGCTCCCAGACATCCACGCCAAAAATGGGACGGCCCTCGGCGCCGACGACGGTCTTGCCCATCAAGGGATTGTCCTGGTTGGCTGTTGAACAGATTTCCAGCTTGCCGGCATGGACGACCAGCCAGGCCCAACCGCTGCCGAAACGGCCCATCCCGGCGGCCTCAACCTTCTCTTTGAATGCGTCAAAGCCGCCAAAGGCCGCGTTGATGGCGTCGGCCAGCGCGCCGGAGGGCGCGCCACCGGCTCCCGGTCCCAGTATCTTCCAAAACAGAGAGTGATTGGCGTGGCCGCCGCCGTTGTTGCGCACCGCTCCGCGGATTTCCGAGGGGACGGCGCGCAGACTGGCGATGAGTTTCTCGACGGATTTGGATTCCAGGTCGGGCTTGCCCGCCACGGCTTTGTTGAGGTTGGCCACATAAGCGGCGTGATGTTTGTCGTGATGAATTTCCATCGTGAGCGCGTCGATGTGCGGTTCCAGCGCGTCCTTGGGATAGGGAAGAGGAGGTAATTCGTATGCCATAACTGTGTCTCTTAGTTTCCTGTTTGAATTTTTCTCGTAACGATTCCGTTAACCGGATTTCCGATTATTCACATTACCAAAACGCGGTCAAAACACAAGGGGGGAAAATTTCAAGCGCAGGAATTGGGGACGGTAGATGCGGGCGTCGGCGGCCATCTTCCAGAAATTGTCGGCATTGCACACATAGGACACGAGCAGTTCGTCCTCCTGCCGGGACAGTTCGGGATGCGCTTTGGCGGCGTAGCAAAAATAGGACTTGTCCCAGCTCATCTCCGGCGTGCGGAAGACGATGCGCGGCGCGCTCCACGGGCCGACGGGCGAACCGGCCCAGCGCAGCATGATCTTTTCGGATAGGCCGCTCTCGGTGTACACCAGGACGTATCGCTTGAAGCGCGGAAGGTACGAAACGGAAAGTTCGGCGCCCATCTGGTCGCAAAGACGGGAGGCCTTGCGATAGTCGCGCTGCCAGACGCCGTCCGCGTAGAATTCCCAGGTGGAGAAGTCTTCCAGAGTATTGACATCGGCGCGGCCCGCGAGCAGGTAGCGGTCCTGCGCGGTTTTATCGACTTCCAAGCCGTAAAGATAGACCAAGTTGCCCTCGCGCAAGAGCGGCATTCCGAAAGCCTTTTCGTTTCCAGCCGAATCAGATTGCACCCAGGGCACCGGCACCTGCTCGACGCGCCATCGGGCCGGGTCGTCGGACGGATTGGCGATCTTCGCCATGACAATGCCGATCCCTCGAAATCCCCAAACCGAGTTGCCGCCCGGAACACTGACTGTGTGGCCCATAAAAAGATAAAGGCCGCGGTCGGTCTGGATTCCGGCATCAGACAACCAGAAGTAGCCGACGCCGTCGGCTGGCTTGATGAAGTCATCGGGTTTGCCGTCTTTTTCGCCGTAAAAAAACTCGATGCGGGCCGACGCGGGGTCCAGACCCTGTTGAATGGCGATGGTATTGTGGACCATCGCCGAGTCAGTGTGCCGTCCATTGCGAACTGGGCCGATCCAGGTATCGCCGAAAAGCCAGAGGATGCGCCCGTCCAGCAGAGGGACAGAAGTGGCGATGTCGGCTCCGGTCCAGCCGTCCTGGCGGGTGAAGAGGCGGTTGTAATCCGGGGCGGTCGTGACGACGAAGGAAGGCTCCGGCGCGGCTGTTTTTCGAGGGAGCGAACAGGCGGCGATAATCAGCAACGCGGCGCAGGCGAGCCAAAGGCCGCCATGCCGGCGAATGCCGGGCGCGGACGAAGGCCGATTACGATTAAGAGCAGGGTGAAACATAGGGAAACCTCATATACATCATCCTCCGTCGGAGGCGAAGGAGAAAAAACAGGGAATTCTTGAAGATCTTTCTGGTCCACGCCGCAGCTCGCAAAGACGATGTTTTGTTGTTTCACCACCCGTTGCGCGCTATAACACGGAGCATGACGGCTGGCACAAACCGCAAATTGTCCGGAAATTCAGGCGGTGTCCTCGGCTTTGGGGCGACGCTAGAGGAGCAGTTTGTGGAATCGGCAAAGCCAGCGAACGCTATACGGCGCCGTCTCGCCATGCTAAACTTGGGCGGGAAAACAGAACCATGAACTTGCGAACCGAACATCTTGCGCGCTGCCTTCAGACGCTGGATAAATCCCTGGAGCAGCTCAAACGCGCGCCTGAGGAGAGCATTGACTACGAGATTTACCGAAACGCGGTCGTGAAGGGTTTCGAGCTGACACTGGAAACCGCCGGCAAACTGCTGCGCAAAGCCATCAAGACATACATCGGCAACCCGCGCGCGGTGGATGAACTGACTTACAAAGAAGTGCTTCGTCACGCGGCCAAACACGGATTGCTGGAGACCGCCGCTGTGGAACGGTGGTTCGCCTATCGCGACAATCGGAACAACACAGCTCACGATTACGGCCAGGGCTTCGCCGAAGAAACACTGGTCTTGATGCCGGATTTTCTGATCGATGCACGCCGCCTCGAAGCGACGTTGCGCGAAAAATTTGGCCATGCCGAAACTTAATCTCAAGTCAGACCACCTGCGCCTGTTACTGGACGTGCTGGAGAAACACGCGCCCGAGGCTGAGGTATGGGCTTACGGAAGTCGTGTCAATGGCGCCGGACACGAAGGTTCGGACCTTGATCTGGTGGTGCGCAACCCGGCTGGCCTGGACCAGCCGCAAGTACAATTTCACAGGCTGCGCGACGCGTTGAGCGAGAGCAATCTTCCGATGTTGGTGGATGTTCTGGATTGGGCGCGGCTTCCTGGTCCCTTTCGGCGCGAAATTGAACGGCAGCATGTGATTGTTCGCGTTTCGGCCACCGCCGAACATGTTTCCGCCAAATGAAAGCCGCACTTGACGAGCAAGTCGCGAAACTGGCGAAGCTGGGGAAAGTGATTCAGAAAAACCTCGGAGGGTTTTGTGGTATGATGGCGATGTTGATCTGAACGGCCCGCCGGCTTCTGAGCACACTGGAGAGCATCGCCACCCCTTGCTCCGTAAAGGCAAGTGGATGCTTGGAAAACTCGAGTCCCGGGGAGTATGCCACAAATTGTGATACGCTCCACGTTGCCCCGTCGCTGCCGGAGGAAAAGACAATGACCTTGCGCTGGATTGCCAGACGATTAAACATGGGCCTTGCGGGTTCTTTGGCGGGCCTGCCGCGCGATGTGGAAGGAAAGTGGCCCTTCTACGACAGTGGTGCCGACTGATGCGCTCGGGCTGCCCAACCGAGCGAAGCACCAGCGATGAAAGAGACACCCACGAATATCAAGGAATAAGTGTCCAACTGGCCAGTCTCGACAAAGAATACCAAGGCGATACCGCCACACACGCATCCACATAAGCATGAGCGCAAGAATGACGTAAATCTGAATACATGTGCTGACACAAGAGCTACAAGCAATGCAACGCCAAGCGGAAGCAAGGTGTAAATGAAAGAAACCGCGATCGCGAGTTTTGTGAAAGAATCAAACTCGAAGCGATGCCCCAAGGAATCCCACGTCGTCCAGAAGCCGATAACGAGCCACCAAAACAAAAATAGAACGACGGCGCGCATACTGATCCGTATGCTGGGACTGGATTTTCTGGTTGTCAAGCACGGAATCCGCGCAGATGAGGATGGCCAATCGACGAATTCCAGTCGGGTAAGAATGGAAAAAAACGCTCTGAGAGATTGGCTTGAAAACAGGGGCGCACAAGATAAAGCTGGCGCGGACAATGAAAATCGACCAGCAAATCCAGCCGGGCCACCTGACGCGCAAGATCAACCGGCTGTGGGATTTGTCGGCGCAAAAAATCCGCGCCATCGAGCGCCACTACGACATCGCCAAAGGCTCGCCCGTTTTCACCGCGCGCGGACGCTACCGGGCGCGGGGATGGACAGAGTGGACGCAAGGGTTCCAGTTCGGCGCGGCGCTTTTGCAGTTCGACGCGACCGGGGAGGCGGAGTTCCTGGAGCTGGGACGCAGCCAGACGGTCAAATATATGGCGCCGCACGTCAGCCACTTTGGCGTGCATGACCACGGATTCAACAACGTGAGCACCTACGGCCATCTGCTGCGGTTGATGCGGGACCGGCGCATCGCGGAAAATCAATGGGAGCGGGATTTTTATGAGCTGGCGCTCAAAGCCAGCGGGGCGACGCAGGCGCGGCGGTGGACGGCGCTCAAGAACGGCCGCGGATTCATCTATTCGTTCAACGGCCCGCATTCGCTATTTGTCGATACCCTGCGTTCGCTGCGCTCGCTGGCGCTGGCGCATCAACTGGGGCACGTGTTGCTGGAGGAGAATGACCGGCAGGTATCGTTGCTGGAACGGCTCAAGGCCCACGCCATCGCAACCGCCAATTATTCGGTCTATTACGGCGAGGGGCGCGACGCCTACGACGTGCGGGGGCGGACGGCCCACGAGGCGATTTTCAACGTCAATGACGGCAGTTTCCGGTGCTCCAATACACAGCAAGGCTACTCGCCGTTCAGCACGTGGACGCGCGGGCTGGCGTGGGCGATGCTCGGATTTGCCGAGCAATTGGAGTTTCTGCGGGCGATAGGCGACAAATCCATCGCGCCGCCGCTGCTCAAGGCGGCGCGGGCGACGTGTGATTTCTATATTTCGGAGGCGACGGCGGCGGATGGGATTCCGTATTGGGACACGGGCGCGCCGCAGTTGCACCGGCTGGGGGACTGGCGATCGCGTCCGGCCGACCCGTTCAACCCGCACGAGCCGGTGGACAGTTCGGCCGCCGGCATCGCGGCGCAAGGGCTGCTGCGGCTGGGCCGGCATCTCAAAGACCAGCGCTACTGGCAGGCGGGGTTGACGGTCCTGGATACGCTTTTTGACGAGCCGTACCTCTCCACCAGCCCGAAGCACCAGGGTCTGATTTTGCACAGCGTCTATCATCGCCCCAACGGCTGGGATTACATCCCGCCCGGCCAAAAAGTGCCGTGCGGCGAATCGAGTATATGGGGCGATTACCACGCGCGGGAGGCGGCGCTATACGCGCAACGCGCGGCGGCCAAGGGCCGTTACCCGGTCTTTTTCCTATGAAACGTGACAAGAAGAATAATTCCCAAAAGCGCGTGGCGCTGGTGACGGGCGGCGCGCGGGGCATCGGCTTTGCCGTGGCCCAGGCCCTGGCGCGGGAAGGCTTCGACCTGGCGCTGTGCGGCGTGCGCGGCGGGGCGGCGGCGGGACCGGCGCTGGAGACGCTGGGGAAACTCGGCGCGCGGACGCTCTACGTTCAGGCGGACGTGAGCGACCGCGCGGCGCGGCAACGCCTGGTAGCAGGGGTGGAGGAAACCTTCGGGCGCCTGCACCTTCTGGTCAACAACGCCGGCATCGCGCCGAAAGTCCGGGCGGACATTCTGGAGGCTACGGAGGAAAGCTTCGAGTCGCTGCTCAAGGTCAATCTGCAAGGGCCGTACTTTTTGACGCAGCGATGCGCACATTGGATGATCGCGCAGAAAAAGGCCGACGCCGCGTGGCGGGGCTGCATTGTGAACATTTCCTCCGTTTCGGCGACGGTGGCGTCAGTCAACCGGGGCGATTACTGCGTTTCCAAAGCCGGGGTGTCGATGGCGACGCAACTATGGGCGGCGCGCCTGGGAGAATTCGACATTCCGGTTTATGAAATCCGGCCAGGCATCATCCGCACCGACATGACGGCGGGGGTGCAGGCCAAGTATGACAAGCTGATGAGCGAGGGACTGCTGGCGCAGACGCGTTGGGGCCAGCCGGAGGATGTGGGCATAGCGGTCGCGATGCTGGCGCGAGGCGATCTGCCGTATTCCACCGGCCAAGTTCTGCTGGTGGACGGCGGGCTGACGCTGAGACGATTGTAAAGGGGAGCGGAAGGTCTGCGGCTTACCGCGGCAATTCGAGGGCGTCGGCCAGCCCTTCAATGGTGTGCTGGCGCGACTCAATATCCGGCTTAAGTCCCAGAGCAAGGATTGCCTTGGTGGTTTCCGGGCCGATGGAGGCGAGTTTGATTTGCGGATGTCGCGCCCGCAATTGGGGCAGATCAAAGCGGGCGTGGAAGTTTTCCACCGTCGATGCGCTGGTGAAGGTGATCCAGTCGGCGCCGGTTTCCAGCAAGCGGGCAGCGGCGCCGTCGCGGTCCTCGGTTTCGGGCACGGTTTTGTAGCAGGCGATGTCATCGACAATGGCGCCCATCTCCTCCAGTTTCTTGGGCAGCTCGGCGTTGGCCACTTCGGCGCGCAGAAGGAGGATTTTCAGGTTCTCCAGGCTGCCCAATTCCGCCATTGCCTCTGCCAGGCGCGAGGCCACGAATTCCTTCGGTGTCACATCCACCTTGAGGTGCAGTTGGCGCAGTTTCTCCGCCGTGGCGGGGCCGACGGCGGCGATGCGCACCCCGCCAATGTCGCGCAAGTCATCGAATACCTTGAAGAAATAATCGAAGAAGGCGGCGACGCCGTTGGGGCTGGTGAATACCAGCCAGTCGTAGGAGTTAAGCGCCAGCAGGACGTCGGCAATGTGCTGTTTTTCGGTGGGCGGAAGGATGCGGATGGTGGGGATTTCCAGGACGTCGGCCCCGCGTTCCCGCAGGAGCCGTGACAATTGGCTGGCGTTATCGCGCGACCGCGTGACGACAATGCGCCGGCCAAAAAGGGGGCGTTTCTCAAACCAATTGAGCTTCTCGCGCAGCCGCACCACTTCGCCGATGACCGTCAGGCCGGGGGGCTTGAATTGGGCCTTCTCGGCGACCTCCGCCATTGTTTTGAGTGTGCCGCATATCGTTTGTTGCCGCCCGGTGGTGGCCCAGCGGATCATGGCCACGGGGGTGTCTTCGGACAGGCCGTTGGCGATGAGGGCGTCGGAGATTTCTTTCATGCGGGTCACTCCCATGAGCACCACTTTGGTGCCGGGCGCTTTGGCGACCTCGGCCCAATCGACCTCCGGCTCCTCCTTGGCCGGGTCTTCGTGGCCGGTGACGACGGTGAAGCTGGAGCAATGGTCGCGATGGGTCAAGGGGATGCCGGCGTAATTTGGGCCGGCAATGCTGGAGGAGACGCCGGGCACGACTTCAAACGGGACGTGGGCGGCGGCCAGTTCGCCGGCTTCCTCGCCGCCGCGGCCAAAGACGTAAGGGTCGCCGCCCTTGAGGCGGACGACGCATTTGCCGGCGCGGGCATAATCGATGAGCAATTGGTTGAGTTTTTCCTGGGGGATGGCGTGCTCGCTGGAGCGTTTGCCGGCGTAAACCAACTCCGCCTGGGGCGGCGCCAGCCGCAGGAGGTCCAGGTTGACCAGCGCATCATAGACGACGGCATCGGCGCGGGCCAGCAACTCGGCCCCGCGCAGGGTGAGCAAGCCGGCATCACCGGGGCCGGCCCCGACGAGGAAGACTTTCCCTTTGCATTTCATGGGTGAGAGTCTATGCGGCAAACCAGAATCGCGCAATCACCTGACCCAGCGCCAAGGGGAGGCGATTTGGCGGGTTTAGGCGGATTTAACAAAAAATAAGCTGGCAATCCTAATGGCTCATGGCAATAGTCCCCCCCTCAAACTTATGTTGAATAAGAAAATATGGTATCGGGCGGCAGCAATGCTTGCCGCACTCACTGTGTCCCCCAAAGTCTTCGCCGGGGAGGCGGATATTAAGATTCCCGACCTTGAGGCCGTGAATTTCAGCGTGTTCGGGTCCAGCATGCATGGGCTGAGTATTCTTTATGTGGGTTTGCTGGTGTGCATCCTGGGCGCGGCGTTTGGCCTGGTGCAATATGTTCAAACCAGGAATCTCCCGGTTCACAAGTCCATGGGGCAGGTATCGAACACGATTTGGGAAACGTGCAAGACCTACCTGACGCAGCAGGGCAAATTCCTGGCCGGCCTGTGGGTGCTGATCGCCCTCTGCATGAGTTATTACTTTGTGGCGTTGGAAGGCATGGGCTTTGGCAAGTTGGTCATCATCCTGCTCTGTTCGATCGTCGGTATCCTGGGTTCTTATGGCGTGGCTTGGTTCGGCATCCGCATCAATACGGTCGCCAACTCCCGCACGGCCTTTTCGGCCTTGCGCGGCAATTCCCTGGCCACGCTGCTCATCCCGTTGAAGTCGGGCATGAGCGTGGGTTTGCTGCTGGTCAGCGTGGAACTTTTCTTCATGATTATCATTCTGGCGTTCATTCCGACGGATTTGGCCGGGCCGTGCTTTATCGGTTTTGCCATCGGAGAATCGCTGGGCGCCAGCGCCTTGCGCATCTGCGGCGGCATCTTCACCAAAATCGCGGACATCGGGGCGGATTTGATGAAGATCATTTTCAAACTGCCCGAGGACGATCCGCAGAATCCCGGTGTGATTGCCGACTGCACGGGCGACAACGCGGGCGACAGCGTGGGCCCAACGGCCGACGGATTCGAAACCTACGGCGTGACGGGAGTGGCGCTGATCACCTTTCTGGCGCTGGCCCTGACCGGCAACCAGGCCGCGATGGGAGCCAAGATGATCATCTGGATATTCGCCATGCGCATCTTGATGATCATCACCTCGCTGGTTTCCTACTTCATCAACGACGGCGTGAGCCACGCCAAATACGGCTCGCAAAGAGATTTTGACCTCGAAGCGCCGTTGACGCACCTGGTCTGGATTACGTCGCTGGTATCCATTGGGGTCACCTTCCTGGCCAGCTACGCGCTGCTATCCAGCGACGGGCCGGATCTTTGGTGGGTGCTCTCGGTGATCATCAGTTGCGGCACTCTGGCGGGGGCGATCATTCCCGAATTCACCAAGATTTTTACCAGCACCAATTCGCGGCACGTCAAAGAAGTGGTCAACGCCGCCAAGCACGGCGGCGCCTCGCTGGACATTCTGTCGGGGTTTGTGGCGGGGAACTTTTCGGCATTCTGGGAGGGGTTGGTCATTCTGACCTTGATGTTCATCGGTTACATGGTGTCCAAGAATCCGGCCCTGACCACGCTGATGCAAGGCTTTGAAGCGCCGATTTTTGCCTTCGGCCTCATCGCCTTCGGGTTCCTGGGCATGGGACCGGTGACCATCGCGGTGGACAGCTTTGGACCGGTCACCGATAACGCCCAATCTGTGTATGAACTGAGCCAGATTGAATCGGTGCCGAACATCAAGGCGGAAATCGTGCGCGATTTTGGATTCGAGCCTGACTTCGAGCACGGCAAGATGCAGTTGGAAAAAGGGGACGGGGCCGGCAACACGTTCAAAGCGACCGCCAAGCCTGTGTTGATCGGAACGGCGGTGGTCGGCGCGACGACGATGGTCTTCAGCATGATCATGCTATTGGACAGCATGAAGCAGTACCAGCCCGTGGCCGCGAACCTGAGCCTGGTGCAGCCGACCATATTGCTGGGGCTGCTGATGGGCGGTTCGGTTATTTACTGGTTCACCGGCGCCTCCACCCAGGCGGTCGTCACCGGCGCCTATCGCGCCGTCGTCTATATCAAAGACCATATCAAGCTGGGCGGGGGCACGGCGTCGATAGCCGACAGCAAGGAGGTGGTGAAGATATGCACCATTTACGCTCAGAAGGGCATGATCAATATCTTCATCGCCATCTTTTCCTTCGCCCTGGCCCTGTCTTTCTTTGATCCTTTCTTCTTCATCGCCTACCTCATCGCGCTGGCCTTTTTCGGATTGTTCCAGGCCATTTTCATGGCCAACGCCGGCGGCGCGTGGGATAACGCCAAGAAAATTGTGGAAGTGGACATGCGCGAGAAAGGCACCCCGCTCCACGCCGCGACGGTCGTCGGCGACACGGTGGGCGATCCCTTTAAAGACACCTCATCGGTATCGCTCAATCCGGTGATCAAATTCACCACGCTCTTTGGGTTGCTGGCGACGGAGATCGCCGTGACGATGAAAGACCAAACATTGAAGACGGTCATCGGCGTGGTGTTCTTCATCATTGCCCTGACCTTCGTCTATAGGTCCTTCTACTGCATGCGGATTCCCCAGGAACAAGCGGCGTAGATTCGGCCGCTAAAGAGCCGGGGGCGGGGTTGTCGGGCCGGAATGCCGATGCGTTTCCAGCCCGACCTCGTCGGCGAAGCGCTCGTCTCCCCTGGTTTCGAAATAGGGGTAGAGCAACGGGAGAATAAAAAGCGTCAGCACCGTTCCTGACAACAGGCCGCCAATAATGACGACGGCAAAGGGACGGGCCGTCTCGGCGCCGACCCCCGTGGAAATGGCCATGGGCAGCAGACCGAGCATGGCCATCAACGCGGTCATCACCATCGGACGCACGCGCGAGGTGGCTCCTTCCTTGATGGCCTCGATCATCGGGTTGCCCTCCCGGCGCAATTCGCGGATCCGCGTGACCAGGATGACGCTGTTCTGAATGGACACGCCAAAAAGGGCGACGAACCCCACCAGCGCGGCAACGGAGAGATTGAGGCGGGCCAGCGGCAGCGCGAGCAAACCGCCGGCGGCGGCGTAAGGTACCGTCAACAATATCAGCGTGGCGAACCTGGTGGAATTGAAGGCGATGAAGAGCAGGAAGAAAATCGCCAGGATGGTCAGCGGCACGATCACGGCCAGACGGCGCTCGGCCCGTTGTTCATTCTCGAATGAGCCGGTCCATTCCAGGCGGTAGCCGGTGGGCAGGCGGACCTGGGCCTCGACCTTGCGCTCGGCTTCGGCCACGAGTGAACCGAGATCGCGGTTGCGCACCGAAAGCTTGATGGCCGTCCGCCGCTCGTTCTCCTCGCGCTCGATGCGGGCCAGGCCGGGTTTGACGGTGACAGCGGCGACGGCGCCAAGTGTCAGGCGTTCGCCGCTGGAACCGAAGACGGGAATGTTGCGGATCGATTCAATGTCCGAGACATATTTGGGGTCCAGTTTGACGACGAGGTCAAAGGTGCGTTCGCCCTCCAGCACCTGCGTGGCGGTCTGGCCGCCGATGGCGGTGGCCACAATGGTTTGCAAGTCGGCGACCGCCAGGCCGTAGCGGGCGATCCCGGCGCGATTGATGGAAATCTGGATTTGCGGCTGGCCGAGGAGGAAATCGGTCCCCACGTCGGTGGCGCCCGGCACGGTTTTGATCACATCGACAATTCTGTCGGCGTACTGTTGCAGTTTTTCCGGATCGTCGCCGTATAATTTGATGGCCAGTTCGCTTTTCACCCCGGAGACGGCCTCGTTGACGTTGTCTTCGATGTACTGGCTGAATTGGCTGTCGATGCCGGGGATTTCCTGGAGGTTGCGCGCCATCGCGTCGCACAGTTCCTCGCGGGTGTGGGCGGTGGTCCATTGCTCCCGCGGCAACAGGCCGACGCTGTATTCAGTCACGTCCCAGCCGTTGATGTCCGTGCCGTCATCGGGCCGGCCCAACTGGCTGACGACGTAGCGGACCTCGGGGAAGGAGGCGAGGCGGCGACGGACGTTTTGGGTGATTTTGGCCGATTCGGACGGGGAAATGGATTGCGGCGCAAAGGTGCGGACCCACAAATCGCCCTCGTCGAGCTTGGGGAGGAACTCGCTGCCCAGCCCGGCAAAGGCAAGGGCGCCGGCGCCCAGCAAAACCGCGGCCGCGACATACACCAGCGCGGGCGTTTTCAAGGAGAAGCTCAACGCCGGCTGATAGAGCCGCACCAGCCAGCGGACAATCCAGGATTCGCCCGCGGCGATTCTTCGCCTGACGGCATAGCTGGCCAGCACCGGCACGACCACAATGGCGAAGACCGTCCCGGCTATCAGGGCGAAAGTCAGGGTCAGGGCCATCGGTTTGAAGATGCGGCCCTCGACCCGCTGCAAGGTGTAAAGGGGAATAAAGGCGGTGAGCAAAATGAGTTTGGAAAAAATGATCGGGCGCCCCATCTCAGCGGTAGCCTCGATGATCGCGGCGGTGAGCGAGTGGATTTTGCCTTTTCGCTGCTCCAGGATGCGCAGGAGGTTCTCCATCACCACCACGGCGGAATCGACGATGATGCCGAAATCAATCGCGCCCATGGAAATCAAATTGGCCGGAATCCCGCGCAAATCCAATAGCATGAAGGCCCCGAGCAAGGCCACCGGCACCGCCAGCGCTACCACAAGGGCCGAACGGTAATTGCCCAGGCCCAGAAACAAGATCAACACCAGCAGCACCAGGCCGATTCCCGCCATCATGTTTTCCCGCACTGTGTGGAGGGTGCGGTCGGTCAGCCCGGTGCGGTCGTAATACACTTCCAGCCTCACTCCCGGCGGCAGATAGCGCTGGTTGATTTGATCGGCCATTTTTTCGATGCGCCTGCAAATCTCCAGCGGATTCTCCCCCCGCCGCATCAGGACAATCCCCTCGGCGACGTCGTCCTCGTCGCGGATGACCTTGCCGTCGTGGGCCTCGGTGCGCCCCACGCGGCCCAGGCGGACGGCGTGCCCGATGATGACCCTGCCAATGTCTCGGATGCGAATGGGCGTGCCGTTGCGGGTGTCCACCGCTATGGCCTCGATGTCCGCGGGGCTGTTGACCAGGCCCAAGCCGCGGACAACATACAGCTCGGAGCCGTGCTCGACGTAGGAGCCGCCTGCGTTGGCGTTGCCGTTTTGCAAGGCGGTGAAGACCTGCTGGAGCGTCAAGTTGTAAGACTTCAATTTGAGCGGATCCACCAGCACCTGGAATTGCTTGGTCAATCCGCCGAAAGGGTTGATATCTACCACGCCGGGCACGGAGCGGAACTTCTTCTCGACAACCCAGTCCTCCAGCGCGCGGACCTCCTCCGGCGGAAAACCGGGCGAGGCGCGAAGGGTGTAGCGAAAGACTTCGCCAATCGGCGTGGCGTCGGGCGAGAGGCTGGCCTGCGCCCCCGGCGGCAGGGTCACCGTGCCCAGGAGTTGATTGGCCAGGTTGCGGATGACTTCGTTTCTGGCGTCGTCCTCGAAAACCAGCGTGATCTGGGACAGGCCGAAGAGCGAAATCGAACGCATGGAGACGCGCTTGGGGATCCCGTTCATCACGCTTTCGATGGGGACGGTGACCATTCGCTCGACTTCCTCGGCGGCGTGGCCGGGAAACAGGGTGATGATCTGAACCGACACGTTGGTGACATCGGGATAGGCCTCAACCGGCAACTCGCGAAAGGAGTTGCCCCCGGCAAAGAGGAAGACAACCAGAAAGACCACCACGACCGCGCGATGGCGCAGGACGCTCGATGTCAGTTTGTTGATCATGACGCCGGGTCGATCAGCGCCTCCAGCAACAGGCAGCCCTCGGTGACAACTTCCTGGCCCGCGGCCAGGCCGGAGAACACCGGAACCTTGCCGTCCTGTTCTATGCCGAGGGTCACCGCGCGGCGGACGAAGCGGCCGGGAGATTCCTCAACAAAGAGATAATCCTGGTTGTTTTTGCGGAATACCGCCTTGGCGGGAATATCCACCGCGCGCGCGAGGGCCTGGCCGTCTTGGAGCACATCAACCGTCACATACATTTCCGCCTTGAGCAGGTTGTCGGGGTTATCGACCACCCCGCGCACCCGGACGGTGCGGGTGGCCGGATCAAGGGTGTCGGCAATGCGGGAGATTGTCCCCTCGAATACCTTGCCGGGATAGGCCTCGGAAAAAACCCGCAACCGCTGTCCGGCCGCCAGTGTCGGCAGGGCTGTTTCGGGGACATCGACCTGCAGCCAGAGTTTGGCGGGATCGCTGACAACAAAGAGCGGGGCGAACAGGTTGGGGGCGTTGGCCAGCATCATGTCGGCGCGAGCCTCCTGGCCGGAATTGATGGATTTATCCACCAGCAACCCCGCCAGCGGACTGCGCAGAACATAGACCGAATTGCTGCTCTGGTCGCTGCCACCGTAATTGGCCAGCCGCTCCTCGGCGCGGTCGTGTTCGGCGCGGGCCGCGGTCCACGCCGCCTCCGCCACTTCGACGTCCTTCTGCGCGGCGGCGCCGTGCGCCAGCAACTCCTTGCTGCGTTCGCACGCCTTTTGCGCCGCCATCAGATTGCCCGCCGCCGTGCGGGCGTCGGCCCGCGCCTGGGCGAAATCGGGCGAGTCAATGTCCGCCAGCGGCGTGCCGACGCGGATCGGATCGCCGAGGTCCGCCCGCACCGCCAGGACCCGTCCGGCGACCGGAGTGAAGACACGAACGGTGCAGTCGTCGTCCCAATAGAGGCGGCCGGTGACATGGGAGACGGAGGTTTCGCGCGGCCGCACGGTTTCGACGGAGATGGAGGCCAGTTGGGGCGCGTTGGTGGTGAAAATAACAGAGTCACCCTCGACCTTTGGCGGCGGCGGCGCCGGATAGGTCATCGGTTTTTGCCCGCAGCCGGCCAGGGCCAGCGCCGCGAAGGCGCACAGCCATCGGCGGCTTAAAATTGTGTTTGTCGTTGTTTTCATTTCCGGGAATTCAACTCCAATTCAGTCACCACGGTTTGGGCGGCGGCCACGTCGGCCGCGGCGCTGGCGGCGTCGGACATGGCTTGGGCGGCGGCCATGCGCACGGTATTGTCGGTGCGCTCGGCTTCCAGCAAATCAACCAGCGTGGCCGCCCCTTTCTCGAAGGCAAAGGAAACCGCGGCTCGGGTGGAGGCCGACTGCGGGACGATTTGGGTCTTGTAACGATGCCAGCGCTCCGAGGCTTCCTGGTATTCCGCCTGCGAGTTGACGGCATCGGCGGCGGCTTGGGTGCGGGCTTTACCCAGAGCCATCTCGAATTGAGCCACGGCCGCGCGCGCCGCCTCAATGTTGCCGCGATTGAGGTTCCACAGCGGCAGGGGGAATGAGACGCCGATGCCGAAGGTGTCGTCGGCCGGCGGACCCGGGGGCTGGGGCAAGTGCTCATATTCGATGGAGAATGTGGGGTCCGGGATACGCAAGGCCTTTTGCAGCTTCAGATTGAATTGGCCACCGCGCAGATCGGCTTGCGCCGCCAGGACATCGGGACGCTCGGCGTCCGGCGCGGGGGCGGCGGGCGGGGAAGAAACAGCGCCCAGTTGCTCAAGGGAATCGGCCGGCGCCCAATCGCCTTTGGGCTGGCGGACTCCCATGAGGACTTCGACCTGGACTCTGGCCTGCACGGCGGCGGTTTCGGCGGCTTTGACCTGCAGGTCGAATTGCTCGGCGCTGATCTGAATCTGCTTGAAATCCGATTCCGACACGTCGCCCGCCTTAAGCCGGACCTTGCCAATGTCCGCCTCGCGGTTCATAAAGCGGGCCGATTCACGCAAGACACCGGCGTTGTCATCGGCCAGCAGCGCGGCGATGTAGGCCTTGGTGACGCCTTGATCGAGGGTCCGTTTGGCGTCGTAGAATCGCGCCTTGGCGCCCATGACACCGGCGCGGGCAGCCGCCTGGCGGTCGGACCTCTTGCCGGCGATTTCGATCAATTGGGTGACGGCGGCGACGGTGTCGTAGCTGCGATGCCAGAGGCCGTTGCCCTCGGTGGTCGCGGCGTCGTGCGTACCGATTTGCGAGACGCTCAGGCTGGCGGTGGGATTAGGGAATTCCTTGGCGACAATGCCTTGGGCTGTCGCGGCATCGATCCCGCTTTTGGCGCTTAACAAATCCCAACTATGCGCGAAAGCAGTCTGGCGGGCCTGTTCCAGGGTGAGTTTGGGGAACGGCAGGTTTGTCGAAACGGATTGTCCGTAGCAAAGCCAAGGGACGAAAAGAACAAACGACACCGCTCCCCGCCAACGGCTCGGGCGGGGTCCATGTCGTTGTTTGGCGGCAAACAAACCCATTGAGTCACATCAAAGCAGGGGACATGCCAGAAGCGCGGGAATTTGCGTAAGACACTGATGGCTGGCCACTTGGAATCCTGCGTTCGAACAAACGGCCCAAACCCTTGTCATTTGGTTTCCACAGGTGGTAAGTTAGTTGCCACAATGAACCGGGCTCTGAAAATCCGGCTGACGGCTTTCGGACTGGCCATCGCGGTCCTGGCTGTGCTGATCGGCTGGGCCGCCTTTGCCAGTTGGCGCGAGGTCAGCCGCTTGCAAACCCGCTTGAGCACAGGCCACTTGCGCAGTTTTGAAATCGCCGACCACGTGCAGGACGAAATCCTCCGCTTGTCCACCCGCATGGTGCGCTACGACTTGCAGCAAGACCCCAAGGAGTTGCAGAAATACCGCCAGGAAAGCCAGCAATTCAATGACTGGATCCACTTGCAGAAGCCAATCCTCCGGCCCGTCGAACTGGACGTGCTCAATCAGATCGACCGCGCCTACGACGTTTTTCTCGCGGCGGCTACCAACAACATCGATCAAATCGGCCGGAATGAGGAGGCTAAATTGCGGCACATCGAAGGCATTCAAAAGGCGGCCCAGCCGCTGTTGGAACTGGGGTATCGCTTGGAGGACGCCCATCGCCAGGTGCTGGAGGATTCCCTGCTGGCCTCCCAAAAATCCGTCTCGGTGCTGCGCTGGGTCATTTTTGGTTCGCTCATCCTGCTGCTCGCCTCGCTGGGATGGCTGTCGATCACGGTGTACCGCGAGATGATCACTCCCTTGCGTTTGCAACTGGTGGAAAGCCACGCCATTATCGAGCGCCAGGAGAAACTGGCCTCCCTGGGCGTGCTGGCCGCCGGTGTCGCCCACGAAATCCGCAATCCGCTCACCGCCATTAAAGCCCGCCTCTTCAGCCACCAACGGTGCTTCGACCCGGAGTCGGTCGAGTACCAGGAGGCGGTGGTCATCGGCAACGAGATCAACCGCCTGGAGCGGATCGTGCAGGACTTCCTGCAATTCGCCCGCCC
Source organism: Verrucomicrobiota bacterium (assembly GCA_049517295.1). GTDB lineage: Bacteria > Verrucomicrobiota > Verrucomicrobiia > Limisphaerales > Palsa-1400 > JBEKSF01. Next base: position 24,526 of record JBEKSF010000050.1, read on the forward strand.
GGCCCAGCCGCAGATGGTGACGATGAGGCCCGAGCAGGCACTGCGCGAAGTGCGCGATCTATTGGCGCCGCAATGCGAAAAGCAGGCGATCCAATTGAAGCTCGACCTGCAATCCAACGCGCTGTTCCAAGCTGATCCGCAGCAGTTGAAACAGGTGCTGATCAACCTGGTGCGCAACGCCGCCGAAAGCATCGAGCGCAATGGCCAGATCATCCTGCGCGCGCGCGACGGCGCCGCCCGCCTCAACGGCCACTATGGGCCCGCCGTGATTTTGGAAACAGAAGACAACGGCCGCGGCATTCCGGCCGAGGTGCAGAAAAGGCTCTTCGACCCGTTTTTCTCGACCAAGGAAAGCGGCACCGGCCTGGGATTGTCCATTGCCGCGCGCATCGTCGAAAAGCACGGCGGCCTGCTGGAATTTCAGACGCGACCGCATCGCGGCACCACCTTCGGTGTGATTCTCCCCACTTCTCCCGCCCATGGCAACGGCGCCCAGAATACTCCTCATTGAAGACGACTCCAGCGCGGCGGCGGCGTTGGAACGGGTCTTGCGCGACGAAGACTACCGGGTGAACGTGGCCTCGCGCGGCGACGCCGGCCTGGCGGAGGCGCGCCAGAAAGACTTCGACCTGGTCATTAGCGATTTCAAATTGCCGGGCCTAAGCGGATTGGAAGTCGTGCGCCAGCTTCACGAAGTCAAACCCCGCCTGCCCCTCATCCTGATGACGGCGCACGGGACGACCGAGATCGCCATCGAAGCGACCAAGCTCGGCGCCTACGATTATTTGCTCAAGCCCTTCGAGATGGAAGTGCTGCTGGACCTCGTGGCCAAGGCGGTGGAAAGCAGCCGCCTGATGTCCGAGGTGGTGGGAATCGGCGCCGAGGAGTCCTCGCGCGATGCCATCATCGGCAACAGCCGCGTGATGCAGGAGATTTACAAGGAGATCGGCCGCATCGCCGCCAAGCCGGTCACGGTGCTCATCCGGGGTGAAACGGGAACCGGCAAGGAACTGATCGCTCGGGCCATCTATCAGCACAGCGACCGCGCCACCGCCCCGTTTGTCGCCGTCAATTGCGCCGCCATACCGGAGACGTTGCTGGAGAGCGAACTCTTCGGCCACGAGCGCGGCGCCTTCACTGGCGCCGACACCCGGCGCATCGGCAAATTCGAGCAGGCGGGCGGCGGCACGATTTTCCTGGATGAAATCGGCGACATGAGCCTGAACACCCAGGCCAAATTGCTGCGCGTGTTGCAGGAGAAATACATCGAGCGCCTCGGCGGCAAGGAAACCATTCCCATCGACGTGCGCGTCATCGCCGCCACCCACCGCGACCTGGAAACCGCCTTGCGCGAAAAGCAATTCCGGGAGGATTTGTTCTACCGGCTCAACGTCGTGCAGGTGCAACTGCCGCCCTTGCGCCAGCGGGCGGAGGACATCCCGAGCCTTGTCAAATACTTTTTACAGAAATACGGCGCCGAGCTGGGCGTGGACTCTCCCGCCGTCCAGCCCGAGGCCATCGCCTTTTTGTGCGAGCAGCCCTGGCCGGGCAATATCCGGCAACTGGAAAACGTGGCGCGCCAGGCCCTCTTGCTCGCCCGCAAATACACCATCACCCTGGACCACGTCCGCCAGGTGCTCGCCAAGATGAACCGGCCGGCGGAGAGCCTGGACACCTCCATGGCGGCGTGGGTTTCGGATTTCTTGCTCAAGGCGCGGGCGGGGGAGATGGAACGCGTGCATGGCAAGGTCATCGACGCGCTGGAGCGGGAACTCTTCGCGCAGGCCATTCATCTGGCCCACGGCAACCAGGCCAAGGCCGCACGCTGGCTCGGCGTTTCGCGGGTGACCATGCGCGAGAAGCTCACCGCCTTCGGCCTGCGCCCGGAAGACACCGGCTGAAGTCCGCTGCCGCGCGAAGATTGCGCTGATTTACCCGCCGAACACCGCCCGCAAGTATTCCAGGCTGCGGCGGGCAATGGCTTCCGGCCCTTCCTCGAATCGAAACACCTCGACGGACACAAATCCGCTGTAGCCCGTCTGCTTCAGAGCGGCGGCGATGGGATGAAAATCGACCTCCCCAAAGCCGGGGCCTTTAAGGTTCTTGTCGTTGGCGTGAAAATGCGCGAAGTGCGGCCAGGATTGAGCTATGATCCGCGGAATCGGTTCCCGCTCCGCGCACATCGCTTTGACATCCAGCACGATCTTCATGGCCGGGCTGTCGAACTGTTGCGCGAAACGGATCGCTTCGGCGGCGGTATTGATGAAGTTGGTTTCCGCCGGCGCCAGCGGCTCCAGGCAAATGATGGCCCCGCGCTCACCGGCGCGGCGGACGGCGGGGGCCAGGGTTTGCGCGGCATAGTCCCAGGCCGCTTCCGCTGCCAGACCGGGCGGCACGTTGCGTTGCTGGGGCGAGCCGAGCACGAGCGTTTTGCCCCCCAGGTCCGCGCAACAATCGACCAGCTCGCAAAAATAGGCCGCCGTCCGCGCCCGCACCGCAGGGTCGGGATGATTGAGGCAAAGCCCCTCGGTTTTTGCCAAAAGCCAATGAAGGCCGCAAAGGGCCACACCGTGCCGGGCGGCGCTGTCCCGAATTTCGCGGCGTTGGGCCGTCGTGATGTCGCCGGCCATTCTCGCCAGGGTAAAGGGAGCGATTTCCAGGCCGTCGTAGCCCAGCCGCGCGCAATGCTCCAGGACCGCATCGATTTTCCAACCCTGGAAAACCTCATTGCAAATGGCGAATTTCATTTCGGGAATTGAGCCATAAACCGACACGGCGGCGAACATCCACCAACAATTTTACTCGGACGGATAATGACGCTCCCGCTTTGGCCGGGCAACAGGATTATCGGGGCGCGCCGTTGAAATGAAAACCGCGCCTCAGATTGACTCAGGTGAACACAGACAAACCGATGCCGAAGAAATCTGTGTTTATCTGTGGCCCGCCTTCTCAACCATCCGCCCCGGTTTTGCGCTTCAAAAATCCCCGTCTCCGGGGCATAGTGCGCGGTCGAGTCGGCGGCGCAAACATGAAACGTACCATTTATATTGTTGACGATCAGTCCGAAGTCCTCGAAACCGCGGTTGTTATCGTCCGCGGCCTTGTGCCGGACTCGGAGGTGACCGGCTTTGCCGGCCCCCACGAAGCCCTCGCCGCCGTGCGCGCCAAGCCGCCGGATGTGATCCTGTCGGACCAATTGATGCCGCGGATGCAGGGCAGCCAGTTATTGGAGGAAGTCCGCACCCTGGCTCCCGGCGCCGTGCGCATCATCATGTCCGGCTACGTGGCGATGGACCGCTTGAACGTCATCACCTCCGCGCACCAATACGTGGCCAAACCCTTTGACGCCCTCCAACTCAAGGAACTTCTGGACCGCATCTTTGCCGCCCAGCAGCGCATTCAGGACGAGGGTTTGAAAACCGTGGTGACTTCCCTGCGCTCCCTTCCCTCCCTTCCTCAAGTGCGCCACACATTGCTGGCGGAACTGGCGGACAGTTACGGCGCCAGCGCCACCATCGGCCAAACGATCGCGCAGGACCCGGGCCTTTCGGCCAAGGTGCTGCAACTGGCCAATTCGCCCCTCTTTGGCCGCTCCTCCCTGGTGACCAGCCCGGTCGAGGCGGTCCTCTGCCTGGGCACCACCATGATCACCGCCGTCGTTCTCTCCCAGGCCCTTTTCAAACACTACAACGTCCTCTCCCATCGCGAATCAAGCTTGCGGCGCCTCTGGTCCCACTGCTGGGAAACCGCTTCCCTGGGCCAAATCTATTGCCGCGAACAGGGCCTCCCCCACGCCGCCGGCGAAGAAGCCTTCCTGGGCGGCCTCCTCCACGAAACCGGACGCCTCATTTTAATCGACAACTTCCCGGACCGTTTCCAGGCCGCCTGCGACGCCGCCCGCCGGGACGGCTCGCCCCTCGGCCCGGCCCTGCGCCATACCTTTCAGACCACCCCGGCCCAGATTGCCGCCTATCTCCTGGATTTGTGGGGGATGCCCTCCAACGTCGTCGCCGCCGTATCGCTTCTGGATCGTCCCCAGGACGAGAAAGCGTCCAAGTTCACCCTGGCCTCGGCCCTTTACATCGCCGATCAGGTCGCCAGCAGAAAATCTTCGCCCGACGCCTTTCCGCCGGCAGAGTGGGATGCGGAATACGTGCGCTCGGTCGGTGGCGACGGGGATATTGGAGCCTGGCAGCGGAACGAAGTCGAAGGCGTCCGGCGACCGGGTTAAGGGAAAAACAAAAGGCCGGGTTTTGGCCCGGCCATCTGTCTGAGAACAAACTAAATCTTCTTTCGTGCGGCGCCGCAGACACGCGCCTTTTCACACACACGGAACCCTGCGTTTTGCACGTCCAACTGTGCTTACAATACCCCATCCCCAAAAAACCAAAAGTCACCAGTACTGGTGACAAGGGGAGACGGGACTAATATAGTTCGCAAATGCAGAACGTTTAAGCGCGCAACGCGCTGATGTTCAATGACTTGCAAGCTTCATTCTCCTCGGCACCCACGCCGCCGCGCCGATTGGGCGGCGGCGGTTCCAGCGCGGCGCCTTGGCCCGCGCAGCGGTTCCAGCGGCTCTAAAAGCGTTGACCGCAGCGGGCAGGCCCGACAGGATTTGAGAAGATGGAAACCTTTCGCAAATTTGTCGCACATTGGGTGGAGAAGGTGAAAGCGGACCGGTGGGAAGGATTTCGAGATCGTTATGGGGACTGGGGACGGGACTTGGCGCTTTACTTGGGAAAGAAGGGTTTCGGCATCAAGCTGCGAGATCTCGGGCAAGCGGCCGGGGGGATGGACTATACTGACACGACACAGTAATAAAAAGGAAACCTCTATGACAGGCATTAAAACAAAAAAGGAATTGCGACCGGAACAACGCGAAAAACTGCTCGAAGCATTGAAACACCGCTTTGAGAAAAACATGAACCGCCATGAAGGTCTCGAATGGGCCAAAGTAAGAGCAAGGCTGGAAGCTAAAACCGAAAAGCTCTGGTCACTCAACGAAATGGAAAGCACCGGCGGCGAACCGGATGTCGTTGCTCATGATAAAAAGACGGGCGAATACATCTTCTTTGATTGCTCGGCGGAAAGTCCCAAAGGCCGCGCAAGTGTTTGCTACGACCGTGAAGCGCTGGATTCCAGGAAAGAACATAAACCGAACAATAGCGCTATGGATATGGCGGCGGCCATGGGCATCGAGCTTTTGACGGAAGAACAATATCGAGAGCTGCAGAAGCTTGGAGAGTTCGACACCAAGACGTCGAGTTGGGTCAAAACACCTGCTGATATTAGACAACTCGGCGGCGCTCTCTTTGGCGATCGCCGCTACGGCCGTGTCTTCGTGTATCAGAATAGTGCCCCCTGTTACTATCGCGTTAGGGCGTTCCGTGGATCGATAAGGGTTTAAAGAAAAGGGCCGACAGGTCAGACCAATGTTGATGATGAGCAACTCAGGACCGACACCCGGAGCATTTGAGCACGAATTCCGTCCAATTCCCGTATGAAGACAATAAAACTCTCGCTACCCCAAACTCTCCCGGTCTTGGGTTGCCTGCTGATGGTAGCTTCGGCATCCGCTGAAAAAGCCATCGTTAACCTGACCGATTGGAGAGATACCAGCGGGCGGCCGATCTCGGCGCACGAGCATTTTGTCGGGCGCTTTTTAGGCGCGTTTTATTGGTATGGCACCAGTTACAAGGGCAATCCTTTGGGACAATGCGGTCCGGAAGGAGCACCCCTGCAGAACGGTTTCAATGTCTATCGCTCGACCAACCTGGTGGATTGGCACTACCTCGGCCAGTGCCTTGCCTTCCCCAAGACCGGCTTCGGCTCGGAGGGGACCTCCCACCGGCCCCGCGTCATCTACAACAAGCCGGCAAAGAAATATGTCTTATGGTACTTCTATTTCCGAAAATACCCCGACGTCATGCTCACGGTGGCCACCGCCGCCGCCCCGGCCGGTCCGTTTGTGATCCAGGGCCTGAGAAAGAGCAGTGAGGAGCATGGATGGGCGCAGGACCTGGGCGCCTTCCAGGACAGCGATGGCAAAGCGTACCTCGTGTATGACGACGGCCATCGCAATCTGCGCGTGGACCTGCTGACCGACGACTTTCTGGACACCACAGGCCGAAGCGTGATCGCGCTGCGCGCAGGTTCCGGTCAGGGCCAGCAATATGAAGGGGCCGCGATGGTCAAATATAAGGGCAAGTACATCGTGGCCGGCTCCGGCGTTACGGGCTGGAACCCCTCCGACACGACCTACGCCATCGCCGATTCCCCATTGGGACCTTATTCCGCTCCCGGACGCCTCGGTAATTGGGGCACGTGGGGCTCGCAAATGTCGAGTTTTCTTTATGTTGCTGAAACCGACACCCTCATCGCCCTCTGCGACCAATGGTGGGCCGGTCCGGCGGGAAGAAACGACCTGGACCAATCCAGGTATGTCTGGATTCCAGTCCTGTTCAACCCTGTAACTCGCGAGGCTCAAATGGAATTTCGAGCCGAATGGAACCCTTTCACCACACAACCGCCGAACCCATGAGGGCCGACGGGTCTGTGAGGGCCGACGGGTCAGTCCTTGTATTTTGCTAATTTAATGTGGGTCGGGTTTCGTCTGACGGGTGTCCATTGCGTGGCCTCCAGTTATTCCGTCGTAAAGGGTTCGGCATATTCACGTTCTGTTTGTCTGTGTTCATAAACCTTTCAGTTGACGGACTTCCAGAACCTGATCCCCAGCCAGTATTCGCCGGTCGGCGTCCTCCAGGAAGACCGGTTCCTCGCGGTCACCGCGGCTTATCAGATGATAGATAGCCCCCGGATATTGCAGCTGAAACTTTCGCGCCGTGCCGGCGGCATGTTTCATCCTCCAGCCCTGTCAACCAATGATGTGGCAATGCTCGGAACCGACCCCTGCACGACCCCTGCAAGAACAATTGGCCCAATGCATCCTTGATAAAGAGCGGCGGATTGCGGACATTATGAGCAACATCAAAGGCCTGTTGGCCCGGACAAAATGAATGAACTGATATTCCTTGTCGAAGAGGCGCCGGAAGGGGGCTTTACGGCCCGTGCGCTTGGCCAGTCCATCTTTACGGAAGCCGAAACGCTGGAGGAGCTTCGGGGCAACGTGCGCGACGCCGTCCAATGCCACTTTGACGAGGGCAAGGCCCCGAAAGTCATCCGGCTCCATTTTGTGCGGGAGGAAGTGCTGGCGGGTTAGGCAAGCTGTAATTGCTTCTCGCTGGCAACATGAAGATACCAAGAGATTTGTCGGGGGCCGAATTGGTAAAGGCATTGCGGCGTGTTGGTTACGAGACGAACCGCCAGACTGGCAGCCACATTCGGCTGGTCACGACCGAGCGCGGCCAGCACCATGTCACCATTCCGAATCACAATCCCATCAAGATCGGAACCCTTTCGGGCATTCTTGGCGATGTCGCCGCCCATCTTGAAATCAGCCGCGAAGAGCTGGCCCGACGCCTCTTTGGAGCATGAGGACGGCGTGGCCAAATTATCTCAGCCGCTTTTACCGCATCTCTGCTCCATTCCCCTGAAGTGCCGAGAAAGGTCATCTTACGGGAGGGGCGGAGAGGTCAGCCATTATCCGGCCCGCGCTTCCCAGCCGCGGTCGACTCCGGCGCCGCGTCGAGCACCGTTACCACGCCCCGGTTCGCATCCACTTCGAGCCATTGTCCGGTCCGGATGATCTGCGTCGCCGGCCCCACGTTGACCACCGCCGGAATCCCGTATTCCCGCGCGACGATGCTCCCGTGACTCAATATGCCGCCCATGTCCATCACGATCCCGGCAGCCGCCACAAAATAAGGCGTCCAGCCCGGATCGGTGAACGGAGCCACAAGAATCTCTCCCGGCTGCACGCGCTCATGGGCGTCCGAGCGCAGGATCACCCGCGCGCGACCGGTCGCGGTGCCCGCGCTCACGCCCAGTCCATGAAACACCTTCGTCCCGCGATCCACCGCGTCGGGGACGAAAGCCGTCGGATCAAACCGGCCGACGATCACGGCGGGCGGGGTTATTTTCAGGTTTTGCTCGTACAGCGCCCGCCGCCCGGCGATGAGCGCGCGAAGGTCAGTACCCGGCCCCCACAAAGAGCCACTCTGTATTTCTTCAATTTCCAGAAAAAAGACATCGTTCCTGTCCGCCAACCGCCCTCGCGCCGCCAGGCGGCTGCCCAACTCCAGCAGGAACCGGCGCAGAAACGCAAAACACCGGATCAATTCACTCTTGAGATTTTCCCGGAACCGGCCACCGTCCTGCGCGCGATGCAAGACGAGCCGGTAGATGGCGCGTTTCAATGGATTCTTCAGTCTGGCGATGCACTTGTTCTCCAGAGCCACGCGCTCGCTTGCCAGCGCCTCTTGGCGGACAATCGGACCGGGGTGCCCTGCGTCGATGGCGTCAACGTAGCCACGCACCATGTCCAGGACGAAGTCGGGGCATTCCGACCAGCGCGGGTTGAACAACTCGATCTCGCCGCGCGTATGGTGCCCATGCCGCTGCATGAACGCATTCCACCGGGCGAGGAAAGCCGGGCCGCTCCGGGCATGTTCCAGACCCGATGCAAAGTCGCGGAATGTGCGCTCGCCCAGCAGAACGCTTTTTATCTCGGACTCCTGGGCCGCCTGTTCCGCCATCAGCCACAGTTCGTGTCCGGCCACCGCATCCTCAAGGTCGCCCACGCCGGCCAGCAGCCGGTTGGCGATGCTGCGGCCTTCGGAGCCTAACCATCGTTCGCACAGGCCGAACAGGAGCGAATAATAAACAAGCGCGAAACCAAGCGCCTCAAGCACTCCCAATCGGCCGAGCGCCTCGGGGGTGAACGACGTCTGTATCGCGGCCACCAATTCGTCGTCAGAAAGCAGCCGTGCTTCATTGCGGGCCAGGTCCGCATTCATACGCCCGATGTTGTCCACCGCCGCGCAACCGTGCCGGGGCGTGTAGCAGAGAAATCCCAACACTACGGTTGGTATATTGGTTACCGCCCGCCAGCGACACACCTCGATTCGAGGCAGGCCGGCTTCTGAGATTTTTATCCGTTTCAGCGCCAGCAGGGCGTCTTGATGACCGCCGAACAGCTTTTCCACGCTTTGTTTTTTCAACCATGGTCCCTGGCGTGCCAGCGCACAAACAGTATTAAAGTTGAAGTACGCCCGGCCCGCAATCAGGCCAAGTACCTGCTCGTGCTTGACCCGGATGCCACTAACTCGGAACAAGCCGTCGAACAAATCGCGATAGAACAGTTGCACAAGCGACCACGTCATCGGAGTCACCACGTCCGGCAACACCTCGCCCGCGTTGGCGTTGGTCCACACCTGGCGGTCCTCGAAGCTGGATTCCCTCTCCTGCGGCAATGTCGTCACCGCCCGCGCCTGCAAGAGCCAGATCTCCCCGCCGCGCACGCTCCACTCGATGTCCAGCGGACCGCCCAGGACCCGCTCCGCTTCAAGCCCCAGCCCCGCCAACCGCGCCGCCGTCCCGTCTTCCAGCACGGGTGCGCCCGCCTTTTCCGCCGCCAGCAGTTGTTCGCTGACGCCCTCTTTCGCCGCCACGATCTGCACTCGCTTCAAGCCCGTATCACGCCGGACCACTCGCAGCCCCGAACGCGACACTTCGAAACGGTCGGGCGACACCTTGCCCTGAACCACGGCCTCGCCCAACCCGAACGCGGCTTCGATGAGGATGGAGTCCGAATCGCCGCCCGCCGGATCGGTTGTGAACATCACGCCGGCCGCATCGGCTTCAATCAGTTGTTGGACGATGACGGCCATCTGCGCGCCGCCGGGCGCGACACCTTTTCGCATCCGATATGAAATGGCCCGCTCGGAGAACAACGAAAGCCAGCACCGTTTCACCGCGCCCACGACCGCGTCGCACCCGAGGACGTTCAGAAACGAATCGTGCTGGCCGGCGAACGACGCCTCCGGCAAGTCCTCGACCGTCGCGCTCGAACGCACTGCCCGGGCGTCGCCGGCTTCGATCGCCATGGCAGCCGCGATGGCGTCCGCCACTTCGCCTGGCACGGGGATTGCGCTTAACTGCTGCCTCACCTCTTCCGCTGCGGTGTGCAAGCCTGCCTGATCTCGAGAATCGCACTTCTCCAGGATTCCCAGCCAATGCCCAATCCGGGGATCGGATTGCAGGAACCGCTTGCAGGCATCCGTCGTGACGACGAATCCGGACGGCACCGGCAGCCCCGCCGCGATCATCTCCCCAAGATGAGCCGCCTTGCCCCCGACTCGCGGCAAATCCTCGAGGCGAACCGCTCCCAATGGAATCGTGAAAATGCCCGCCTGCCTCGCTCGTTCCAGAGACTTCATCACTGTGTGTTTCGACAATGGCCGCCCCGAATCGTCACGTCACCATTCTTTTGCCCAATTTCAATGGCTTTCACGTAATCGCAGATTCACTGATTGGCAACCTAAGCGGTTCGTGTTCTGCCTCTTCCACTTTTTTTCCCCATATCTGTGCCAATCTGTGTTATCTGTGGCCGAAAATAGATCTTCAAAAATTCTGCGTTTTTTCCCCCAGTCGGTTTTTTCTCCTCGTGGAAATGTGATCAACTCCTGCGCGTGAGCACGAATTTGTTCATCGCTCGGAAGCGTTCTCCGGGCCGCCCCCTCCGGCTAGTCCGCCATAGCTTTAGCGAAGGCGGAAGCCTTCCAATCTCCGGCCTCACGCCTTTTCTTTTGGTCCCTTTCGTCCTTTTGGTCCTTTTCGTCCCTTTTCTACCCATCCCCTTTCCCCCTCCCATTCCTAATCCTAATCTTAATCTTAATCTTTACTGCTTTTATCCGCATCCGTTATTCCCATTCGACCCGTTCCTCCTCCTCGCGGCGGACTTGAACGATTCGCTCTATTTCCATCTTTTTCAACTCTATTTCCAGATCATTGCCACCGGCCCGCCGCGCCCAATTCATTGCGCCAGAGCCACTTGCAGCCAAAACAACCGCCTCGCCATTAGCAAACCTTATCAATTTCGAAACACTATTTTTATTTTTCCCACCTTTTTATGAACGACAAGCACCCGTCTCCTGCCCTTCTCCCGCTCAACGAGCCGGCCTTTGCGCCCTGTGACCCCGCCGCAAGCCTCGCTTGTCAGCAAAAGAAAACACCAGCACCCCCGCCGTGCCACAATCCCCGCGGCGCCTGCCGCGCCGCGGCGGATTCCAGAACCCTCACCCCGCCTTTCCAAGAGCCTGCCACCGGTTTTAACGCAAAGCAGCGAAGGTTCAAAGACGCCAAGATAATTACAATTGACAAATTTTCAATTGCCAATTCGCAATGTCTCCGTGCCATCCACAGAACTTGCGCATCATCGACAAAACCTTTGCTTCTCCGTTCCCTCCCTGATCATATTCTTCGCCTTGTCGCGCCGCGCTTTTGCTCCTTGGCGCCTTTGCGTTACCCGCTTTCGGCGCTTGACGAACCTCCCCGTCACGGCGTAGGCCTGTACCGCAACTTTGCCAATATGAAAGCAGGTTACTCCATCCATCGCCGCCGGTTTCTGCAAAACATCGGCGGCGCCATCGGCGCGGCTTTCGTTGCGCCAGCCATTCTGCCGGCATCCGTCCTGGGACGCAGCGGAGCGGTGGCGCCCAGCGATCGCATCGCCATGGGCTTCATCGGGGTGGGGTTGCAAGGCTCCGGCCATTTGCTGGGCGGGGCTTGGACCTATTTAACCGGCGGCTACGCGGCCAGAAGAGACGTCCAGGTGCTGGCCGTCTGCGATGTCTGGCGCGACCGCCGCGAACGGGCCTGCCAGAAGGTCAACGAACATTACCGGGACGTTTACGGCGAGACCTTCACCCCCTGCCAGGCCTACGCCGACTTCCGCCAGGTGCTCGAACGCCCGGACATCGACGCGGTCCTGATCGCCACGCCCGCCCATTGGCACGCCACCATGGCCGTCATGGCCGCGCAGGCGGGCAAGGACATGTATTGTGAAAAGCCGTCGGCTGTCACCACCCGCGAAGCACAGGCGGTGCGCGCGGCGGTGCTGCGCTATGGACGGGTCTATCAGGCAGGCACCCAGCAGCGCAGTGAGTATGGCGGCAAGTTCCGCCAGGCCGTTGAATTCGTCCGCAGTGGACGCATTGGCAAACTGCAAGGCATCTACGCTTATCGCGATGGCGGCGCGATCTTCTGGCCGGAACGCTTCGGCCCCGCCAAACCCGTGCCTCCTGACCTCGATTGGGACCTCTACCTCGGCCCGGCCCCGTGGCTGCCTTACGACGGCAACACCGGCGCGCATCGCTTCGACATCGGCGAACTCAATTGGGGCCAGCATCACTACGACATCGTCCAGTGGGCGGCCGGCGCGGATGAAACCGGGCCGGTCGAATTGTGGATGGAAGAGGGCCGTTCCTGCTACAAATACGCCAGCGGCGTAGTCGTCTATGGCAAGCCCTACCCGGGCGAACCGGTCGGCGCGGACGGCGGTATTTGCTGCGTCGGCTCAGCGGGGCGGATCGCGGTTGACCGCGACGCGCTGGTTTCCGATCCGCCGGGAGTGGTGGCCGAACCGTTGCGTCCTGGCGAAGTTCATCTTTACCGCTCCAACAGCCACTCCGGCAATTTCTTGCAATGCGTCCGCACCCGCCAGCCCACAATTTGCCCGGTCGAAGTGGCCCATCGCTCGGCCAGCGCGTTGTTGCTGGGCGGCATTGTCAAACAATTGAAACGGCCCCTCAAGTGGGACCCGGCCGCCGAGCAGTTCATTGGGGACGACGAAGCCGGGCGCCTCCTGTCCATCGCCAAACGTCCGCCATGGTACACTTGATCCGGGCCTGCGCGCATGAATCGATTTGCTCTCACAATTGTCACTCTCGCGGTTCTGGTCGCGCCGTGGCCCGCCAAAGCGGACGCCGCGGCCGGGGAGGAAAATCAACTGATCGCCGTCCTGCGATCCGACCGCCCGCCGCACGACAAGGACGCCGCTTGTGCGCGGCTCAAGCGCATCGGCACCGCGCGCTCCGTCCCCGCCCTGGCCGCCTTGCTGGCGGATCCCGCCCTGTCGCACTCCGCCCGCTACGCGCTGGAATCGATGCCCGCGCCGGAAGCCGGCCAGGCCCTGTTGAGCGCGCTGGGACAATCCTCCGGCTCCAACGCCGTCGGCATCATCCATTCGCTGGCCCTTCGCGGCCAAACCGCGGCCGCGCCCGCAATGGCCGGCTTGCTCAACGCCGCCGATCCCGACCTTGCCGTGGCGGCGGCGGAAGCTCTGGGCCGGCTGGGCGGCGCAACGGCGCTGGAAGCGGCCCTTTCCCGCTCCACCGGGCGCGTCCACGACGCGGAAATCGACGGCTTGCTGGCATGCGCAAACATATTATTGACAGAAGGCAAAGACGCGCCAGCCCGCAAGACGTTTAAAACTATATATGACAGCGAAACGCGCGACGCCGCGCGGCTGGCCGCCTTTCGCGGCCTGATTCTCGCGTCAGGCCCGGACGGTTTGGCGCTCATGACCAATGCCATCGCCGGGGACGGCGGTCCCAGCCAGGGCGCGGCGTTGCAACTGGCCTCGCGGGCTCCTGGCGCTTCCGCAACCAAGGCCCTGGCGGACCTGTTGCCGAAGGTTCAGGCGCCCGTGCGGATCGCGCTGCTTCAATGCCTGGGCCGGCGCGGCGATCCTTCCGCCGCGGAAGCCGTCGCGCGGATGACCGCCGACGCCGATCCGCATGTCCGTTTGGCGGCGCTCGCCGCCCTCGGTAACGTGGGCGACGATACCGTTGCGCTGCTGCTGGCCCGCCTGGCTGCTGCCTCCTCCGGCGCCGAACGCGGCGCCGCCCGGCAATCGTTGCTGGACCTGCGGCACGGCCCGGTCACCCAGGCGTTGCTGGAGCCTTTTGCCCGCACCACGCCCGGCGTCCAGTTCGAATTGATCCGCGCCTTGGGTGGGCGGGGCGATCAGGCCGCTGCTCCCAGGTTGGTGGAATGGGCGCAAGGGGAATACGATTCGACCCGCGCGGCCGCCTTCCAGGCCCTGGCGCTGCTGGCCGGAGCGCCTCAACTGCCCGGCATGGTCCAACTGGTCGTCCAGGCCAAAAGCCAGGAGGCACGCTCGGAAGCGGCCGACGCTCTCAATTCAGTCTGCCAACGCCTCCAATCGCAAGGCGCTCCAGCCTATGAGCAACCCCTGGTCGCCGCCGCGCGCAATGGCCCGCTGGAGGCCCGCCTGGCCCTGCTGCCGGTTTGCGGCGGCTTGACCAACGCCCCGGCTCGGGACGCCCTGCGCGCCGCCCTCGGCGACCCGGAGCCGCGCGTGCGCCAGGCCGCCACGCGCGCCTTGTGCGACACCCGCGACGCCGAATTGCTGCCGGACCTGCTCAAGGTCGCCCGCGCCTCGGACGATCAGAAGCTGCGCGTGCTGGCCGTGCGCGGGTGCGTCCGGTTGGCGACGCAGGAGGAGAGCGTCACGCTGCCCGGCGCGCAGAAGCTCGACGCGCTGACAATAATACTTGACACGCCGCTGGAGGCGCCGGAGAAGCGCCTGATCCTCTCCGGCCTGGCGACCATCGCCGATGTGCGGGCGCTCGCCCTGGCCGCGCCGATGCTGGAGGACAGCGCCGTTGAAGCCGAGGCGGCGCGGGCGGTCATTGCCATTGCCGGCGCGGTCTGCGCCGCGCACCCGGCGGAAGCGGGAGACGCCCTGCGGAAAGTCCTCGCCGCGAACAGCGATCCGGCCACCCAAAAATCCGCCCGCGCGGTCCTGCAACGAATCGAAATCTCTCAGCAAAGGAGAGAGAGATAACCGCCTATGATCCCGCGAGCTTGACGATTGATCGCGCCGCGACTTTACTCATCCTATGCGAGTCTGGACGGGAATGATTTGCGCGATGTTACTGCTGGCCGGCTGCGCCACCCCAAAACCGCGGCCAGCGGGAGCGCCGCCGCCGCCGGTCAGGGCTCCGTCCAAACCTTCCGTAATGCTGGACTTCAGGCCGGTTGGGCTTGTCGCGATGGTCAATTCCCAGGCGCGATTCGTGGTCCTGACCTTCCCGCCGGGCGCCGTCCCCCAGCCGGGCAGGCGTTTGAACGTTAACCACCAAGGCATGAAAATTGGCGAAGTGAAGGTCACGGGCCCGCAGCGGGACACCGACACGGTGGCGGACGTCGTGACCGGCGACGCCTACGTCGGGGACGAGGTAAAAGGGGAATGAAACGGTGTGAGACAAAATTCTTTGCCGACCGGTTTTTGCGAGACAGAAGTATATGCGACCCAATATACTCCTTTGGGGCCACGTTTGCCCTCTCTCCCCGCGTGCGGGGAGAGAGCCGGAGA
>JBEKSF010000051.1:0-72780 GCA_049517295.1 Verrucomicrobiota bacterium
ATGCCTTGACCAACCTTGACTGGCACCTTGACCCAGGCTTGACCGGGTTTTACTTTAACGATAACGTGGCATTTAACTGGCAGAGCCTGAATCAGTGAATGGCGAGGGCTTACGACGGACCCACACGGCTTGGGTTTGCCGGTATTTCAAAGAGCCTGCCTTCGCTAAAGCTCTGGCGGGCCGGGCAGAGCGGCCCGCCAACCTTCAAAGTCCCATATTGTTGTGGGATTGTCAAGTCCTTTCCGGTGACTTTTTTTGGGGTTGGTTGTGAAAGGAGCAAAAAGAAACGGCTGAGGGAAATGGAAGATATTGAGAGACAGGAGGTTAGCCGCAGAGCACGCGGAACAGGAAAAGGGAAGAGGGCCTCGTCAGAGTTCTGAATGGCCGTGGAATCTGATGGCAGAAAGATTGAGGCAGGAACATGAAGAAGTTCTCGTTGGGAATTGGTCGTTGGCACTCTGATCAAGAGGGAAGTCGTTGAGACGGAAGAGGTTTTGACAGGATTAACAAGATGAACGGGATTTCCCTGAGCAAAGGCGAAAGCGGACTGAGGAATGCTTAAGACGTTGATGGGGAGGAGGTTGAGCGTGAACTAGATGAATTAGCATTGATTGTACGGTCGGGCTTGAATTGTGAAAGATCTGCTTTCCTTTGCGCGTGTTCTCTGTCTTCCATTACAAAACGCAAGATATGAAACTTCCTGGCGCTGAATCCGCCGTCGTCCCGCGCAGCAAAGTCGAGGATTATATGTTAAACCCCGAACATCCAATTGGCGGCGGAAAGGCAAAGTTTTTTGCTCACTTCGGGTTTCGCCGCGAGCGGTGGGAGGAGTTGGCCGCGGCATTGCGCCGGCACGCTCAGGAGAATCCGGTCGCTGATACGTTGGCAGACGCTGGCGGCGTCACCTACATTGTCGAGGGTGGGATCACCACCCCGTCAGGACGCCAGCCGCGCGTACGGACGATCTGGTTGATGGAAAGGAGCGAGCTTGCGCCACGTTTCATCACCGCGTATCCTTTGGAAGCATGATTGCTGAACTGGACTGCGTGGCGTTGACCGCGAACCTGCCGGAGCACGGACTGAGGGCGGGTGACGTGGGCGCCGTCGTCCATGTCTGCAAGGGCGGCAAAAGCTTCATGGTTGAATTCACCACGTTCGACGGTTCGACGGTTGCGGTCACGAAGGTTTCCGGCGCTCAAATCCGTCCGTTGTCGCGCAACGAGATTCATCACGCCCGCCGGTTTGAGCCGGTCGTGCGTTGAGAGCGGGCAACAGATCAAATGCGTGAAGTTTTATTGGGAGTAGGGTCCGGAGTTGGCCGCATCTTAATACGACCAGAATGGGAATGCGGAGAGATCGGGGCGGGAATGTGTCTGGCGAGACGCCAGTCACAGGCGACCGGGACGGATCGCGCTACCCCGGCCGTAGGAACCGCCGCCGTGATGGAAGGGTGGCTGTGTCAAGATGCGTCCCGCGGCGGGCGGGCCAAGGCTTGCGCGACTGGCTGGCTGGACAGGCTGGCCTTGACTTGGAGCGGAGTCACCTTGACTCACCTTGACAAGGCTTGACTTTTACTTGACGCTTAGGGGGTGGCAAAGGAGCTAAGGTTATGATTATGAGGAGGATGCAGCGCATTAAGCGAAACCTTGACTGACCTTGACTGGCACCTTGACCAGCCTTGACTGGGTGCCGCAGGGCAGGGTTTCACTTTAACGTTAACGCTCCATTTAACTGGCAGGGCCTGAATCAGTGAATGACGAGGGCTTAACGGCCCAGACTTTCCCGATATGTCAAAGAGCAAACCGACACAACACAGGACAATATCCCATATAATAATGGGACTGTCAAGGGCTTTTTGGAGGTTTTTTTGGATTGGCCGCAAGAACTCCCGGAAATGGCTGGTTGCGAGCGCTGGAATGCGTTGATGGAAAAGGCCTTTGATAAAGGGATTGGCCGCGAAAGAGCAAAGAGCCGTGCAAAATCCTTTCCTTTTCACCAGGTTTTCTTAATCTCGGCTCATATGGCGACAAACCCTGACGTGAAACCTCCGGTGTCTGCACGGATGCAATACTCCGCGTTCGCGGGTTCGCGCCTCAGATATTGTGGATCCACTTTGGAGCACGTCCCCAACCTGCCCGACGCCCGTGCTGATTTCGTTTCCATCGGCCCGCCTTCATGGCCGAAGCCAATCGGTTGCCGCTCAGGCCAGTCCTTCAACTCCAACTCCAAAGGTCTGACTTGGACGGGTCATTTCTGTTGCGAGACTCACGAGCAGCGGGCCTTTAAATAATGGGAGACTGATTGACGCGACAAATCATGAATTCACATCCTCAAAAAAGCACAGAAAGGAACATAGCTGATGCCTACGATTCTTGAACAGTACCGAGTATCCGATTTCCTCGAATGGAACAAAGATGGGAAACTTATTCTAAACCCCAAGTTCCAACGAGGGAGCGTGTGGCCATCGGCAGCTCGCTCATATCTAATCGACACAATTCTCCGCGAATTACCAATTCCGAAGATTTATTTTCGGACGACCGTTGACGTGCTTACCAAACAATCTGTCAGAGAAGTCGTTGACGGCCAGCAACGTTTGCGAGCTATCATCGAGTTTGCCGGCGACAAATTTGAGCTTTCCAAAGTAACAAAGGAGTTTGCGGGAAGGAAATATTCGACGCTCGACTCGGAATTGCAAGCAAAGTTCCTCAGCTATGCGATTGGTGTGGGTCAACTTATTAACGCGTCTGACAAGGATGTCTTTGAGGTCTTCGCACGGCTCAATTCTTACAACGTACAGCTTAACGGACCTGAAAAACGCCATGCGAAATATCAAGGTGACTTCAAGTGGGCAGTGCATGAGATGACGAGCAAATGGTCCATTCTTTGGGACAAATACCAGATTGTCTCGGTACGTGAACGAGTTCGGATGCTTGCCGACTCCCTTATGGCCGAAATGTTTGGCGTTTTTCTTGAAGGTATCACTGATGGCGGACAACCTAACATTGCTAAGCTTTACGACAAGTATGATAAAGAAGGGGCTTTTGATTCTACGATCATCGCCAAGATTGAGGACATTCTCGATTTCTTTACAAAAAACTTGGCTGACGATCTCAAAGACACGCCGATCTGCAATGCGCCCCACTTTTTGATGCTGTTTAGCGCCATCGCACATGAACGTTACGGAATTCCGCTTGGTCAGCTAAACGAATTGCCTGCTCGTGATCCCACCGCGTTGCAGAAATTGGAGCTTTCTCGCAACAATCTCACCCAACTCGCCGCGGTAATCGGATCGGATAGTCAAGTTGCTGGATTTGAGGAATTCTGGCTCGCGTCGTCGTCTTCGACACAACGGATTGCAAGCAGGAAAAAAAGGTTCCCGGTTTTCGTAAGAGCTCTCGGTTCAACACCCATTTAATTGTGCATAGGGTTAGTCTCGAGACTCCTTACCGAGGCTTTCTATTGGAGACGGCTTGGTTGCTCCAAGAGTTTGGTCAAGCACTTCAAAAGTTTCGGAATGGCGAATTCACAGAGCGCACCCTGTCTCTCACGTCCGAGATGGCCACGATTCGGCTTCACGATAGCTGGGCACGCTTTTGTAGAGAGGTTGTTGTTTCCTCAGCTGCCGATGAACCATTCACCGGAAAAGGCATGAGGCTTCCCAAGGCTCCCGGCATTCGGTGCCGGGGCGATGTTATTCCTTTAATCATCAAATCCATGCATCTTCGATTTGAACCAAGATGGGCAACCGCGTCTCAAACGGTGCAAGCGGCAGCAATTCTTCGCATCGTCAATTTGCCGACGGTTTCAGCCGCGCTAGGTGCTGCGAATTCACCAGCAGAAGAGTTGCGGCATGTGAGGAACTTTTTTGCCCACCGAGCCGAGAACACCGCTAGTGAAATCAAGCGTCAACATTTTTTCTTTGCTGGAATGAGAATGGAGGTTATTGATCTATTGGCTGCCGCGGTTCATGGTGGCGTGAGCCGTTTTGAGTCGTGGGTTTTGGGCTTGCGAGTTGTAGGTGTAGCGTCGATTCAGTAATCGTAGGGCCTAAGGGTCAGTGTATAGCAGCCTTGGGGTTAGGGCTGACCCTGACACGATGACGGTGTAAAGTTTTATTGGCAGTAATGGGAATGCAGATAGGTGGGGACGGGAAGGTGTCTGGCGAGACGCCAGCCACGGGCGACCGGGGCGGTCGCGCTACCCACCGAAAAAGGGCTTTACGATGGTTTTTTGGGGTTCGGATGCACTGCACGTTTTTGGGCGCACCTCTGTATATGGAAAGGGCTCAATGATTGAAACGATTGAGTTTGGTCATTGAAAATTTGTCATTGGTTATCGGGAAGGTTGGAGGGGCTTGGCGCCGACGCAGGCGGTGGCCTCCACCTCAAAGAGCAGTTCGGGGCGGCATACATCGCCGATCATGACCAGCCACGGCCAGGACACCTGCCCGGCCCAGCGGTTGAGGAATTGTTCCCGCGCTTGCGCAGTGGCGCAATAGGCTATGGCCTGGACGACATCAGCCGATTCCGCCGACAACTGCGCCAGGACGGCGTTGACGTTGTCCAGAGTCATTTGAATCTGGCCGGCGATGTCGTTTCGGCAGCAAGAGACGCCGGCGGGGTCGATGGCGGCCGTGCCGGAAACGAAGACGGTCCTGCCGGCGGGGGATTTGGCCACCGCGGCGCGGGCAAAGGCTGAACCGTATTCGTTGGCTGAACGCTGCATGCCGGCGGCCTCGTGATGGCTCAGCGCATCCTCCTCACCAAACACCGCGAATAGATCGAGCGCGCATCTTGAACCATCGGCGGGACTGACGCCGATGCCGGTGGAGGCAGGGAGGCGGCCGGCGCCTTTAGGCCCCAGCAATCCGCTGTCCCGGAAGAAAGCGCTGCGGGCTTGGTTGAATTGGTCATACCAAGAAAGGATGTCGTCCATGAAGATCCACGTCCGGGCCAGATTACGCAGGTCGCCGCCCGCGGCGCGGAGGAGACGGAAGGCTTTCTCAAAGGCGGCGCGCGCCTGGGCGGAGCCATCGCCGGCCTCCAGCGCCCGCAATCCGCTGGCCGTGAGCCAGTGGCAACCGTGGGCGCCAAAGAGCCGAGCCTGGGCATCGCCGGCGGTGATGATCTCCGGTTTCTGAGCCATTGCGACTGCGTAAACCTGCACGCCGGGCATGACCCCGGGGGCGTCGTTAGTGGCCAAAAAAGCCGGTTCGACGCCGTCGGCCAATTCGCCGTACTCCTGCTCGCGGATTTGCCGCAGCGCGGCAATATCGCCGGGGGGTGCGAAAACGCGCTCCTGGCAAATCCCCGCTTTTTTCTGGAGCAGAAGGCCGCTGATGGCCTTGAAAATGCGCCGGGCCTCCTGAGTGGAAGAAGCGGCGTCGGCGGGCCGTGCCGTCAGGTAGAGTTCCAGCGCCTTGGGGGAATGCGCTTCCCGAAAGTCTAAATGCATATTACTCCAATTTGAATGGGAAGCCGTCCGGGTCCTTGCCGCGAAGGCGGCGCCACCAGACCTGGAGAGTGGGGATGTTGACGGTGACGATGAAAAGTTTGCGGAAGACGTCCGGGCGGGGTGAGTTGAGGGGGCGGACACCGTGCCAGGAATGTTCGGTGCGCTGGAAGAGGAGGCTGCCGTTTTTGCGCAAGTCCAGGGAGGCGGCCACCTTCAGATCGTCGAAGCCCGGAGCGGAGTGGGCCTTATAGCGGCCCTCGTCGTCGAGGATAAGGATGTCGCCGCCCCACTCGTGAGGCCAGTCCTCGTCGGTGGCAAAGAAGAAGATGTGAGTGGCCAGTTTTCTGCGGGCATCGCAATGAGGGGAGACCGAGCAGCCTTGCCAGGCGTAGTACCACTCCATGGTGAGGATGATCGACTGGTCCGGCTCCAGGCCGAGCATCCGGCGCAGGAACGAGTCATAGTCCTTGCCGTGGAGTTCGGCGATAAAGGCCTTCCACGGCTCCGCGATGTCCATTGCCTCCCGATAATGGAGGATGCCGCGGTTGTGGGGAGCTTGTCCGTAGCCGCGCTTGACGCCGACCATGCGTTGGAATTGCGCCATGTCGGGAAGGGTGGCGCGAAGCTGCTCCCAGCCCTCGTTGGTGAGCGTGCCCTGCATGTGAGCCCAAGGGTAGGGCGTCTGCGCCTGGAAGGCGCCGGCGGAGACACGCCCGATACAGCCAAGATTCAAGTAAGTCATAGCATTTGGACGGCTCGCGTGGAGCCGCAAACAAGGCTGCGCGGCGGAAGCGACAGATCGGAAACTCGTTTTTGACGCGATGCCGGTTTGTTGTCACTGCGCAGGTGAGCGAGAATTCGCTTCGGTTCTCACTCGTCATCAGAGCGGAAGATGGCAGGAGGGGTCAAGGACGTCAAGAGACGAGTTGGGCGGCGGAGGGAGAAAATGGCGCATTGTGCGGGACATTTTCGCGAAACGGGGCTAAGTTGCGCGGCCTGTATGGAAAAAGTTGTCATCATCGGAACCGGTTGCGCGGGTCTGACGGCCGCGATCTACGCCGCGCGCTCCAACCTAAGTCCCCTGGCGCTGACGGGCTTGATGCCGGGCGGACTGCTCACCACGACCAGCACGGTGGAGAATTTCCCCGGATTTCCAGAAGGGGTGGACGGGTACGAACTGATGGTGCGGATGCAGAAACAGGCCGAACGGTTCGGCGCCCGCGTCCAAACACTGCGCGCGCTGGAGGGAGCCGACCTGAGCCGGCGACCGTTTGTATTGACAGTCGATGGGGAAAGGATCGAGGCCCAGACGGTCATCATCGCGACCGGGGCCAGCCATCGGCATTTGGGTTTGGAAAGCGAGCGATTGCTGGAAAAGAAAGGGGTGACCTATTGCGCCACTTGCGACGGGGCGTGGCCTGTCTTCCGCAACCAGCCGCTGGTGGTGGTGGGCGGGGGCGATTCGGCGTGCGAGGAGGCGCTGTATTTGACGCGATTTGCGTCGGAGGTATTCCTGGTGCATCGCCGGGACACGTTGCGGGCCTCCAAAATCATGGCCGGCCGGGCGCTGGGCCATGCGAAGATCAGACCGGTGTGGGACTGCGCCGTGACGGAGATACTGGACACTAAACTGGACAAAGTCACCGGCGCGCGACTAAAGAACCTCAAGACGGGGGCGGAGAGCGTTCTGGCTTGCGCCGGAGTTTTTGTGGCGATCGGGCACGTGCCGAACACGCAGTTGTTTAAGGGCGTGATCGACATGGATGAAAACGGCTACATCACTCCGAAGAAAGGCGCGGCGACGAACATCCCCGGTGTATTTGTGGCGGGGGATTGCGCGGACCACATTTACCGGCAAGCCGTCACCGCCGCCGGATCAGGGTGCGCCGCCGCCATGGACGCGGAACGGTATTTGGCGGCGCAGGGAGGATGAGGACTGGCGGGTGAGCGGCTGATTACATTTCTTTTTGGAGCAAGTCGTGTTGGCGAAGGAAAGCTTCAGGATTCCGGACTTCTCGATTGAGAAGTTTTGTCATCTGTTATGTTTTTGGGATTGAGTTGGCGGGCATTCGGAATAATGTGGGTCTGGTTGAACTCAAAGCGCGTGAAGCCAGACCTGCAAAATGCCGAGCCGACTGCCCACCCGGCGGCGACCAAGAAAACCCTGGAGTCATTCATGCCCCGCTCCTGGCTGGAAGGCGGCGGCGCCACGCTGGATGAGAGCGGACGAATGACCGGAACCAACGAGTCGCTTTGCAATTGGCTGGAGAAAACGCCCGATTCGCTGGCGGGCCAGTCATTTTGGGACACGTTGGGAGGCGTATCAGCCGACTGGCAGAAACCCCTGGCGCAACTGCGCGAAAGCCGCCTGCCCTTCGAGCGCGTGAACCTGAAATTGAGCGGCGACGAGAGACATCCGGCGCAATGGTTCACGCTGGAGATCGGGCGGGGACGGCACGAGAGTTTTGCCCGATTAAGTTCCACGCTGCCTCCGCTTGCGGAATTGGAGGAGGCAATCTGGGACGAGCACCTGCGCAATGAAGCGGCACGGCGGGAGATGTTCATGCGCCTGTTGAGAGCGGAGGCGCGGCTGGAAGGGCTGACGCGCCGCTGGCCGTGCGTCATCTTCAGCCAGCGGGCCGATTTCAGCCTGCAATTTGCCAGTCCGAACATCAAGGAATTGACGGGAATTGACGCGGCGGACTGGTCGGGGAACCGGGCGCGATTTTGGGACCTCGTGCATGAGTCCGACGCGGACGAACTGCAGCAACAATTCAAACGCTGCGTCCAGACCGGGGCCGCTGTCACCAATACATATCGCATCCGGCACGCGGTCACGGGGCGTGTGGCCTACATATTGGAGCACCGCCAGCCGGCGATATCACGGAGCGGCCTGCTGCTGGGCTACGAAGTGGTGTGGCTGGACGTGACGCGGCAGACGATCGCGGAGAAGCGGCTCTCGACGGCGGCGTGGAAGGAAACGCTGGCGGTGCTGACGCTGGGAATGGCGCACGATTTCACCAACATCATAGCCGGGATACATTCGTTGAGCGAAAGTTTCCTCAGCAGCCTGGAGCCGGCGCATCCGTTCCACGAGGGGTTGTCGCTCATCAAGAAGAGTTCGCTGCAAGCCAGCCAATTGGTGCAGCGGATGGTCAACCTGCACCTGGGGCAAACGGGGGAGCGCAGTTACCATAACCTCAATGACATCGCCAACGACCTTGTCGAACTGGTCACCAAAATCCTGCCCCGGCGCATCCAGGTCAGCACCAATCTGGCGGCCATCCAGCTTGCGGTCTATCTGGACGTGGTGGAATTCCGGCAGGTGGTCATCAACCTGATGCTCAATGCGGCCGACGCGATGCCGCAAGGGGGCCGGCTGGTGCTTGCGACCTCGCGACACGAGACGTTGCCGGCGCTTGAAACCATGAAGGGCGTGCTCCCCCGCCTGCCCTGCATCTGCCTGAGCATCCAGGACACCGGGTGCGGCATCAAACAGCGCCATCTGGCGTCGATCTTCGATCCTTTCTTCACCACCAAGTCCAAGGGGTCCGGCCTGGGGCTCTACAACGCCCGCATCGCCATTGAGAAACACCAGGGCGCCATATCGGTTGTGTCCAAGGAGGGAGCGGGCACCAATTTCCAATTGTGGCTGCCGGAGGCCGACTTTTCCGAATCGGGCCGCGTGCAGGAAGAATCCCGGCGGGGGCGGCTGGCCCGGCGCAGCCTGCTGCTGGTGGGGCAAAGCGGCGAAGTGCTGGACAAGACGGCGGAATTGCTGCGGTCTCACAATTACCACATTGTCGTGGCCGCCGGCGATCACCTGGGGGACCTGCTGCAATCGAGCGATTACCAGTTCGCCGGGGTGCTGCTGCTTGCCGAACCGAACGATCCGGCGCTGAATTCGCTGCCCGGCGAAGTCCGCCAACAAAAGAAAGACATTAAAGTCGTGTTGAAACTGGCCGGATGCAACCTGGATGATCTTGACAGCCAGTTGCTTGGGGGGATCGACTTGCTGCTAAACCCGGACCTGTCGGAAGCCGATATGTTAATGAAGCTGAAAGCATTTTTTGAACAAAGCCCCTGAGGCGGCCGATGACAGTGGAGCCAAACAGCCCGAAAGAGGGCGCGCATCCAATCCTCATCGTCGATGATGAGGAGATTGTTTTGGTGGCTTTGCGCGACACGTTGTTGCGCGAAGGCTACACGGTGGTGGCGTCCCCTCATGCCATCCACGCTTTGAGCGTGCTGCGCCAGCAGGAGTTCGCCGTCGTCATCACCGACCAGCAGATGCCAATGGTGACGGGGTTGGAATTCCTGGCCCAGGTGCGGGAAATCCAGCCCGACGCCATCCGCATCCTGATCACGGCAGTGCTGAGCCTGAGCACGGTGATCGACGCGATCAACAAGGGGGAGATTTACCGTTTTATCGTCAAGCCCTGGCTGCGGGAGGAATTGCTGGCGACTGTCAAGAATGCGGTGCAGCGGCACGAGTTGATCCGCCACAACGCGCGTCTCCAGGCCGAGACGCAGGCGATGAACGAGCAACTGAGCCGGCTGAACCAAGACCTCGAATCCCAGGTCGCGCGCGTTGCCGAACAAAACAAGCAGTTGCAGGAATTCGCCCGCAACCAGGAGGAAAACCTGCGGCGGTCGGTCGAATTGTGCGTGCAGACGATGCGGACGTTTTATCCGACCCTGGGCAACCAAGCCCGGCGGGTATCGGCCTTATGCAGCGCCATGAGCGCCAGCGCCGAGTTGTCCGCCGAGGAAAAGCAAACGCTGGAAATCAGCGGTTGCATTTACGACATCGGCCTGGTGGGCGTACCGCGGAACCTCATCAAGCGCTGGCAGGATTCGCCCACCGAGTTAAGCCCGCCGGAATGGACGTTGATACATCAGCACCCGATATTGGGCCAGGAATTGGCGGGGTTTGTGCATCACCTCAAGGCCGTTGGGCCGACCATTCGCGGGCATCACGAGCGATTTGACGGGACCGGATATCCCGACCGTCTGCGCGGGGAAAGCATCCCGTGGCTGGCGCGATTGCTGGCGGTGGCGGTGGCGCACGCCGAAAGCCAATTCGACTCCAAGCACGCTACGGAGATGGTCAGCCAGGGCAGCGGCTCCACGTTTGATCCGGAGGCAGTGCGGATTTTCCTGCGCTCCATCCCCAAGACCGCGGTGCCGGGCAAACAGCGGGTTGTTCCGCTGGAGGAGTTGCGGCCCGGAATGATTTTGGCCGAGGGCATTTACAGCGAGAACGGCATGCTGTTGATTCCCGACGGGCAGCGACTGACGGCGACCTACATCGCCAAGCTGGTCAACTACAACCGGATCAACCCGATCTCGCAGTCGTTGTTGGTTTATTGTTGACTCTGGCCTTGCAAAGCTGTCCGAACGGAAGCGCGCGCTGCTCCATGGGCATGATTTTTAGCTCTTGACAGCAACGGCGCATCCTGAGACAATAAAGTCATGAACCCTTCCGCGCGTATGGAGTGGGTTGGAGGTGCGGTTTCCGCAATTTGTCTGCTCTGCCGCAAGGAGTTACCCGCCCAACCGTTTACCAATCAACGCGGCTGGAACCGTCACGGCGGTCGCGACTCTCACCGTAACGGCGGCTCCGTTTATGAACACTCGTTTTTACAGACACGTCTGCTGATACGGATTCGGTTGATCTTCCGTTGGACGCGGTTGCGCATCCCCAAGCCCAGCCCTTTCATCGGCCTTCGCCAAAGATAGCGCCCTGATCGCCGCCAGTCTGCGTCAGTATGTTATTGCGCGCCTGGCCGCCCAGAGGCAGCTTCGGATGATTATGAACCATTTCCGACCTCTGGAACCGGTTGAAGCCGCATTTCAATACCCGATCAACCTCTTTATTAATTGTTAGCCATCAACGATGAAAATCCGCGGCACTGATTTCGTGGTGTATCCGGTATCCGATTTGGCGCGAGCGGCGAGCTTTTACCGGGAAATCCTCGGTCTTCCCCAAGAAGTCTATAGTGAAGAGTGGAAGTGGGCGGAGTTTAATTGCGGGAATATCACACTTGCGCTCAAAGCGGGTGAGAATCTGCCAGAGGTGATTACCGGAGGACGGATAGCCCTGGCGGTTGATGACATTCACGCGGCACACCAAGAGATGCAGAAGCGCGGTGTGCGCGTTGTGAGCGAACCTCATGACTATTCGGTGTGCTGGGCTATGGAAATACTTGACCCGGACGGAAATCTTGTGATCCTGCACAAGAGGGCAGACGGAACTTCTGGACCGGAATCCCATGACGGCTGACAACGCGCTGGAGCCAATGCCCATGAACCCATCAGTTTTCGCTTCGCTCCGACGGCCGCTGGTTCCGCTGCCGCCGCGCCGGCTCCGCTCGGCCACCCCCTCGGTGCGGCGTGGCTCACCTTGGAGCCGTTAGCCTTCAAATATGAACACTTCATCACCAATTCACGTCGGCGCAGTTCTCTTCGAGGGCTTCGAGCTTCTTGATTTTTACGGGCCTCTGGAAATGTTTGCTCTTCTCGAAGGCGGGGCCAGGATTGCCGTCGTGGCGGAGAAGACAGGCCCAATCAGAAGCAGCGCTGGTCCCAGCGGAATGGCCGAAACAACCCTGGCCGGTTCTGGCGGGTTCGATGTGCTGCTCATTCCGGGCGGCATTGGGACTCGGAAGGAAATCGCCAACCCCCAGTTCCTCGCCGAACTCAAGCGCCTGGCCGAGGCATCCCGGATGGTTGCGACCGTTTGCACGGGAAGCCTCTTGCTGGCACGGACAGGATTGCTCGACGGGCGCAAAGCGACATCGAACAAGAGAGCCTTTCAGCAGGTGAAAACTTATGCGCCAAAGGTGGAGTGGATCGCCAAGGCCAGATGGGTGGAGGACGGTAAATACTTCACCTCGTCGGGCATCAGCGCTGGAATGGACATGGCGCTGGCCCTGATAGCCAGGCTGTGCGGCAGGGAAACCAGTTTGCGGATCGCCAGCCGCGCCGAGTATGACTGGCACGAAGACAGTTCCTGGGACCCATTTGCCGCGCTCGCCGGATTATGATTGAGAAGAACAAATATGGCCGGCCAGTCAACTAAACTCTGCGACGCCTGCCACCAACGCCAGCCCACTTGTCACCTGACTTTATCGGAGGACCAGGAACTCGCCACAGCTCGCGTGCTGCGCGAAGACGCCCATAAGCACATGCTGGAATGGCTGGCCAAACGCAGATTATGACCCCAGGTGCGACACCGCGCCGCCACTGCTGGTAAATCTATTCTCATGTTGCCAGCGAGAAGAAATGGGAGCAGGTGAATTCCCTCTTGCCCAAATCCCTGCCCCCATCTTCCTGCCTCCGTTCTTCTACCCTCAAATTCCCCTGCCAGTCATCCTGCCATTTCCGACCCTTTGCCGCCATCACTGGTAAATGTCATACACCGTGCCATTGAGAACGAACTGCACGTTCTGCCCCAGCGCCAGCCACGGCAACGCCCCCGGCTCCCGCGCCGCCAGCGCAAAATAATCCGGCGAACTGAATTGGATGCGCACCCGCCTGGCCTGCGACACGTTTTGCACCCCCGCGTCCACCCATTGCTGCCCGTTTTGGAAGAAATTCCGCCCGTTGACGAATTTCGTCTGCTGCGTGTACTGCGCCAGGCGCACGTTCGAGTCGGACGCGGGCGACGGCCCCGCCGGCGCAACCACAGCCGACAGCCCCAACGCCCGATTGGCCTCGGCCCCGCTGTCCACCGCCGCTGGCGCCGGCGCGTTGGCGAACTTGAGCGTATTCCCGTAGCGCGCGCCCGCCAGCGCCTTTTCGCCCCCGCGCTCGTCCTTGAACGCGCCCCAGTTTGCCGCCGCCAGCGTCTGCACCGCGTGGTCGGTGCTCATTTGCGGCAGGGATTGCATCGCCAGCGGCACGTTGCGCCGGTTTTCGTCCTCCATGATCAGGTAGGCCGTATAGGGCGTCACGATGCCGTACTGGCGCGCCAGCCCGGTGACTTCGTCCCGCAACTCCGCGCTCTCGCCGTGCAGCCGGATTTCGTCCAGCAGATAACCCACTCGCCGCGTCGCCCACAGCCGGGGAAGGAAGCCGGCGCCGGCCGACTGCCCGGAAAACGACACGTCCTGTGAAAATTGTTTGTTGACACCGTTGACCGTCCCTTCGATCACCGCCGCGCCGGCGCCCTCGCCGGAATAGCGGCCCACGACGATCAGTTGCTCGCCCTTGAACAAATCGGGCAGAGGAGCCGGGTAGGTCTGCGCCGCCCGCACACCGCCGGTGAACTTCAGCGTCGGGTTGGCCAGGACCGGCTCGGTGATCTTGGAGAAGAAGGCCGACACCTTCACCTCGATGTCCTCCTCCGGCAGGACGTACTGGTTGGCCGCCCGCGTCTCTTCCGCGATCTTGTCCAGCAGATGCGTGTTCACGTCGTTGCCCAGTCCGAAACAGAAAACACGGGTGCGCCCGTCATTGTTCTTTTTGACATTGGCCACGATCTGGTCCTCGTCCGTCACGCCCACCGTCGGCTCGCCGTCGGTCAGGAAAACGACCACAAAGGGACGGTCCTCCTTGGCGGGCCGCAGGGCCAGCGCCGCGTGCAGGGCCTCGTCTATCGCCGTGCCTCCCCTGGCTGTAAGCTCCTTGACGAACTTCTCCGCCCGGTCGCGGTTGCCCCGCGTGGCCTCGACAAGATTGTCGAACAGCGGCTCGACGTCGGTCGAAAAGCGCATGACTTGGAAACGGTCGTTCTCGTTCAGGCTCTCGACGCAGAATTGCAGCGCCTTCTTGGCCTGCTGGATTTTTGGCCCCATCATCGAGCCGGAGGTGTCCAGCACGAACGCCACGTCCTTGGCGGCTGCCGTCTTCTGCCGGATGTCGATGCCAGGCGACGCCAGCAAAAGAAAATAGCCATCCTCGCCAGGGGCTTTGCTGGTCAGCAGGTTCAGGCCCACCTCGTCCTTCTCCGGCGCGAAGTACAGCGCGAAATCCGAATCCGGCAGCGCGTTGGCCGCTTCGTAAGCCGCGGTGGCGCGGTTCGGGCCTTGGCGCTTGATCTCGACGGTGTGGCTCGGCGAATAAATCGTTTTCAACGGGCGTTCCGTTTCCAATTCCACTTTCACGCTCACGTTCTTGATCGGCTTGGAGGAGAACTTCTCCGTGTTCAGCGGATACACGTAGCTGACCAACCCGCCCTCCGACCGGAGCACTTGGGAGTAGGACAGGGTGATGCGCTTGGGCTTGTTTGGCTCAATCGGGAATACTCGCACCTTGAAAACGTCGCGCCCGGCGTACTCCAGCAATGCCGGATCGCGCAACTGCCGGACGATCTCCTCGTAAATCGAGCGCGCCTTGTCCGCCGCAAGCAATTCCGCCTCCACCTGCCGTCCGCCAATTTCCATGCTGAACTTGTCAATTTGCGCCCCCTTGGGGATGGGGAACAGGTAAGTGCCCTCCAGCCGTTGCGCGTTGGGATTGTAAAACTCCTGGTCCACCGAGGTCGTCGCGATCTGCCCGTCGATCTTGACCGTGACGTGGTGGTAGGTGATCTCCAGCGGCGCGAAGGGGTGTATCCGCGGGCTGTTTTTCCAAGGGCCTTTGTTCACAACGATCATTCCATCCGCGCTGGCGGACAGCGACGCGCCGAGGAAACCAACCAAAACCAGAGAAAGCGTAAATCGTTTCATGCCTGGTTAGACGGCGAATCGCTGCCAATGCTCCCCAACGCCTCACCTCGGTGGTTTCTCGCTTTTGGGTAGCGCGATCCGTCCCGGTCGCGGTGGCTGGCGTCTCGCCAGCCACATCCCCAGCCCCTTATGTTTGCATATTCCCCTGTTGGTCCTATCGCGAGATGCTCCCCCCGCAGGAAACCCCTCCCAATCAAGCTGGCATTGCTCCTGGAATTGCCTTTTACTGCGCGCGGATGAATCCGGGCGAAAAACCGTGGCTGGAGTTGCTCAAGCGCTATTTCGGCTTTGCCTCCTTTCGGCCTCTGCAATTGGAAATTATCCGCGACGCACTGGCAGGCAAGGACGTGTTCGCTCTCCTGCCAACCGGCGGCGGCAAGTCGCTCTGTTTCCAATTGCCGGCCCTCCTTCGCCCTGGCCTCACGGTGGTCGTCTCGCCCTTGATCGCGCTCATGAAGGACCAGGTCGATGCCCTGCAAGCCGCCGGCGTCGCCGCGACTTTCCTCAATTCCACCCTGGACGCTGCCACCGCCCGCCAGCGCCTGCGCGGCCTGCATCGCCACGAGTTCGTCCTGCTCTATGCCGCGCCGGAGCGCCTGATGCTCCCCGGCTTTTTGGACGACTTGCAAAAGTGGAATGTCAACCTGATCGCGATTGATGAGGCCCACTGCATCAGCGAATGGGGCCACGATTTCCGGCCTGAATACCGCCAGCTTTCCCAACTGCGCGCCCTTTTCCCCGCCGTTCCAATGATGGCCCTGACCGCGACCGCCACCGCCCGCGTGCGCGCGGACATCATCCAGTTGCTCCAACTGCGCGAGCCGGCTTGCTTTGTGGCCAGCTTCAACCGGCCCAACCTCACCTATCGCGTCGTCGCCAAGGCCAAGCCCTCCGCGCAGGTGCTCGACTTCCTCGCCGCCCGCCCGCGCGACAGCGGGATTATTTATTGTCAGAGCCGCAAAGGCGCCGAGCAACTTGCCAGCCGCCTCGCCCAAAACGGAATTGCCGCCAAACCCTATCACGCCGGCCTGTCGGCCCGCGATCGCAACGAGCACCAGGAGCTTTTCCTGCGCGATGATGTCCGCGTCATCTGCGCCACCATCGCCTTCGGTATGGGCATCAACAAACCCAACGTCCGCTTCGTCATCCACTACGACCTGCCCAAAAACATTGAAGGCTACTACCAGGAAACCGGCCGCGCCGGACGCGACGGCTTGCCGGCCGAATGCGTGCTCCTTTTCAGCGCGGGCGATACTGTCAAGCAGCAGCGGTTCATCGAGGAGAAACCGCCGCGGGAGCAAGTCATCGCCCGCGAGCAACTGCGCCAGATCGTCCAGTACGCCGAAACTGGCGGCTGCCGCCGCGCCGAATTGTTGCGCTATTTCGGTGAAACCTTTCCCGGTGACAATTGCGGCGGGTGCGACAATTGCCTCTCCCCGCGCGCCACCTTTGACGGCACGCTGGCCGCTCAAAAACTCCTTTCCTGCGTCTTTCGCATCGCCCAGCGGACCCGCTTCGGCGTCGGCCTCAACCACGTCGTCGAAG
Organism: Verrucomicrobiota bacterium; assembly: GCA_049517295.1. Lineage (GTDB taxonomy): Bacteria > Verrucomicrobiota > Verrucomicrobiia > Limisphaerales > Palsa-1400 > JBEKSF01. The sequence continues at coordinate 16,674 of JBEKSF010000051.1, forward strand.
TGTTGACAGGCGCCGACACCGAAAAGATCGAACGTTGGGGGCACCGCGACCTTTCCACTTACGGCATCGGCCGCGAGCACACGCGTCCGCAATGGCAGGCCATTGGCCGCGAGCTGATCCGCATCGGCTACCTGCGCCAGGCCCCCGGAAAATTCAGCACGCTCGAATTGACCGACGAGGGCATGGCCGCCCTGCGCCAGCGCAAAAAGATCGTCTTGACCCAACCGATGACCGCCCCGCCGCCGAAGGAAAAAGTCCCGCGAGCCGGGGAAATCGCCTGCGACGAGGAACTGTTCGAGCGCCTGCGCCAACTGCGCAAAACCCTGGCCGACGAGCGCAACGTGCCGGCCTACATTGTCTTTTCCGACGTCTCCTTGCGGCAGATGGCCCGCTACTACCCGGCGGACGACGCGGATTTCGCGCGCATCAGCGGCGTCGGGGAAAAGAAGCTGCGTGAATTCGGTGCGGTCTTTCTATCAGAAATCGCCAATTACCTGCGGACCCATCCCCGCCAGATCTTCGCCGACGATTCCTTCCGCGCTTCAAGCCCCTGAACATTCATCAGCCGCCGTTTAGCCGCTGGATTTCAAATTCATTCAAACTGACTGCGGAGCTTTTTCTTCGCGGCTTCCCACTCCTGCACTTCCTCCTTCCCTTCCGCCAGCCGTTGTTCCGTCCCGGCCAATTCCTCCGCGTGCCAGACGCGCGTTTCGACTTCGATCTCGGAACGGCTTACAGAGCAGTCCATTGGATGGACTACACGGCGCGCACCGCCGGCCCGATCTTCTCCCTCGCCCCGCGACGAAGGAGCGGGGAGAGGGTTGGGGTGAGGGGTTGCCTCCTGTCGCCTACCTATCTCGCGGACTCCGCAATAACTCCTCCCACAGCGCTTCCATCAACCGCGGCTTCTCGCTGCGCGGCAGGTGGCGCACGGCTTCAATCGTCATGTCGCCAACCTAACGCCGCCCGCGCTGGATGGCAACTTTTTGCGCGCCGGCGCGATAAACCAAAAACAAATTGGGGCCGGCCCGCTTCATCGAAACCAAGCGCAGCCGCGTCGCTTCCGCCAATCCCTTGACTCCATCGCCGTCGGCCAGCGTGGGCGCATCCCGGCCGCCGAAGATCATGGGGCAGAGCGTCAGATGGAGTTCGTTGACCAATCCGGCCCGGAAGAGCGCGCCGTTGACTTCGCCGCCGCCTTCGCACAGCAAACGCCTGACCTTCCACTTGGCGCGCAGCCAGCGCAACGCCGCGGCAAAATCCACTTCCGTTTTGCCGATCACCTTTACTTCATCCGCCACCGATTGAAGGCGGCGCAGGTTCCGCCGGGAAATCCTTTCGCTGGCCAGGACGATTATTGGCGAGAAGCGGTGGTGGAAAATCTCCGCGTCGCTCCGAAGTGTGCCGCCGCCGCTAACGATGACGCGCAGGTTGCATTCCGCCAGGCCGTGCCGGAGGCGCAAGCGCCGATAGCGGGCGGGGCCGGGACCGAGGTTGACCCGGTCCAAATCCACCGTGCGCGCCCCCGCCATCACGGCGTCGGCTGTGGCGCGCAATTCCAGCAGGTGCGCGCGATCGCGCGGGCCGCCGAACGCCTCGAAACGCCGGCTGGCCGGGGCGATTTTGCCGTCGGCGGTGATGGCCGCGTTGAGCAACACATACGGAAGTCCGCGCCGTTTCATCGCGCCCCCGCGGCGGGCGCGGCCTCGACGCCCCCCGCCCAGGCCGGCGGGTGCTTCAATTGGAACAGCATCTCGCCGGCTTTGGGCACCAGCAGAACGCCCTCATCCTCGCGGTTTGCGAAGTCTTGAGGGCGGATCGTTTTCGGATCGCGGTAACCGAGATTGATCTTGCGGCAAAGGGCCTCGGGTATGCCCGTCGCCAGGGTGACGCGGGCGCGCGGCGTTTCGATGCCGTTCTCGTATGTCCCCAGGCCATGCACGTGCGTGCTATGTGCCAGCACAGCCCACGGATAATCCTGGAAACGCTCCCACTGCTTGAGAAAATAGTCCCGGCAATGGTAGCCGATCTCGGTGATGATTTTGCCGTGGCTCACGCAGACCTCGCGGATGTGCGGCGCGTAAATAATCAATTCCCCGCCGTCGGCCAGCACCGGCTCCAGTTTGTACATGCACTTGCCCCCGGTCCATAGCTCGTCGTACATCCTGGGCGCGCAGGAGAGGATGGTGTCAAACGGATGCTCCTTGTAGGTAATGTGCAGCCGCCGCGACAACTCGCTGGCCGCCTCCCACGCCGCCTCCGGCGTGCCCGCGTAAAGGCCGGCCAGACTATCGCCCTCGACCACCAGGCAAAAACAGAGCTTGGCCACCGGCACCATCGCTCCAGCCCGGTCCACCACTCGGCGCACGGGGGTCGATTTGTTGCCGATGATCATCGGATTGGTCACGACGGCGCCGAGCCAGTGGAAAAAATTCAAAATGCGCGGGCCGCCCACGCCGGGAAAGAGGTACTTGTTTCCCCCGGAAAAGCCCACCACCTCGTGCGGAAACACCGGCCCGATGATAATGAGTTGATCATACTCCAAGACCAGCCGGTTGACCTCTACGGCCACATCCAGGGCGAACAATCCCTGCGTCAACCGCCCGATCTCATCGGCTGCGATTGTCCCGATCTGCCGCAACGCCTCCGGTCTGTTCCACGCATGATTGTGGAAGGCCACCTTGCCGTAAATCCCGTGCCGCTCCTGGATTGAGATTTCCAGCCGGCGGCAGATGGCCTCTTCGCTCATCGGTTGGTGCGTGCCCAGGGCGATCATTACGTCCAGTTTGTCAATCACGCCGCCGATGCGCGAAAAAAGTGCTTTAAAGATAACCCCAATTGGCGCCGTGCGCGTTCCATCGGGAACAATCACCAGGACGCGCTTGCGGCGGTAATCCTCCAGCGGACATGATTGGGCGACGACTTCGGCGGCTTGCAGGGCCGAAACCCGGCGGCTGGCCGGTTCACATTTGGCCGGCAATGAGTTGGAAGGACTTGCGCTCACACCGTTTTCTGCAGTGTAACAGAGCGCCTCCAAGGAACAAGCCGGCATCGAACCAGTGCTTCAGCTTCGGCCCCGCCCCTGAGATTTCAGAGCCTCGACGGCGCCGGACTTCTTCCACCCGGCAAATCGGTCTGCTCGCCGCGCAATTGAAAGGCGCGATAGGCCAGTTCGGCGGCGCTGCGGATATTGAGTTTTTCCTTGATGTGCGCGCGATGGGATTCAACGGTTTTGACGCTGAGGTGCAGTTGCTCGGCAATTTGGCGCGTGCTCCGGCCCTGGCCAATCAGGCCGAACACTTCCAACTCCCGATCGCTTAACCGCTCCATGACCGACGCCCCTGGAGCCGGCCTGCCGCCCACCAGTTGATGCATCAGCCTGGAACTCATCCTGCTGCTGAGATAGATGTCCCCGTTGAGCACCTGCCGGATGGCCCCCATAACCTGCTCGGTCGCCTCCTCCTTCATGATGTAGCCGGCGCCCCCCGCTCGCAGCACCCGCTCGGCGTAAAGCGATTCGTCGTACATGGATAGAACCAGCATGCGCAGCTTGGGGTAGCTCGCCTTGATGTTCTTGACCAACTCCAGCCCGTTGCTGCCCTTTAAGGAGAGATCCACGATCGCCAGATCGGGCGACAGCGCCGCAATGGCCGCGAACGCCCGCGCCCCGTCCTCAAACTGCCCGCAAACCGTCAAGTCCGCCTCGTGATTGATCATTTGCGCCAACCCCTCCCGCATCACGGGATGGTCATCGACCAGCATGATTTTTCGTTCGTTTCCGGGCGCGACAGAGAACCCCGGTCGCTTTGGGGAAAACGCAGCTTTCATCTTTATGGCGGCGGCTGAATATGGCGGAGGACCATTCCGCTTTTGGTGCGCAACCGCAACGAACAGTTGCGCCGTTCATATCCCATGGCCGACGGCACTTGGCACGATGCCATAGCCCCCGGTAAATGTCCACGTAAATCTTTCTCAGTCTCAGACCGCCTGGAAAAGCGGCCCCGTATGCCCGCCGGTTTCCCCCCCTCACATCCCCATGATCTGGTAGCCGCAATCAACGTAGAGCACCTGCCCGGTGATGGCGGCGGCGCCGTCGCTGGCCAGAAATGTTCCCGCCGCGCCCAATTCGTCGGGCAGCACGTTGCGCCGGAGCGGCGCGTGCTCCTCGTAGCGCCTGAGCATCTCCGAAAAACCGGCAATCCCGCGCGCCGCCACCGTGTTGACCGGACCGGCGCTGATGCAGTTGACCCGGATTTTTTTCGGCCCCAAATCATAAGCCAGATACCGGGCCGTTGCCTCCAGCGCGGCCTTGGCCACGCCCATGACGTTGTAATGGGGCACAACTTTTTCCGAGCCGTAATAGGTCATGGCCACTATGCTCCCGCCGCCGCTCATCAGCGGCGCGGCCTCCCGCGCAAGGGCGACTAGCGAATACGCGCTGACATCCAGGGCGATGCCAAAGTCCTCGCGCCTGGTGTCGGCAAAGGCGCCCTCCAGCGCCTGGCGCGGGGCAAACGCCACCGAGTGCAGGAGCATATCCAGCTTGCCGAATTGCCCGCCGACCTGGCCAAAGACCCGCCTGATGTCCTCGTCCCGCCTCACATCGCACGGCAGGATCATGGTCTGCGGGCCGAACGTCCCGGCCAGTTCCTCGACATTTTCCTTGAGCCGTTCGCCCTGGTAGGTGAAGGCAAGCGTGGCCCCCGCCTGGTGCCAGGCCTGGGCGATCGCCCACGCGATGGACCGTTTATTGGCGACCCCGGCGATCAATCCGATTTTTCCAGCAAGCAATGACATATTATTGTTTGATTGATTGAACGTTGACAATCACTGTCGCAATTTAAGCAGGAGGTCCTTGCTTTCCACCGTTTCACCGACTTGGGCGTAGATCGCCTCCACCGTTCCGTCGCCGGCCGCATACAGGGTGCTTTGCATTTTCATCGCCTCCAGAGTCAATAGTTTGTCGCCCTTGCTCACTTTGCCCCCCACGCTCACTGCCAGCGAGGTGATCAGACCGGGAATCGGTGCGCCCACTTGCAGCGGGTCTGAAGGGTCGGCCTTCGGACGCGTCTTGGCCCCGGATTGAACCGAGCGGTCCGCGATGCTCACTTCCCGTGCCATGCCGTTCAACTCGTACGTCACCGTGCGCCGTCCTTTCTCGTCCACCTCCCCCACGTGGAGCAATTTGATGAAGAGCGTCTTCCCTTCCTCGATATCGACGGAGATTTCCTCCCCGGCTTTGAGCCCGTAGAAAAAGGCCGGGGTGGGCAGGACGGCGACGTCGCTGTAGTCCCGCACGAATTTGGCGAATTCGGCGAAGACTTCCGGATACATCAGATGGCTGTAAAGATCGTCATCGCTCGCCTCCCGTCTGAGCTTGGCCCAAAGCTCCTCCTTCACCTTCTTGAAATTCAGCGCTTTCAAACCCGCCCCGGGCCGGCGCCGAAACGCTTTGCGCTCCCCAAGCACCACTTTTTGCAATCGCCGGGGCCATCCGCCCGCCGGTTGGCCCAGGTTGCCCTGCAGCATGTCGATGACCGACGCTGGGAAAGGCACGCTGCCCGGTTCCAGGTTCAGCACGTCGGCCGGTTTGATGCCCCGCGAAATCAGAAACATCGCCATGTCGCCCACGACTTTGCTGCTGGGGGTGACTTTGACAATGTCGCCGAAAAGCTGGTTGACCTCGGCGTAAACGCGGGCGATTTCCTGCCAGCGTTGGCCCAGGCCCATGCTGGCGGCCTGTTCCTTCAAATTCGTATATTGGCCCCCGGGCATCTCGTGATTATAGACATCGGCCGTGCCGCTGCGCGGGGCGGTGTCAAATGGCGCATAATACGCGGCCACCTTTTCCCAGTACTCCGAAAACTCGTTCAGTGCGGCCAAATCCAGCCCCGGGTCGCGCGGGGTGTGCGCCAGGGCCGCAACGATGGAATTGAGATTGGGCTGGCTGGTTGAGCCGCTCATGGCTGCCACCGCCAAATCCACCACATCGACCCCCGCCTCGCTGGCTTTGAGCACCGACGCCGAGTTGATGCCGCTGGTGTCGTGGGTGTGGAAATGTATGGGCAGCCCGACGGCCTCCTTCAGCGCCTTGACCAGCGCGCGCGCGGCGAAGGGCCGGCACAATCCCGCCATGTCCTTCACACAGAGAAAGTGCGCTCCCATCCTTTCCAGCTCCCGCGCCAGCTTGACGTAATAATTCAACGAATACTTCGTCCGCCGCGGATCCAGGATGTCGCCCGTGTAACACACCGCCGCCTCGCAGACCGCGTGGGTCTGCTGCACCGCCTCCATCGCCACTTTCAAATTCGCCGTGTAATTGAGTGAATCGAAGATGCGGAAAATGTCGATCCCGGACGCGGCGGCATGCTTGACAAAGCCGGCGACCACGTTGTCCGGATAGTTGCTGTAGCCGACGGCGTTGGCGCCGCGAAAGAGCATTTGAAAACAGATGTTGGGCACTCGCTCGCGCAACTGCCGCAGCCGCTGCCACGGGTCCTCGCGCAGAAACCGCATCGCCGTGTCAAAGGTCGCCCCGCCCCACATCTCCAGGCTGAACAACCGCGGTGTCCGCCGCGCCATGGCCGGGGCGATGGCCAGCATTTCAAATGACCGCACGCGCGTCGCCAGCAACGACTGATGGGCGTCCCGGAAGGTCGTGTCGGTGATCAGCAGCCGCTTTTGCGCTAGCGCCCAACGCGCGAATTCTTTTGCCCCCATCTCCAATAGCAACTGCCGTGTGCCGGGCGGCGGCGCCTCTTTGCCATCGATCCGCGGCGCAAGCACAGGCTCAAGCACCGCCTTTGGCCGGTGCGATTTGGTCTGGGCATTCCCGTTGACGATCACGTCGCTCAAAAACGTCAGCAGCTTGGTCGCCCGGTCCCGGCGCGCCTTGAATTCAAACAACTCGGGCGTCGTGTCGATCAGCGTTGTCGTGGCCTGCCCGGCGCGGAAGACGGGATGCGCGATGAGGTTCTCAAGAAATGGAATGTTCGTCTTGACGCCCCGGATGCGAAACTCGCGTAGCGCCCGGTCCATCCGCTGCAACGCCAGATCAAACGTCCGCCCGTGGCCGGTGATCTTGACCAGCAGCGAATCGTAAAACGGCGTGATGACCGCCCCGGCGTAACCCATCCCTCCGTCCAGCCGCACCCCGTAGCCCCCCGTCGAACGGTAGGTCAGAATTTTGCCGTAATCGGGCGTGAACTTGTTCTCAGGGTCTTCGGTGGTGACCCGCGCCTGCACCGCGTAGCCAATGCGCGGAATCTCCTCCTGCGCCGGCAGGTCGATCTCCGGCCCGTGCAGCTCAAATCCCTGCGCGGCCAGAATTTGCGACCGCACCAGGTCCACTCCAGTGATCACCTCCGTCACCGTGTGCTCGACCTGGATCCGCGGGTTGACCTCGATGAAATACCACTTGTGCCCGTCCAAGTCGTAAAGAAACTCCACCGTCCCCGCGTTGTCATACCGGACCGCTCGGCCCAGCCTCACCGCCGCCTGGCACAATTCCTTGCGCACCGCCTCCTCCAGGCCGCAGGACGGGGCGATCTCGATCACCTTTTGATGACGCCGCTGCACCGAGCAATCGCGCTCGTGCAAATGCACAACGTTGCCATGCTGGTCGCCCAATATCTGGACCTCGATGTGCTTGGCCCGCGCAATATACTTCTCCAGAAACACGGCCGGGTTGCCGAAGGCCCGGCCCGCTTCGTTTTGCGCCTCATCCAGCAAATGCGCCAACTCCCCCGCGCGCCGGACTATCCTCATGCCGCGCCCGCCTCCGCCGTAAGCCGCCTTGATAATGAGCGGGAACCCTATGTCATGGGCGATCTTCAACGCCGCCGCGCGCTCGCTCACTGCCTCCACGCTGCCCGCCAGGATGGGAAGATTGCTTTTCGCCGCAACCGCGCGGGCCGCCAGCTTGTTCCCCATCAATTCGATGATCTCGGGCCGCGGCCCGACAAAACCGATGCCCGCCCCAGCGCACGCGCGGGCGAACTCCGCGCTTTCCGCCAAAAACCCGTAGCCGGGATGGATCAGATCCACCCCTTTCTCCTTTGCCAGCGCGACGATTCCCGCGATATCCAGGTAAGCGCTTACCGGCCCCTTGCCCAAGCCGATCAGATAGGCCTCATCGGCCTTGAAGCGATGGATGCTCAGCCGGTCTTCCTGGGCGTAAACAGCCACCGTGCGCAGCCCCAATTCAGTCGCCGCGCGGAAGACGCGAATCGCAATCTCGTTACGATTGGCGGCGAGCAACTTCTTGGCGGCGCGCGGCGGCGCTTGTTCCGGCTGAGGCGAGGCGCTCATAAATGCGCCGGTGGTTATACCGGCGCGTCGGAAGACTTCAAAGTTTAAAGTTGGCGTCTCCCGCCTGCCCAACGGCAACCGGGAGATATTCAATGTCGGCCTTGGAGTTAGAACCAACACACGGCGGGATTTCAGTACCACCGAATAATCGCGGAAAGAAAAGCGCGCGGCGTCACACAGGAGACGCCGTGCCATTGGGGTCAGAGCTGACTATTGACACAATTTCATTCCTTTGACAGACATTCCCCTGCCATTTTTGCAACGGAAACCAGCCCCAGCCGTCCGTCGCGCCGCGTGGATTGATCTGTGCCAATCTGAGTTCATCTGTGGCAAAAAAATCTTCAACAATTGGTCATTTGTAATTTTGTGCTCCTGCGTCGTTGCGTCGAAGTCCGCGGCAGGCTCTTGGGAACGCGGAGTGAGGAATGCGGCGACAATGGAAGCCGCTGTAGCCCGGCAAGGGCGGCGGCAGTTGCGGCCTGGCGAACGGCGCCGGGCGATGGGCACAATTGTCCTCACGCGCAGGAGTTGATCACATTTTCACGAGGGGGAAAAACCGACTGGGGGAAAAAATGCAGAATTTTTGAAGATTTGTTTCAACCACGGATCAACTGGATTGACACGGATATGGGAAAGGCAGGTTTTGACATGATTAACAAGATGAACAAGATGAAAGTGATTGGCCGCGAAAGGGCGCAAAGATCACAAAGATGACGGATTGGAATAGTCGCAAACGGTTGACGGACAGGTGGTTGAGGTACGCCTAACACGCCGAATGAGGGGCGAATCCAGCATGGCTCCAGGCTCCTCAAACGATCTTGCAATGAATCCAGGCGTTTTCATCAAACTCGTAAATGGCGCACAGCCTATGGTAGCCATCCGCGATCACGACCTTGCCGTTGTGTTCGTCTCTTACGAGAAGGAGAGGGGAGAGACGTTTCCCCTTCCGAATCCTTTTCCTGTCCCTCTCGACATGTGACGAGCTTATGCCCAGCAACGAGAGTTGAGAAGCTCTGAATATGTCCGTAGCTCTGAATTGAACAATGGGAGTATTCCTGAACTTAGCCATCATTTCGGCAACCCGCTCATCATCGTAAAGGATGCTAAGGTAGGATTCAGCGGCAGGATAGTCTTGCTCCTCCGCATCGGAGTGCCACTTGATATTTGTCAGCTTTGCCTTATCCATTTTGGGTTCTCCACAGCTTGATCTCCATTATTCAGCCAAGGATGAAGACCGCTCTTACTGCATGCTCGTGATGCGCTTGAGATGCGCGTTCACAACCAGCATGGATTTGTCCACGACGCTCTTGATATCCGCGTCCTTCGTTGCGGCAGATTCGGCTCTGAATTCCTCGCCAGCCTCCGTGTGATCTTTTATCATGCCAGCGATATAGGCATTGTCGAATTCCGAACCCCTCAGGTCCGCCATTTTATCCACCATCCTCTGATGTTTTACATCCAGGCTGTCGGGCACCGTCAGGCCCTTTTGCACGGCCAACGTTTTGAGATCGTCATTGAGGCTGGCCTGATCCTTCACCATCATGCGGCCGAATTCCTTCACATCGTCGCGCTTGCCTTGCAGGCGAGCCATCTCACCCAGCCGCACCTCGGCCATGCCTCCTTGGATGGCCGTCAGGATAAAGTTTTGGTCGGCCGCGCAGATGTTGGGATCCCCGTTCGCATGGGGAATTGCGATCAAGAGTCCCACCGCTACCAAAGCGAGGATCAACGTGCCTGAGACTGAGTTGGAAATGAACTTCAGAAACCGCGTCTTGTCTTGTCGAAGCGCCCGCTGTGAATCCGTTTTTGTCTTCATAGGCGGCCTAATTGCAGCAGCAAGAGGAGGATTCCTTGATTGCTTTTTCGACGGCTTCACGGGTTTCGCCGGTGCGCTTCTGAATCCGGCCAAGCAATTCATCGCACTTGCCGTCGGCATATTGGAGATCGTCATCCGTGAGCTGGGCCCACTTCTGCTTCAACTTGCCCTTGGCAATGTTCCAGTCGCCTTTGATTTCGAGTGTCGTCGTCATAATAGTTCTGGATTTGTCATTTTTCGCTTTCATCCGCCGCCAATGCGACGCCAAAAGTGTTTTTGCATTTATCCTGTCGAAGAAGGCTACACCTGAGACCCGCTCTGGGATATGGGGTGTAACCCTGCTTGGTGGTAAACGGCCGCTGGATACCGGATCCGCTGGCCAGGGAGACCGTGATGTAACAGCAGCATCACGCCCCGTGACGGCGTTTGTATCGGTGCAAATCCGGTTGGTCACCCCAAATTCGACGGGCCGTTTGTGCGTTGGCATACCCATACCCTCCGGAAAAGCCGTCACACCGTCACAAGTGTTGATAATCAAGGACTTAGTCCGTCACATTTGCCGTCACAAACCGTTACCGATGCCGTCACAACGCAAAGAACGGCCCTGCGCGAAGCGGGCGCTTGGCTCGAGAGAACAGGTTCCGGGAACATTTGGTCAGGTATGGGGAAGGCGGGTTTTGACATGATTAACAAGATGAAAGGGATTGGCCGCGAAAGGGCGCAAAGATCACAAAGATGACGGATTGAAATAGTCGCAAACGGTTGACGGAGAGGAGGTTGAGCTACGCCTAACACGCCGAATGAGGGGGGCGGTTGGACAAAAGGCGAATTGAAGAAGGAGGGCTTGAAAAATGGCTGGTGGGATGGCAGGCTCGTTGCAGTCATTACGGCGCAATGCGGCAAGCCGCAAAGACTTCAAGCAAACGGAGCCAACAGAGGCGGAACAACTTTGTCGAAAAAGCGCAATTCTGCGGACAGCACTGCCACGCGGATGAAAACGGCCAAACAATTGATCGAAAGCTTCGACAGCATTTGCGCGGTGAGAGTATCGGGCGTTTACCCCCAGTTGACAACGAGCGTTCCCGTCGCGCGCTGCCGCCAGATCGCAGAACCGTTGTGCTCTCACGGGGCAAACGATCGCATGCAGGCGGGGGCCGGGCACGACCCGACCGGAGCCAATTTACGCCTGGTCCATGACACCACGGTGTCAAGAAGGTCCAGCAGATGCGACGAAGGCTCCATCAACTGTTGGAACGATGATGATGAAAATGAAAACATGCCAATTTTCTAGGACTTCACGCGCTGACCCTTCATGCGAACCACGTATAGCAAAGAGTGTTACCGAGTTTCTTGATCAGGTGGGGGAAATTCGTGGTCTGCGAGGCTGGTTTCCGAAGGAAGACGTTTGGGAACCCTGGTTTCGCGGTCATCGTAAAGCTGATTGGCAGCTAAGACCGATGCTGTATCGGGTGGAACTGCCTCGAAAAGCAAAGGAACTGCGTGAAATGGAAGACGAAATTCGGGAGGAATTCATCAAGAGGGCCCCAGTCTTGTGCGAAGCATTGCCAGCGAGCAAAGAGAAGAGCGCCGCCAGTTGGATGCGCGCAGAATGGGAGTGGTACTTTATGATGCAGCATCACCACGCGGCAACAAGGCTTCTTGATTGGACTGACGGAGCACTCATTGCCCTTTACTTCGCTGTCAAGGATAAGATTACAACTGCCATTCCACGGAAAACAGGGAAGGATTGTGGATTTGGCCTACCCAGAATATGCCGCTCCTACGGAGCTTTTAATGGCTGTTGGCTTGAGATCTACAAACATTTCGCCCCTAGCGGGGCTGCGATTGGTGCATAAATGTCCTATTGTTAATCAACGTCTTATGTCTTGTGGGCTGAATGATCCAAACCGTTCGGGATTGAAGAACGGAACCCTGCAAGGGACCAGAAGATTACAACTGCCATTCCACGGAAAACAGCGAGGAACCGAACTTGAACCTGCAAGCTTCTGATCGGAAGTTATGGACTTGCCACGAGATAAAAACTCGGGGTCACATTCACCGTTGCGTCAGTATAGGAAAGCGAACCGGCCACGGCGCTTCCGGCTGGATAACCAACAACGATGGCGGGCCAGGTGGTGGCAGGCGCGGCAAGGGCGTTGGTTTTGAGAATTCTGTAGGTCGCGCCGGCGACTGAATTCCAAGTGAGCACAAAAGCGGTTCCGTCGAAAGCAGCGCCGGAGATGGTGATGTTGGTCGGCACCACGGAACTCTGACCAACGAATGTCACCACGCTCAGAGCGGGCAGAGGGTAGCTGAAGGTTGAATTGGCAACCGGCACGGAAGGCTGGTTCGAAAGTGAAAGCGCGCCGGAGGTTATCCAGGGGGTCACGGAACTGGCGGTGAAGTTGGCCAGACTGAAGATTTGCGTCACGGTGTTAAAGGCGGAGTTGACGGCGACGATGGCGAAGTTGCGGGAATTGGTATCCTTGTACGCGCTGATGGAGGTGAACGCATTGTTGGACACGCCGATCCGGTAATAGCCGGGCCGCACGAAGCGGCTGTAATTACCCAGCACATACATGCGCTTGGTGGGATTGCCGGATATATCGGTTAATCCCTCATTATCAGAATTGTCGGAAATGAGCCACCAATAATGAAAAGCATTTACCTGGGCCGCAGTCATGTAGAGGTGAATGCGGTTGGCCCAATAGAGGGCGTTGGTGATGCTGCCGTCAAAGGGATCGAATGTGGAAACTTCTGTTTCCCAAAGCGCCGCGTTGGTGTTGGCAACGGTGGGCAGCGCGGCCGGGATTCCGCTCGGTGGCGAGCCGTTGTAATTATGACAGGCAACAACGCCCACGTCCGCCGCGACCGACGGATCAGTCATGGAGTCGAGGTAAAGATTGGTCTGCCAACTCTCGTCTTCCGCCAGTATGATTCGTGTCGAAGCGACGTTGCTGGCCACCAGGGCATCGCGAAGGTAAGGAACAAAGTCATGGATTTGCTGGGCGCTCCACAGGCAGGATTCGTAATCGGCCGAAACATCGGGTTCGTTTTGGACCGAGATGGCGTAGAGGTTGATGCCGTAAGACTTCTTCATGTTGGCGACGTAACCGGCCAGTTGGCTGGCATAGGCCTGGTTGCTGGCCGAAAGAAAATAACCGCCATTGACATTGGTATTGCTTTTGAACGAGGCCTGCGGGCTCCAGGGCGTGCTCCATACCCTGGCCCCGCGGGCCTGGGCCATCTGCATAATGCTGCTTTCCACCGTGGTGCCGCCCGGGGCGATGCGGGAGCGGAGAAAGGAAAGGCCGATGCCAACGTTGGTGGAAAAAAACATGTCGGCTTGCGCGCTCGTCCAACTGGAATTCCAGGCCGAGGAAGCGCCAAAACCGTCAATTCTTTGATGCACGTCGTTCCAGTCCACGACGCAATTGGTCGTGACCGGAGTTGCGCCGGCAAATTGGATGTTGTCCACCCAAAGGATCGAAGGGCCGCTCAACCCGGGGCTGTAATAAGGCCCGTAAATGTGAATGAGCACATTGTAGATATACGCCAGGTTCGGGTCCGATTGCGGGTCCAGAGGCAGGCTGACATGCACCCAGTTGGTATTGGCGGCGGGGATGTCAACCGCGCCAAAGTAATCCTGGCCGTAGCCATTTGGAGCGCCGAATTGCAAGTGGCCAAAGATAGGCCCGCTGCCAATCGTCACGGTGGCGGAACCGGGGTCAAAGCGGACATCGCATTGGAAATTGGTGTATTGCATCCCATTGACCGGGGGGTAGATGCCGTTAAAGTCAAAAACCTCGAACTGATTATTGGCGCCATTGAAGTTGGCGGTGATTTTCATCGAACCGGAAGCGGGATTATTGCTGGCGTCGCTGGCCGGGTCCCAGACCAAAGATTCAAAGGCGCCGCCGAACCAATTTCCCCACACATTGGTGATCTGGCCGCTGGCGTAATTATTGCTGCCAAGGCCCGATGGATTGAACTGGTCCACGACAAATACGGACTGCGCCCCGGCGGCACTGCCGAAGCCGCTGAAACCCAGCAAAGCGACAACAATTCCGGCCAGGTGTCGCGAATTCGCGCACGGGTTGTCTTTCATTCATCCAAGATGCCTCAAAAGAAATTAAATGCCAACGCCCGTCAGTTTGTCACCTTTCCGTCCTTTCCGGGTACTTACACGGTGATATGATGACGACACAGACGATGGAACCGACGCAACATGACGATGCCAAACTGGTGACCGAGAGCCTGGCGGGCGACCGGGATGCGTTTGGGCGGATCGTGGCGCAACACCAATCTCTAATCTGTTCCCTGGCTTACAGCGCCACGGGCAGCCTGACGCGGAGCGAAGACCTCGCGCAGGAGACGTTCGTGACGGCATGGAAGCACCTGCCGGAACTGAGCGAACCGGGGAAATTGCGGGCCTGGCTGTGCGGCATTGCGCGCAACCTTATCGGCAAGGCGCTGCGCCGGGACGGACGCGAGCCGGTTCACGCGGCCGGACAATTGGAAGAGGCCAATGAACCGCCGTCCCCGGAACCGCTTCCCCCCGACCAACTCATTGGCAAGGAGGAAGAGGCTATTCTCTGGCGTTCGTTGAAGCGCATTCCCGAAACGTATCGGGAGCCGCTGGTCTTGTTCTATCGCGAGCACCAGTCGGTGGAGCGGGTGGCGGAGGCGTTGGAGTTGACGGAAGACGCGGTGAAGCAGCGGCTTTCGCGCGGACGCAAAATGCTGCAAGAGCAGGTGCTGGCGTTTGTGGAAGGCGCCTTGGAGAACACGAGTCCGGGGAACGCCTTCACTTTGGGCGTGCTGGCGGCGTTGCCGGTGATGACAACCTCGGCGAAGGCAGCCGTGCTCGGAGCGACGGCGGCCAAGGGCGGGATCGCGGCAAAGACGGTTGGTTTGGCGGGGCTGTGCAACGCGGTCTTTGGGCCTGCGCTGATGTTCGCCGGCCTGCACTTCGGATACCGGCTCGATCGCGACAGCGCCCGGACTCCCCAGCGGCGCGAGTTTGTGCTCAAATACTATCGCATCATCGTCACCTGCATCGTGGTTTTCATTGCGGCTGTGCTGTTGTTGACGTTGGGTGGAAGCTCGCTCTACCGGATTCCTCCGAGGGTATTCGCCGGGCTGCTGTTTGGGCTTGGGGTGAGTTACATCATTTCAATTGCGGCACTGCAGCTTTGGTATCAGCGGCGTCTGCGGAGAATCCGGCAACAGGAGACGGAGGAGAGGCGTCCGGTGCCCCTATTGGCGCCGTTGTTCGAGTATCGCAGCAAGCACAGTGTGCTGGGCTGGCCATTGGTTCACATCCAGATTCGGGGCGGCCTGGAACGAGGCCCTGTCAAAGCCTGGTTTGCGGTGGGTGATTCGGCTATTGGCCTGATCTTCGCGCTTGGCGGATTTGCGGTGGCGCCGATCAGCATCGGCGGGTTCGCGGCGGGTCTTTTGACAATGGGCGGTTTTGCGATTGGATTGGCGTCGATGGGAGGATTCAGCATGGGTCTGTGGGCGATCGGTGGAATGGCGGTGGGCTGGAAGGCTTTTGGCGGCTGCGCGGTGGGGTGGTTGGGCGCGCAAGGGGGTGCGGCGGTGGCCCACGTCTTCGCCAACGGAGGGGTGGCCTTGGCGCAACACGCCAACGATGCCACAGCGGTGGCGTTCTTCAAGGAGAGCGTTTTTTTCCGAACGGCGCTGGGGGCCACGGGCTACTATTACTGGCTGAACGTGATGTGGTTATTCCCGATTGCGCTGTGGTGGTGGTGGCAGCGGAACCAAAAGCGGAAGCAATGCCCCCCAGTCAACTGAATTTCCGAAATCCTGGAGCACCTCTATATGAAAAACTTCTTTGGCGCCGCGTCCGCGGCCTGGCTGATTCTGTTTTCGATGCAAGGCCAGGCGCAACCATCCCCCCGCGAATTGCTGGACAAAGCCCGCGGTTACGTTGCAGCCGCGCCTGCGATCCGGCGTATTGACACCAGCGAACAATCCGCTGTGTTCATCGTCGGCGAGAGCCGGATGGAACAACAACCGCAAACAAATGTTGTGACAGTCGAAATCGACATGTCCAAACACCTGGCTCGTCAAACGGCCACGATTCAGGATCAGCCGTTTGTTATGTTGAAACAAGGGGAGAAGGCCGCCATGAAACTCGGCTCCGGGCCGTGGGAAATCCCGCGCGGGCCTTATGAGAATCTGGCCAAAGACATGGGGAATTTGTTTGTGTGCGAGACTGAAACTCCCGAAACCAAGGAAAGCGGTATCGTCTGGAAATTGGCAGGCACGGTATTGTTGGACGGCCAGGAAGCCTATGTCATTGAGACGGACAAGAACAGCGGAGTTGCTCTCGCGCAAGCCCGGATGACCAAGGGAATGGCGAAGTATTTCTCCGGCAGTCCGGCCGGGCAGCCCGCCATAAAAGTTTTGGAATATTCTTCAAAACACTGGATAAGCAAATCCGACTACCGCCGCCTGCAAGCGGTTCAGATATCCAAGACGCTGGTGATGTTGCCTCTTCCCGGCGGAAAAGAGCAACAGGTCGAACAATCCATCAAGGCCACAAGCAGGTATAGCTATGGGAAGGTCGCCATCGAAATACCTGAAGAGGCCCGGAAGGTTCTCGCGATAAAGCAAAACGCAAAATGAGACGCACCGCGCGGCTACGGGCCGTTCGGTTCGATGTGGACCAAAACATCGTGGACGGTCGGGAGGCTTTCGCGCACGCGGTCTTTGACTTGATGGGCGATTTGATGCGCTTGGCGCACGGTCATCGCGGGGTCCACTTCGACGTGCATATCGACGAAGTACTGAAAGCCCGCCTTGCGCACGATGCACTTCTCCACCGCGCGGACGCCCGCCACGCCGCCGGCGGCTGAGCGGATTTGAGAAATCACGGCGGCGCTGGGGGCGGCATCCATCAACTCACTCAACGCCGGGCGGAGCGACTGCCAGCCGTTAAAGGCGATGATCAATCCGGCGATAATGGCCGCGGCGTCATCGGCAAACGCCAAGCCCGGCCCGCCCACCAAGGCGACGCTAATGCCGATGGCGGCGGCCAGCGAGGTGATGGCGTCGCTGCGATGATGCCAGGCATCGGCATAAACGACCAGACTCTCCACCGAGTCGGCTTCGCGGGAGACAAAGCGATAGAGCAGCTCCTTGACGATCACCACCGCGATCAGGACAAAGAGCGTGAAGGCGCGCGGGCGGTCGCGGGGTTGCGCCAAGTCCTGGGCGGATTTGAGGATGATGCCCAGCGCGGCCAGCAATTGCATGATGGCGACCGATGCCGCGGCCAGCGGCTCGGCCTTGCCGTGCCCGTAGGGATGTTCCCGGTCCGCGGGTTCGGCCGCCACGGCGATTCCGCGCCAGACGATGATGGAACTGAAAATGTCGGCGGTGGATTCGACGGCGTCGGCGATGAGGGCGTGGGAACGGCCCAGGATGCCGGCCGCGAATTTGGAGGCAGTGAGGGCGGCGTTGACGCCCATTCCGAGGAAGGTCGCCTTGAGACTGCGCTCCAGCCGGTTCGTTGCCACGCCGCATTAAGAGCGGGGCGGCGGAAAATATCAAGTCCGGCGGGCCGAGGGGTGGAGGCGCAGAGCCAGTGTTTCGCATACTGATGATTAAGGTTAGATTCTTAATTAAGATTAGGAATGGGAATGAGGAAGGGACGGCAAAGAAGGATATGGCCGCCATTCCGGAAGCATTGTTGTCAAAGGGGGTAAAATCAGACAATGTTGGCGGGCGAACCGGCCAAAGATGAAAGAATTTGCCATTGTGACGGTGATTGGGCGCGACAAAACGGGAGTCGTCGCGCGCATCACCAATTTTTTGTTCGAACAGCACGCCAATATCGAGGCGCTGGAGGAGCAGGTCACACGGGGACAGTTCAGCATGACGCTGCAGGCTTCCTGGCCGCGCGAGGCAGTCAATAAAACGGCGCTCGGTTCCGGCCTGGCCCTGCTGGCGCGGGAGTTGGACATGGAAATCAAGGTGCGCTGGACGGACCCGCGGCGCCGCCAGCGCATGGCGATCATGGTGACGGCCGAGGCGCATTGCGCGCGAGCGTTGTTGCAGGCCTGGAAGTCGGGCCGGTTGCCGGCCGACACGGCGGCCCTGATATCGAACCGGCCGGACCTGGCGCCGCTGGCGGGGCAGTTCAAACTGCCCTTTGAGCATATCCCGTGGCAGGACCGGGCGGCGGCGGAGAAAAGGGCGTTGGACTTGCTGGAGCGGTACGAGGCGGATTTTGTGGTGCTGGCGCGATTCATGAAAATTCTCTCGCCGAATTTCGTGTGGCGGTACAAGAACAAGATTATCAACATTCACCCTTCCCTGCTGCCGAGTTTTCCCGGCCCGCAAGCTTACCGGCAGGCTTATGAGTACGGGGTGAAGATCATCGGAGTGACCTCGCATTTTGTGAGCATGCGCCTGGATGAGGGGCCGATCATCGCGCAAGCCAGCGTGCCGATCCCCTCCAACGCGACGCTCAAGGAAATCGTCACCGCCGGGCAGAAACTTGAATCGAGGGTGCTGCTCAAGGCCGTGCGGCTGTATCTGGCCAAGCGCTTGGATGTTTATTGGGGCGTGGTCAGGGAGGTTGGCCGTGAGCAATCTTGTGGCGGAGAAAACCGGTGTGTCCGTCCCGATCGTCAATACGAACGATCCGGTCGAGAGCGAGTATTACAAAATCCTGCTCGACGATGACGCCGCGGAGAAGGACGTCCTGAATTGGACTGAAAATGCGGAGGCCTTCGCCAAGGCGGGAGGAGATGACCGGCGGTTGACGCTCCACCTGCGAATCGAGCAGCGGCTGGATCGTGTCCGGCGGGAGTATGAGGATTTCGTGCAACGGCATCCCAAACACGTCAACGCGCACCTGGCGTATGGGAGTTTTCTCAACGACACCAAAGATGAAGACGGGGCCATCGCGCAATGGGAGGCCGCCCGCCAGTTGGCGCCGACCAACCCCGCGCCGTGGAACAACCTGGCGAACATTTACGGCCACCACGGACCGATATTGAAGGCCTTTGAGTATTACGACAAAGCCATTGAACTGGATCCCAACCAAGCGGTGTATTACCAAAACCTGGCCACCACGGTCTATTTGTTCCGGGTGGACGCGAGCAACTATTACCATCTGAGCGAGAACGAGGTTTTTGACAAGTCCCTGGGATTGTATCGCAAGGCCATCGAGCTGGCGCCGGATGATTTTGTGTTGTTCACCGATTACGCGGAATCGTATTACGGCATCAAACCGCCACGCTGGAAAGAAGGATTGGAAGCGTGGACGGAGGCGCTAAAGGTCGCGCACAGCGAGGTTGAGCGGGAAGGGGTTTACATTCACCTGGCACGGTTCAATCTCAAACTGGGCCAGTTCGACGCGGCCCGGCAGGATTTAAGCATGGTGACCAATGACATGTATTTGACATTGAAGAAGCGCGTCACCCGCAACCTCGCCGAAGCCATCGCCGAGGCGGCGACGAACGCGCCCGCGATGCCGCCCGCGGCCAAGGTCAGAAGTGGCTCGGGAAATACTGAATGAAGCGGTCCAATCCGCTTGCACCAGCCGGGTGGCGCGCTCCCAAATTGATCTGGCAAAAAATCCCGACGTCCTGCCCCCGGCGGCCGTCGTCGCGAATGGCCTCGAAGCCGTAACCGTAGGTGGCCATTATCTGCCAGACACCGGAATGGGAATTGTAGCCGGCGCCCAGGCCAACGCCGGAATTGAAGTGGCCCGGTTGCTCCAGTCCGGGCAAATAATCCATCGTCGCAACCGAGCCCAGGCCGTAGAGGTCCCATGTTTTGGCGGCGTTGAGGGGCACAGTGTATTGGCCGTTAAACACCACAAAATCACGCGCGCTCAATTCCTGGTAGAAGTATCCCGGTATGGCCAGCGGGAATTCCGACGCCAGCGGGAGCGTCCCCCCAAGGCGATAGGCGCTGAACCGATCGGCGTGAACGCTGCCGCCCCCGGTCACGCTGAGGTCGAAACTCTGTTTTGATTTGGGCAGCGTGTAAACCAGCAACGCCCGCGCCCACATCAACTGGGATGTCTGCTCCAGCACCCGGTCGTCGTCCAATCCATATTGGCCCGAGCTGGTCCGATACTGTCCGTCGTACCAGGCGGAGAGTTCCATGGCGAGGTCCGGATGCAGCAGCGGCTCGCGTCCCCCAAATCGGAGGCCCGCCCGCCAATCCAAGGTCCAATGGTCATGCGGCAGGACAAAGCCGCGGGCCAGTTCATCATTGCCTTCGTAGGCCGAGAAATGGTCCCGGATGCGGAGGATGCCGGACAAGGGGATGAGCTGGCCGGGATTGAAGAGATGATAAATGGAGGCCGAACCTTCCAGGCTGTTGCCGGTGAACGACTCGGAGGGGAGATAAGTCCCCTTGTGAAATTCGTAGTAGTTGTCCGCGAATCCCCCGCCGGCCAGGCCGATGCCCAAGTCGGTGTGCGGCCCCAGCAATCCAACAAACCCCACCTCTGAATCCAGATAAACGGGCGCGGCGGCCAGGCGGAAGGTGACGTTGGTGTGGAAGAAATCCGGCTCATTGACGTAATAAAACCCGTAGGCGGCGACCGGCGAGGCCCCCTCCAGCGCCTGGGTGAACCCAACCTGCACCAGTTCCCGTTTCACCGGATCCACTTGTCCAAGCGCGGTGTTGGTTGTCCACAAAACGGCGGCGAGCAGCAGCCCGAAAACCTTTCGCATGAAACTCAAATATCCGAAAATCCCTTCCGGCGCAAGCGGGCGCGGAGGGTTGCGTTTGAGTCGGGGCCGGTTATGATTTGCCGATGAATGTCACGAAACTCAATCACACACGCTATCGCGTCAACGATTTGGAACGGACGGTCAGATTCTACAAGGAGGTGCTGGGGTTGGAGGAGTTGCGCCGGCACAAGTCGCCGCGAGGTTCGGAACTGGCTTTTCTGAAGGCGCCGGAGAGCGAAGAACTGATCGAGATTTGCTCCTATCCCGCCAGCGGCCCGGTACAAGTCCAGCCCGACCTCACCCACCTCGGCTTTGAGGTTGAGAGCCTTGAGGAATTCGGCAAACACCTGGCCTCGCTGGGAATCCGGTATTCCGACGGGCCAACCGCCCGGCCCGGCGGCGGCGGCTTTGCCTTCATCGACGCGCCGGAGGGGTACGAGATCGAATTGATCGAGCAGCCCAAAACCAAGGAACTGGCGTGAATGGGCTGGAGATCAGCGCCGCCCGTCGTACCACGGGCCGCACTCCTGCCGATTGGTGATGGTGGCGCGCGGCTTGAAAATGGCTTTGGCCAGAAACCGCGCCCAATCCCAGCGCGAATAGAGCCGCATCTTGCGCGCCGAAGTCAGCAGCGGATGGCGGTGCAGGATGACAAATCTGCGGCCGGTGGCTTTGGCCACTTTTTTGAGCCGCCTGCTCAGGTCAATCTCCTCGGACGCGAAGAGTTCCTGGTTGAATCCGCCCACCTGTCGAAACGCGGCGGCGTGGCAAAAAACAAACGAGCCGGCGGCCCATTTCACCGTGCGGCTAATAAGATTCCACAACCCGGTTCCGCCATCGCCCACAAAGTGGCGTTCATCCATCCGCACTGTGCAGCCGCCGCCCAGACATCGGCCGGATTGGATTTGGCCCGCCACGTCATCGAAAAGCTCCGGCGTCGGCCGCGAATCGGCATCGACAAAGATCAACCAATCGCCGGCGGCGGCCGCCGCGCCGGTATTGCGGGCGCGGGCGATTTGATTGACTGGCTCAAAGACGACCCGCGCCCCTGCCCTTTCGGCCAGTTCGGCCGTGGTGTCGGAGGAGTTATTGTCGCAGACAATGATTTCGGTCTCCCAGCCGCGCCGGGAGAAACTGGCGGCCGCCTCCTGAATGGAGCGTAAAGTGGCGCCGATGAGTTTTTCCTCATTGAACGCCGGCACGATGACCGAGATTATCATTCCACCAAGCATACGTTGGCGGCCGCCGCCGCGCGATGCTCAAAAACTCAAAAGGAACCAAAGGGGGCCGGCGGAATGGATTGCGCGCGCTGGTACCGACGGTATAGACTGGGACTCAAATGGATGTTGTTGAAAAAATGGGGGATGCGCCGTCGGGCAGCGAGGCGGGGCCTTCGTTTCTTGAGGAGCTTCGGGCTTATTGGGTGAAGCTGCCGGACAAGGGGCTTTATGTCGGGTTGCTGGCGGGATGGTGCCTGTTGTTTCATTTTTTCGGAATTAGTTTTGGCAACTTTGGGACTACAAGCCCGTCTTTGTTCTGCTGGATGTACGCGGGGTGGAATGACCCGGTGATGGATTCGAGCCAAGGAGAATTGATCCCCTTGGTGGTGGTTATTCTGCTGTGGATCAGGCGCAAGGAGTTTGCGGCGGCAGTTTCGGCGGCCTGGTGGCCGGCGTTGGTATTGGTAGCACTGGCCTCGGTGGTGCATATCCTGGGTTTTTTCTCCCAGCAACCGCGGATTTCGATGGCGGCGCTGGTTTTGGGCCTTTACAGTTTTGTTGGGTTGACGTGGGGATGGCGGACGATGAGGGTGAGTTTGTTTCCGTTTGCACTATTTGCCTTTGCGATGCCGCTGGGGCCCGTGCTGGACCCCTGGACGCTCCCATTGCGGCTAGTGACAACGAACCTGGCGGCGCTGATTTGCCGAGATTGGCTGAGCATTCCGCTGATGCATCAAGGGACGGCACTGTATGATCCAACCGGCAAATTCAGTTACGACGTTGCGGCGGCATGCAGCGGCATCCGCAGTTTCACCGCGTTGCTGGCCGTGACCACCATTTTCTCGTTTTTGACCTTCAAGCCGGCTTGGAAGCGGTGCGTGATGGTGGCGCTGACGGTTCCGCTGGTGATTGTCTGCAACGTGCTGCGATTGGTGGTGGTCGTGTTGGTGTCGCAGGCTTATGGCCAGGAGTCCGGGAAATGGGTGCATGGTTGGTTTTGGGTTGTCACGTATTCGGTGGCCATCGTGAGCCTGTTAATCGTGGCGCATTGGCTCAAGGACAAACCGCAGCCCGTGAAGCCATGAAATCGAAGAAGTGGATTCTCTTCGCGCTGGCGCTGGGAATGATGAGCGCGACAGCGGGGTACTTGTGGCAGGTTCGGCACACGCTGCGACTGGGGCCGCCGGGGGTGCTGGTGGGGCCGGATCCTATATATGACGATCAGGGAAGGGTAGCCGGCCAGCAGAGCGTGATATTGCCCGAAACGGTGCTGGGAGCAAAGGCCAGACGGCAGCCGATAACGGAGGTGGAACTGGACATGTTGCCCAAGGACACCACGTTTGGCCGGCGCTCCTATCGGGTGTCGGATGATTTTGAGCCGACCATCACCGTGGTGCTGATGGGTTCGCACCACGAAAGCATTCACCGGCCGGAAGTTTGTCTGACGGGCCAGGGGTGGATGATCGATCAGAGCCGTCGTGTCTCGATTCCAATGACTGAGCCGTGCCATTACAATTTGCCGGCGATCGAATTAACGGGCTTAATGCTGGTGCAGGACAAGGAAAGGCACCCCATGACGATTCGGGCGATCTATGTGTATTGGCTGGTATCGGCGGACAAGATCACCGACCAGCAACACGCGCGGTCATGGTCGGTGGTAAAGACGATGGTGGAGAAGAGGCAACTGGAGCGGTGGGCGTACATCGCCTGTTTTGCGACTTGCCTTCCTGGGCAGGAGGAGGTCACATTTGAGCGCCTTAAACGATTTATTCAGGCGTCCGTGCCGTCGTTTCAGGTCGTGCCAGCCGGGAAGCTCTCCCCGGTGGCGACGCGACAATGAAGCGGCGCGCCGTCAGTTGATTGGCGCAAAATTGCAGAACGACAGTTTAGATCTGAACCAACATGTTGCATCGTGACCGCCAATTCCGTGTCCAGGTCTATCAATTCATTGATGGCGGCGTGTTCGCGCTGGGATTGTGGCTGGGGCACCTGATTCGGTATCATTGGCGCGGGTTGCCGGTGCTGTGGCTGCGCCACCCGGATGCGATTGCGCCCTTTGTGCCGGACTACTTCTGGCTGTTCCTGGTGGTGATTCCGATGACGCCGTTGGTTCTGGAGTGGCAGGGTTTTTATGAGCGGCCCGTTTTTGCGCCGGTCCGGGAGATGGCCTGGCAGTTGGGCAAGGCCTGCCTGATTTGCGCCGTTGGGTTGGTACTGATCCAGTTTATGTTGAAGCGGGAGGGAGCGCGCAGTGTGTTCGTGCTCTTTGGGATATGCAGTTTTGGTTTGATGTTTGTGAAGGAGGAACTGGTGCGCCTGGCCTACAGAACCAAGCTTGGGCAGGCGCAATTCCGGAGCCGCATTGTGTTGATTACCGCGGGAGAGGACACGCGGTGGGTGCGGGCGGAAATCGGCCAGGAGCCGGCGGAGCTGGAGATCGTGGGGGAATTCGACCTGGACAAGACGACCATTGAGGAATTGGTTTCGGTCATTCACGAGCATTCGGTCAACGCGGTCGTCATTGCCGCGCAGCACACCTTTTTTGGACAGGTGCGCAAGGCCATTCAGGCCTGCGAATTGGAAGGGATAGAAGTCTGGCTGCTGGCGGATTTCTTCACGACCCGAATATCGCGGACGCGGATGGACGAGCTTTACGGCAGGCCGGTGCTGGTCTTTCAAAGCGGGCCCAAAACGCTCTGGCCGCGCCTGATCAAACAGATCATCGACTTGGTGGGAGGGCTGGTGTTGCTCGCGCTTTCTTCCCCCTTCATGGTCGCGGCGGCCGTCGCCATCAAGGTGACATCGCCGGGACCGGTCTTTTTCCGGCAGCAGCGGGCGGGGTTGAACGGAAAGCCGTTTGTCATGTACAAGTTTCGTTCGATGGTCACCGACGCGGAGCAATTGCAACAGGAACTGGCCCAATTGAACGAGATGTCGGGGCCGGTGTTCAAAGTCACCAATGATCCGCGCGTCACGCCAGTGGGCAAAATCCTGCGCAAATTCAGCATCGACGAGTTTCCACAGTTGATTAACGTCCTGCGGTTTGAGATGAGCCTGGTCGGCCCCCGGCCTCTGCCGGTCAATGAAGTCAAACGGTTCGACGACCTGGCTCATCGCCGGCGCTTGAGCGTGCGACCGGGCTTGACCTGCACCTGGCAAGTATCGGGGCGCAACGACGTGAAGGATTTCAAGGAATGGGTGAGGATGGACCTGGAATACATCGATAATTGGTCCTTGTGGCTGGACTGCAAGATTCTTTGGCGCACCATCTGGGTGGTTTTGCTGGGCAAGGGCGCCCGATAAGCGCATAAAGCTGTGAGAACAAAGACGAAAGCAGACAAAACCCGGCCGGTTTCCGTAGTGACGGGCGGGGCGGGGTTTCTGGGGTCGCACCTGGCGGACTATTTGCTGGCGCGCGGGCACACCGTGGTGGCGATCGACAATTTTGTGACCGGGTCGGTCGAAAACATCGCCCACCTTGCGGGCAACCGGCAGTTCAAGTTTATCGAGCAGGACGTGACCGAATTCCTCTTTCTGGACGTGCCGGTCGATTATGTCTGGCATCTGGCGTCGCCGGCCAGCCCGATCGATTACCTGGAGTTGCCGATCCAAACGCTCAAAGTGGGGTCGCTGGGGACGCACAAGGCACTTGGGCTGGCGATGCAGAAGGGGGCGCGGTTTTTGTTGGCATCAACCTCGGAGATATATGGCGACCCGCTGGTCCACCCGCAACGGGAGGACTATTGGGGGAACGTCAACACGATCGGGCCGCGGGGCTGTTACGACGAATCGAAACGGTTTGCCGAGGCGCTGACCATGGCGTATCACCGCCAGCACGGAATCCACACGCGGATCGTGCGCATCTTCAACACCTATGGGCCGCGCATGCGCTTGAACGACGGGCGGGTGGTGCCAACCTTAATCGGCCAGGCCTTGCGCCACCAGGCGCTGACGGTTTTCGGTGATGGCAGGCAGACGCGCAGCTTTTGTTATTGCTCGGATTTGATTGACGGGATTTACCGGCTGATGATGAGCGACACCACCGAGCCGGTCAATATCGGCAACCCGGTTGAAATGACGATGCTGGAATTTGCCCGCGCCATCCTGGCGGCCACGGGGTCGCGCTCGAAAATTGTTTACAAGCCGCTGCCGCAGGACGATCCGCGCCAGCGCCAGCCCGACATCAGCCGGGCCAAGGCTTTGTTGGGATGGGCGCCGCAGATTCCGCTGGCCAAGGGACTGGTCAAGACGATAGCGTATTTCCGGGCAAGAATTTGACAGCCGGCGCGGGAATTGCACGCATAATGCGTGAATTTGGTGCGTCCGGATGACTGGCGGAACGACAGCACGCCCTGCCAAATAAGAATTGCGCTGTGGCACTGCGCTTGCAGTGGCGCGGGCCCAACGCTGGCATGTGCCTAGCTCACGAGAAGTTTTCTGACTCAAAGTGATTGACCGATTGCTGAAATTACAGTATAGGACGCGCTTCTTAAATGATTATTGGCTTGTCACATAAAATGAAGCGTCTCGATGGCGCGCTGCTTCGGCGAAATCAATGTTAAATTCGAAATCATTCCTCGCGGTCGATTTTGGAGCGGGAAGTTTGAAGCTGGCCGAGTTTGAACAAAACGAGGCCGGCGCCCTGCGGCTCAAGCAATACGGAATCAAAGCGCTGGGCATTGCGGGTTCCCAGGAGTCCACGAGGGAAGCGGCGATGCAGAAGGCCCTGCAGGAATTGCTGAGCGAGAAGGCTTACAGCGCCCGGCACGTCAACGCGTGCGCCCCGGGGTTTCACGTTTTCTCCAAATTTGTGAAGTTGCCGCCGGTGGACACCTCCAAGGTGACGCAGATTATCCGTTATGAGGCGCAGCAAAACGTGCCTTTTCCGCTGGATGAAGTGGTGTGGGATTATCAAATCCTGGGCACCTCGGCGACCAACGAATTGGAGGTCCTCCTGGTGGCGGTCAAATCGGAGATTGTGGAGGGATTGTTTCGCGTGGCGGAGGCGGCGGGATTGCGCTTGATGCTGGTGGACGTCTCCCCCGCGGCGCTGTGCAACGCCTTTCGCTACAACTATGGCGATTTGGAGGGATGCACGATGCTGTTGGACATCGGGGCCAAGACCAGCAACCTTCTTTTCTTTGAAAAGGGCAAGGTCTATTCGCGCAGCATCAACATTGGCGCCAATTCCATCTCGCAGGATTTCGCCAATGAAGCGAAACTGAAATTCGCCGAGGCGGAGGCTGTCAAGCTGGAAAAGGGGTCCGTCAGCCTGGGGGGCGCTTATGAGGAACCGGAGGATCCGCAGGCGGCCGCCATTGCAAAGATCGCCCGGCAGGTGATGACGCGCCTGCACATTCAAGTCAATCAGACCATTCAGTTCTTTCGGGGCCAGCAGGGCGGTTCGGCCCCGCAACGTTTGTTTCTGTCCGGCGGTGCGTCCATCATGCCCTACACGGCCCAGTTTTTCGCTGAGAAACTGAATGTTCCCGTCGAGTACTTCAACCCCTTCCGAAATATCGAGATTGATCCGAGCCTGGATTTGGAGGAACTGTCCAAATACGCGCATTCGTACGGCGAAGTCGTCGGGCTGGGTTTGCGGGACCTGGCGCACTGCCCGGTCGAGTTGAACCTGATGCCCAAGAGCTCGATTCAGCGCCAGGAATTTGGCCACAAAAAGCCCTACTTGATAGCCTCGGTCTTCAGTCTGGCCGGTGTCGTTTTTGCCATCTACGTGGCCGAAGCGCGCATCGGCGAGGTCTGGCGCCGGAGGTTGGAGGAAGTCAAAGCGCCTCTGGCCGACCTGACGCAAAAGAACCAGCAATTGCAGGCGGCGACCAGCGACCGCGACACCCTTAAGAAATCGGCCGATCAAATGAAGGCGCTGGCGGACAGCCGGTTTTATTGGATTCGGGTGTTGACGGAAATGCGCAAGGCTTTAATGCAAGCCGAGGCAGCGGAGAAGGCCAATCTTTCGACTCCCGAGAATGGAGGCACCAATACTGATGTGGGTGTTTGGGTGGAGAACTGGAATCCCGAATTGCCAGGAGGCAGTCCTTTTGCGGGTGGCACCGAAGCGTCTGGCAACCCGGAAGGCAGGTCCAGAAGGCGCCCTGGTGGCGATACGACTGGCGAACGGCGAACGGCGAGGGATCGGGTAGCCCCGGGAGCGCCCTTGGGCATGCCCGTCGCGCCCGGCGTCACCGTCCAAATCGAAACCATCAACGTTCTTTGCCGCGGGGTCAACCGGGAGAACATCTCCCCGACGGCCAATAACGATCTGGCCTACCTGGTGCAGCAATACTTGACCAACAGTCCCTGTTTTACAGCGCCTGTGAAATTGGATCACATCATGAAGGACAGCGACACAAACACATTCAGCTTTGAGATGAGCGTCAAGCTGAAGGAGCCGTTCAAGCTCTAGGATTATGGCCTGGCTGAAGCGCAACCTTTTCTTTGTTATCACCGTCGCCGCCGGCCTGATCGTGACGGGATATTGCGGCTTCCTGCTCTATACAGCCGTGGCCGCCGATAAATCGATCAGCGATGACTATGCCTCCACGTTGTCCAACCTGGAACGCTTGCAGCAGGCCAAGCCCTATCCGAACAAAGAAAACCTCCAGGCCGCCAAGGCGGACCAGGAGCGCGTGACCCGGTTCCTGGGCGATTTTCGCAAATCGTTCTCCCCGTTCCCGACGCCGCCGAAAGAGGACGCGCGCGGGTTCAATGAATTTCTGGTGCATAGCATCCGCCAGTTTGGCCTGGAGGCGACCAACGCCGGCGTCCTGTTGCCCGATAGTTACGACTTCGGTTTCCAGAACCAAAAGGAGCAACTGAGTTACCCACCGGAGTGCATCGCCCCGTGGATGACGGAATTGGAGGAGATAAAGGCGATCCTGCACATCCTCTACGCGTCCAAAATCAATTATTTGGAAGGGATCCAGCGACCCCCAGTGTCCCAGGACGACAACTATGGACCGGATATTCTCCAAGCCGGCAGCGTGTCAAATCAGGTGGGGGTGACCACGCCCTACCGCGTCATGTTCCGGAGTTTCAGCACCGAAATCGCCTCGGTTTTGGCGGGATTTGCCGGGGCCAGCAATTGCTTCATTGTCAAAACGATCGATGTCACCATCTCCCGAGCGCCGCTGCCGCAGGTCATAGTGCCACCGCCTGCTCCGGCGGCGCCGGCGGCCCCGGTCTATGTGCCTCCGGTCTTCCAGCCCAACCCTTACCAGGACGAAGGTCCGCGGCGTGGACGACGCGGTCCAGGCGACATCGAGTATCCGCGGCGTCAATACCAGCAGCCAACCCAGGAAGCGGCGCCGGTGCCAACGGGACCGGTCACCATTCTATCTGAAAACCCATTATTCGTCACCCTGGTGGTGGACGTGGTAAAACTCAAATCGGCGGGCCATTGATGGAATTTCTCAAAAAACATTACGAAAAGATTGTGCTGTGCGTGGTGTTGCTTGGCTTGGCGGCGGCTGCTGTGTGGATGCACTTGGCTCTGCAAGGGGTTCGAGAGAAGATTCTACCTCCGCCTCCGCCCCCGAGCAAGTTCGCCCCGGTGGTGCCCATGGACCTGTCCACCGATGAGGTGGCCCTGGCCCAACTGACCAATCCGCCGCCCATTATTTTGTCGGGCGCGCACAATTTGTTCAATCCCGTCTTATGGAAGCGGGACCCCAACGGCACTCTGCTCAAGATACTTAAGACCGGGCCGGATGCGCTGAGTGTTACCAGCATCACGGAGCTCTACACGATAATCGCCTACGATCACGCCAGCGGTGGCGGCTCGGGCGTTTACGTCATGTCCATCCAGGAGCACTGCGACACCAACCGCCCGCCCCGCAAGAAATTTGAGTCCATCAAGGTCAACGAGAAGCCAAAATCGGGCCTTTACATCATCCGCGGCATTAAAGGTGCTCCTGACGACCCAGCCGAACTGGAGTTGGAGATCACGGCCACCGGCGACACCGTCGCCGTGACCAAAGACAAGCCGTACGAACGAGTGGACAGTCATATTGCCGACATGAGGTACGACCCGGAGCGGAAGAATCTTCTCCAGCAGCATGTTGGTGACACAATCACGCTGGATCGGGAGATGTATAAAATTGTTGAAATCACCAGCAATGCGGTTAGAGTTGAGTCCGCAAGAACCAAGGTGACAGAGATCAAGTGGAATCGAACCCCTTGATCGGAAGAATGTTTGTTAATAGAATGACGCCATGACATCAGCAGCTAAAATCAGCCTGGGGTTGGCCTTTTTTCTCGCCATCTCATCACATGCCCAGCCCGCGCCCACGGGGAGCGCTGTGCAAATTGCCGAAGAGGAAGCCGTGCGGCGGCAGGAGGCCACCATTCGCTTGCACCGAAAACTTGACGAGGCCCGCGCCGCCCAGAACCGCAATCAATTGACCGAGGCCGCCCGGCTGTACCAGGAAGCCGTCGCCATCATTCCTGACACGCAGGTCGGCAACCCGGTTGTCGATGTGGAGAAAACCGCGGCCGTCGTGGGTTTGGATACGGTGCGGGAGAAGCTCGCGCGCCAGGCCATGGCCGTGGGCAACACCACCGAGGCCGCCACGCAAATTGACGCGGCGCTCAAAGTGGACCCCAACAACGAGTCGCTTCGCCGCTTCCGGGCCGAAATTCAGAAGCGCGCCGCGGAACAGTTGGGCAATGTGCCCAGTGCGGACACCCTGGCGAAAGTACCGGCCTTCCAAAAGGAGAAAATAGACATCGCCACCCGCGTGCAAAACGCCAAACTCTTTTACGAAATGGGCAAGTACGACGACGCGGAGACAATCCTGAACCAGGTGATGAAGGACGATCCCACCAATCGCACCGCCCCGTATTATCTGGATTTGATCAAGGAAGCCCGGTTTGCGGACCGCGCGCGCAAACGGGAAGCCGTTGACAAGAGCGCATTGGTGGATGTCGAGAACGCCTGGATACCCTCCGCCACGCGCGACGAACTGCCCAAACCCAACCCGATGGCGGTGACCAACCTGGTTTACAGCAGCAAAGGCCGCCAGGAGATTCTTTCCAAGCTGGATCGTTTTCACTGGAACGACGTCAGTTTCGATAACCTGCGCCTTTCCGACGTGCTGGACCTGCTCAGAAAGGAATCCCAGAAGCGCGACCCCGACGGAGTTGGGATTAACTTCATGATCAATCCCCATGCGGACGCTCCGAGCGGAATCCTTTCGCCCTTGGATACGACAGGCGGAGCGGCTGCCGGGGCCATCGGAGGCGTGGGTTCGCCGCAGACGGTGGATATCACTCAGGCGACGATCACGATCAAGCCCGCGATGTCGAATCTTCGTTTTGTGGACGTGTTGGATGCCGTCACCAAAGTGTCGGACATTGCCATCAAGTACACGATTGAGGACTATGCTGTGGTCTTCTCACCCAAGTCCGCGGATCAGGCGACGCTCTATTCGAAAGTATTTAAGGTCGATCCGAACACCTTTGTGCAAGGTCTTCAAAACGTCGCAGCCCAAACCCTCAACTTCGGCACCCAACAAGCGGGTGGCTCCGGTGGTGGTGGCGGAGGAGGAGGAGGCGGCGGAGGAGGCGGCGGCGGCGGCGGCAGCAGCGCCAACGGCACCAGCTTGGGTGCCAGCATTCCGGAGGTCATTGTTGCGCCTGTGGACACCAGCGGCACCGGTGCGGGAGTTCAGAACGCCGGGGGCGGCCAGGTCGGTCTGCGATTCGTCACCCGCACCAACACAACCAGCGATCTGCATACGATGGTGAGGAACTATTTTCTGGCCGCTGGCGTTACGTTGAACGAGCCTGGCAAGAGTGTGTTTTTCAACGACCGGAGCGGATTGTTGCTCGTACGGGCCACGGCACAGGATTTGGAAATCATTGCGCAAGCGATAGAAACGCTCAATCAGGCCCCCCCGCAAGTCAGCATCGAAGCGAAGTTTGCCGAAATGACCCAGGAGGACAGCCGCGCCTTGGGATTCAATTGGTACCTGGGGAACACGCTGCTCAATAAAGGCGCCATCGGCGCCCAGGGCGGCACCGCTCCATCCTATCAAGGCCCATCGACCACCGCCAATCCGAGCGGGATTTTCCCGGGGCCAGGGGTGCCGACGACTGCGGCCAACGGCACCACGACCTACACGTCCTCTACGTCCATTGCTCCCCAGGCCACTGACAACAATTTGACCTCCGGTTTGCGCAACACCTACGGTCCGCTAAACAACACGGCTCCGATCCCAACAGTCGGCACCATCACCGGCATTATGACGGATCCTCAATTCCGGGTCGCCATCAACGCGCTGCAACAACGCACCGGGTCGGACCTGTTGGCGGCCCCGCGAGTCGTCACCCTCAGTGGACGCCAGGCGCACTTTGCGGCCCAGGACCTGCAGGAAATAGTGACCGGCACCGGCATCACCACCACTGGCAGCGCCACGGGAGGCCTGACGGGGGGCACCGGCGTAGCCGTGCCATCCATTACCTATACGACCACGTTTCTTTCCTTCGGCCCGGTGCTGGATGTCATCCCCACCGTCTCCGCTGATGGCTATTCGATCCAGATGGCGCTTATCCCGACCTATACGGAGTTTCTGCAGTACGATTCCCCCGGCGGATTTGTGCCGGAAGCGCAAGCCGCCGCAGGAAGCACGGTGGGCGTTCCGCTGACCGCGCAACTGCCTTTGCCCCACTTCCGGGTTCGCGAGGTTGTGACCAGTTGCAACGTTTGGGACGGCCAGACTGTTGTCCTGGGCGGATTGATCGCCGAAACGCTCACCAAGATCAGCGACAGCGTTCCTGTCCTGGGCGATCTGCCCTTGGTCGGACGTCTTTTTAAGAGCCAGTCCACCGACAGCACCAAACAGAATCTGATGATTTTCGTCACCCCAACCATTATTGATCCGGCGGGAAACCGCGTGCATACGGACGAGGACCTGCCGTTTGCGCGCAATTCGATTCCGCCGCAACCGGCTTCGGCGGCCCAGGCGCCCGTGCCGGCTCACTGAGGCGGCTGGGGGATAAAAGACGTTTATATAACGCGGGGCCAAGGCCGCGCTCAATTTGAATTTGTGTGATGCAATGCAGCCCGACATACGAATCGCCCGCGACGGCACGGTTGCTCATCGTCGATGGCCATGCCTACGCCTATCGCGCCTTCTTTGCCATTGCCTCACTTTCCTCCCCCAGCGGCGCGGCGACCAACGCGATTTACGGCTTCATTCGGATGTTGACCAAGTTGCTGGCGCGGGTCAAACCGACGCATTCGGTGGTGGTTTGGGACGGCGGATTGGCCCCCGAAAGGATGACATTGCTGCCTGGCTACAAAGCACAAAGGCCGGAGATGCCGGCCAAGCTGCGTCCGCAGCTTGACGGAATCGTTTCCTATCTCCGGGCCGCCGGTATTTGCTCTTGCCTCAAGGAGTCGTGCGAAGCCGACGATTGCATTGCCGCCATCAGCGGCCAGGCTGCCGTGGCGGGATGGGAAGTCGTCATTGCCAGCTCGGACAAGGACTTCATGCAACTGGTTTCGCCGCGGGTGCGATTGCTCAATCCGCACGACAAGGCCGAAGCGCTTTGGGGCGTCGAGGAAGTGCGACGCAAAGCCAGCGTGGAACCCACGCAAATTGTGGACTGGTTGAGCCTGACTGGGGACACGGTTGACAACATCCCCGGCGTGCCGGGCGTTGGCTCAAAAACTGCTGCTGATTTACTGCACCAGTTTGGCTCGATTGACGAGTTGTATCGGCGTTTGGAGGAAGTTCGACCCGAACGCCTGCGGAGCAGTTTGCAATCGGCAGCCCAATTGGTGCGCCGCAATCAGAAGTTGGTGCGATTGAATTGTGAGGTGCGCTGTGAGGTGTCTTTGGAGGATCTGGCCATGAAGCCCGGTGACGAGCAGGCCTTGCGCGAGCTCTTTGCCGGCTGGGGCTTTAAATCGCTCCTTTTTGAGCTGGATCAAAGCCGGTCCAAATCGCTTGATTTCTTTGAACAGGAGGGCGCCGCCGCCGCATCAGGAAAGCGCCAATGAACACCACAGGCACTCAAACATTGCATGGACAAACACCGGCTATTCTGTTAAGAAAGATCAATCTTATGTCCGTTATGTTTCGCGTTCCAAAATGTCTCCGCCTGGGCGGAGTTCTGGCTTTCTCCGTGGCAGTGATGGGACAGAATTCGGTCGTGCCGCAAGGGGGCGAGTTTTCGATCCTTGGCGCCCTGCCGGGCGACCAGGTCTGGCCCAGTATATCGGTTTCCCCTTCCGTGGGCTGCATTGCCTGGCAGGCCAACGTCGTTGGCAAATCGGGCGCCGGCGTGGGCGGCGCTCTGTTGAATTCCGCCTTCGGTGCTTCCAATATCTTTCGCGTCAACAAGATCGCCACCGGCAGCCAGATCAAGCCCAAAGTGCGGCTTCTGCCCAACGGCAACATCATCTTTGTTTGGGAAAGCAGCGCCGCGGGCACCCCTGACATTTACGCGCGGTGGGCCAGGGGAACCTCCACGAAGACCAGCACCAGCTATGGCAGCAATTTTTACACCAGCGACATCCGGGTCAACACCTACATGGCCGACCAGCAAACCGACCCGGACGTGGCGGCGTTGCCCGATGGCAGCGCGATCATCGTCTGGCAAAGCTACGGCCAGGACGGAAGCTTATGGGGAGTGTATGCCCGGAAGTACAAATCCACGGGCGCGCCGGCCACCGCCAAGGAATTCCTGGTCAACCAATACACCAGCTACAACCAGCGCAGTCCGGCTGTCGCCGCCCTGGCCAACGGCAACTACGTCATCGCCTGGATTTCCGAGCAGGAACGATATCTTAACAGCGTTGATGTGTATGCCCGCATCTTCACCGCGGCCGGGGTTGCCGTGACGGACGAAATCGCCGTCAACTCGAGCGCCAACCCGTGCGCCAGCCCGGCACTGGCCCCGTTGGCCGACGGAGGTTTCACGGTAGTCTGGGCACAAAAGGATCTGACGGTCCTGACCAACGGTTGGGACGTGTGGGGCCGGCCCTTTTCCGCGGCGGGAAATCCCGAGGCCGCTGATTTCCGCGTCAACACCTATCTTTACGGCGATCAGTACCTGCCAAAAATTGCGGCGGGGCCGTCGGGCAGCCTGGTCGTGTGGACGAGCTTGAACCAGGATGGTTCGCGAGAGGGTGTGTTTGGCCGCTTCCTGTCCGGCGGAACCCAGGTCTCTGGCAACGAATTTCAAGTCAACACGACGTGGATCAGCCAGCAAATCCACCCCGCGGTGGCGTGGAACGGCGTGGACCACTTTCTGGTTGTTTGGTCCAGTTTCGTCGGGTCCACCGGCTTTGATCTGTATGGGCAGGCCTACGTATTGAATTCATCGCCATGAATGCTGAAAGCGATTTGGAATCTGGCTCTATGTTGCGACAATTGAAGAAACTAATCGGCCCGCTGCTAACCACTCTGATGGTGTCGAATGCGTCGGCATTTTCCATTTGGGGCCCGGCGGAAACCTGGCAGACGCAGGACCTGGATTACGGAATCCGCTACCTGCCGTTTTATGGCGTTGCGGAAGCTTCGATCTTTGATGTCCTGGGGCCCGGCGACCTTGCCGGGGCGGATTACGTCGAGTTGGGGGGAACGAAAAACATCGGAGAAGGCTCGCGGCAGAACACTCCGATTATCACGTACGCTTATGACACGACTTTTCTGAACTACTTTGGCGCACAGGGCGTGGCGGCCGTCGATGCGGCCTTCAATGTGTTCAATGGCCTGCCGCCGGCGTCCAGCGCCAACCTGGTCCAGTTCCTGACCCAGGGCAATCAACAGATCAACTATACTGCCCAGGCGCTGAGAATGCTCGACCTTAAATCGACCGTCATGTGGCTGCTAATCGAGCATCTTGGATTGATTGGAGAAACCCACGCTTACGACCTGCGATACCGTGTTGCGGTGCCGACGGCGGGGGCCAGCCCATGCGACTTTGATTACGTGGTTTTGCAAAGGAATTTTGACCCGGTCACTTACGACGTCAGCCCGTACGTCAATGGCACGCTCTATAGCTATCAAATTGCGGGTCTCTGTCCCGCCGTCGCCGTGAGCGACGCGATGGAGTACGCCGCGAACAGCGGGGCCGCTCCGTTTAGCGCGGTCGCGACCCGCGAGGGGCTTCAAGTGGGCGGCTACTATTTGGGAATCACCCGCGACGATATGGGGGGGCTAAGTTACCTTTACCGCGAAGACCGCTATGTCAACGAGGGAGTTGATGCGAATGTAACCGTCAGCAGCACGTCCACATCGTACTGGACTTCTCCGCCTTCGACCAATGCGGCGGCCGGCACGGGCGGCACTATCGGCGCGGCCCTGTTCGCCGGGTTGCTGGGGGGCGTGGAAAAAGTGACGTTTGTGAAGACAGCCTATGATTCCCAATTGGGCACGACTTTTAAGCCAATAACATATCATTATACACTGCCCTGGGTGACCAATGGCCAGTTGAAGACGCTTAAGGTGACGCGCGTTATTACGGCGCCTGACATTATTTTCACGGCGGGCGACATGGTGTTCCCGGGACCGGACGAGTATGAGGTTGCAGTGGCCAGAAACGGTCCGACGGCCAACTTCATAACTTACGGAGCGGCAGCTTCCCCGGGCCTGCCGGTGGACGCGAACATAGTGACTCCCAGCGTCATCACGCCCGAATTGGTGGTGACTTTCAACAATGCGGGGCCGATATTCTACAATGAGGGAACGGGCTATAACTCCATTGACACCAGCGTTGAATTGGGGTTCGTTTGGGGTTCTTTTGACGGCTCCACCAACCCGCCGGTCGCGTTCCCGACCGGGACCACTTTGGAGGAAATCGAAGGGGAGGTTCTCAGCGCCGGCGCTGAGACCCTGCTCAGCCCCTTCAATCCAGTTTCGGTGATTACCAATACAGCGACTACCGGGGCCGGGGTCGGAGTGACGCCATGACACAACAGATATGAAGCGATATTTCCCAGCAGCAATTGCAGTGCTCGGCCTTTGCGCGGCGGCTTCGGCGGCTCCGCAGGCGGTTTATCAAAACAGCATCTTTCTCACCAACCCGCCCGTGGTCGATGCGGTGACATTTGTCAATTCCGGCGTGATGGATTTCATTAACGAACAGGAAAACGATTACACGCTTTTCACGGAGAACATTCTTCCGTTTTCCACGCGGGACACCCTATACTATACAAACGCGGACAGTGGCATAATGTACGGGAACCCCGGGTTCCGATTCGACACCGCGACCGCGACGACGCGGCATAGCGCAAAGACTTTTGTCAACAACGGTTTCATCTACGCGGTTGACACCATTACAGCGCCCCTTTTCCCGACGTATTCGGGGACCATAGTTTATTTACCCAGCACGGGACTGGCCGAGCCGTCGGTGTTATCGGTCGCAGCCACCAATATCATCAACGGCGGAACGATGGAGGTGGGCAACGATGGATGGTTAACGATGAGCGGCCAGACGCTCAGCAACCGGTACGGGACGCTCATCGCGGGAGACTTGACGGGCAATGATCAGACCGACGTTACCGCCATTCAGGATGCGTTTCTCGGGTCCGTCGCCAACAGCGCCACCGTCAGCTTCAGATACTTTATCGCGCCGGGGTCCCTCTCCGACCTATACTGGGGCTTCACCAATGGGAATCTGGCGCTGGATGTAGCGGGACCGTCATTTCCGAGCACGCCGATAACCTTCTCCCGCGTCCGAGGCACCCTGGACACGTTCACCTATGGATTCAGCCTGCCGGTCAGCGATATAGTGATCTCGAACGGAGTCACGAATGTCAATTTGGGCGATCTGGCTGAATTTGCCATCTATATCTATACCTACCCACAGCCCGGCGCCCTCACCAATTTCTACTACAATGTCGTTTTTGTGAACACTAATTTTGCGGATGCCAATATCTCCTATCAAGTGAGGTTTGCGCGCACTTCTGATGTTTACTTCGATGACGCGCTGCCCGCGCCAACACCGGATCCCAATGGCTACGAAGACATTGTGCAATTCAGCGTTCCCTCGCTGGATGTTACCACCGGCCAGATGACAACCAATGCAATTTATCTGCAGGACGACGGCGCGGTGTCCTCCAATGCCGTCGTTTACGTCTATACCAATGCGATCTCCGCTAACGGTTACGGCAGGCCCGATTACTTTAAAGTCGCCACAACAATGCCGGTAGAGTGGCCCAGTGCGTTTCCCTCGAATGACGTGGCGGACGTTCCGAACATTAACGCGATCTTCTACCCGGGGTACACGAATACCTATACGGCCAGAAGCGTTCCCTACGCGGCGGCGGCTTATGGCGCGCAGGTGGGATGGGATCCGGAGACGCTGGACGGCAGCTTCCCGTTCACGGACGAGGCTCTGGTGTTTACGGATCTTGAAGAGTTTACGGATATTCCAGACCCCACCGCCCAACCCGGCCAGATCAACCTGCAGGCGGCGCAAATGGATTTGACCGGCGCGCGCATTCGCGCCGAAGGCATGGTCACGTTGCAGGCGACCAATCTGACGCGGGGCGCCACGGCCGGGGTTGATTGGGGCGCGGCCACCGGCACCCTCGGCGCGACCAATGGCGTGCTGCTGATTTCCAATATATTCCCGACGTCGTTCCAGCGGATTCGCGGCGATGTTTTCGCCTGGTCTGGCAACTGGGTGAGTGTTGGAACCAATGCCTTTTCGACCAACACCTACATGTTTCACGTGCTGGTGGTGGACCAAACCTTGCGCGGCAATTTTTCTCCCACCGTGCGGAATCTGACGCTGCATGGCAAGAAGTCCACCGATGTGGAAGACCCGTTGACCGTCATCAACCAATCGCTCTTCGATGCCAGCAACTTGACGTTTAATTCCACGATGACTTTCAACCAGAATGCCAGTTCCCTGGTGTCCTCCAACATGCCGAATTTGAGGAATTTCCTCAACAACACCAACGGCGTGTTGTTCGTGTCCGATCTGCTGGACTTGGGCATGAATCTGACGGCGGCTCCGGTCAGCCCCGCGGCCCAGAAATACACCATCAACAGCATTACCAACCTGGGCGAAATTGTGGCCACCTCGCCCGACTTTCAATCGGCTAATTTTGAGAATGACGGCATCATTTACGCCCAAGAGTATGGTTCCATCTTGATTGCGGCCTCGAATCTTGGATGCGGGCTGGCCACTGGTCAGACCAACTATCTGGCCGCGGCGGGCGGCATCACACTTTCCGCCCAGTCGATGCAGTTTACCAATTCACTTTTGTACACCGGGTTGGGCGTGTCCGGGTCGCTTGTTCTCGACGCCACACTGCACTTGGGCGACGGCGTTTCCGGGGCGCCGGCGGCCAATCCGAATTTGGTCAACTTCTGGCAGGTGAGCGATGGCTTCAATCTGCTTGTCAAACCGGTCACCGGCGACCTTTTTGGAACCGAAATCCGCACCACCGCCGGCAGCAATCAGGTAGTCAACCACGTCTGGGCCGGGGTGGACAAAGGCACGAACTTCGCAGCCGGCTACAGCAATAACGTTGTCATCGGCCACCTGATCCTCGACCGCCTCGCCTCCTCGGCAACCCTGCAGTTCAGCGCCGCGGGCTCGAGCAACGCCCTTTACGTCGATTACCTCGAACTGGCGGACTTTTCCTACTCGGATTACCGAAATGGACTGGAGATTGGTCCGGGCATGAAGATCTATTTTGCCGCCGCCAACGCCGACCCGATCAAGCTCATGGCCGTCCACCCCGGGCTGATTTGGGCGTCCAACTTCTGGGGCCCCAACAGCAGCGTGGCGATCTATTACAAAGATTTGGGCACCAATGTTCAGTGCTTGATGAATTCCGCCGTTGTCAGCAATCTGGATTACGGCTTTTTCTCCGTCCCCAACTATTACAACCTGACCAACGTGCTGAACGATCCCAATAATCCCACCAACATCGCCCCCTGCCCCAGCGAAAACGGCACCCATGTCTATGTCATCGGCACGCCAGGGGTCGGCGGCCGGACGGTCTATACCAGCCTGATCACCGGGATCAGTGGAGACGGAACCGTCACCCCTGTTCTCCAACAGGATCAACTGGCGCTGGGCAGCAACTACACCCTGACGGCCACGCCCGCGACTGGGTGGCTTTTCTCCGGCTGGTCGGCCAGCGGAGTGCCCCTGGCCAATCCCAGCACCAATGTCTTGATGTTCACGTTCACCAACAGCACCGTCATCACAGCCAATTTTATTCCCACCCCATTCCCCGCGGGACAGGGCGTCTATAACGGTTTGTTCTTCGACACCAACGGGGTGACGCCCGACAGCTCCGGGAAATTCACCTTGACGATGACCAAAACCGGGGCCTTCTCCGGCGTGCTGCTGGTGCAAACCAACTCTTACAGCTTCACCGGCCAATTTGGCGGCACGGGCATCGTGCAGGTCCAGGCCAAGGCCGCCAAGCAGCCGCCGCTGACGGTCAACCTCGCCTTGGACATGACCGGCGTGTCGGACGAAATCCACGGCGATGTGTCCAACGGCGTGTGGGACTCCCAGTTGTCCGCGGACCTGGCCCCGGTGTTCACGACCAAGGCGCCCTCACCGCTGGCCGGCGGTTACACGCTCTGCCTGCCTTGGAGCAGCGGCATTGTCAGCACGCCGGGGGGCGACGGTTATGGCGTGGTCACGGTCAGCCCCTTGGGCGTCGCTTCGGTGGCTGGCAGTCTGGCCGACGGCGTCGCCTTCAGCCAATCGGCGCCCATTTCCAAGTATGACAACTGGCCATTCTATACATACATCTCCTCCGGCGGCGACACCGTCATTGGTTGGATTGGAGTCAGCACCAATGGATTGGCCGGCACGAATACGAGTTGGAGCAAAGCCCCCGGCAAAGGACCCTATTACGCCGCCGGTTTTACCAATATCCTCCAGTTGTTGGGATCGACTTATGTCGTTCCCAAGAAAAACGCCACCGTTTTGAGCCTCACCAGTCCGACCGTCACAATTTCGGGCGGGGACCTGGCGGAGTCGCTGACCAACTCGGTGACGCAGAAAAGCGAGACCTACTCGGCCGGTACCAATGCGACCTTGACCATCAGCACTGGAAACGGAAGCTTCAGCGGAAAGTTTTATGACCCCAACACCCGGAAAGCGCAGACCTTCAATGGAGTCGTATTGCAGAATCAGGGCGCGGCCCGCGGCTATTTCCTGGGAACAAATGAAAGCGGCGCCGTCCTTCTGGAGGGCAACTGAGGAAGCGCGAGCTGGAGCATGAAAAAGAGAGCAGGATTTATGTTTACTGTAAAAAAGAATGATTTACGACAGGCCGCCGGATTTCGCGCGGTGTTGCGGGCCGTCGCGGCTTTTGGCGCCGCGGCCGCCCTCGTTTGTCAGGCCCAAAACCCTCCGCCCAATGATAATCTGGCCAACGCCCAAGGCATCGTAGGCGTCAGCGGCTCGGTTTCTGGCACCAATCTTTATGCCACCGCGCAAACAGGGGAACCGGCCCCCTACCCCGGCGATCCGGCGCAGTCCACCATCTGGTACGCGTGGACAGCCCCGATCACCACGACCATCGATTTCAACA
Organism: Verrucomicrobiota bacterium; assembly: GCA_049517295.1. Taxonomy (GTDB): domain Bacteria; phylum Verrucomicrobiota; class Verrucomicrobiia; order Limisphaerales; family Palsa-1400; genus JBEKSF01. Next base: position 58,296 of record JBEKSF010000051.1, read on the forward strand.
CCCGCGGCAGCACCGACCCGTATGGCTTTGACCTCGACACCGTGCTGGCGGTTTACCGGCTCAAGTCCGGCACCAACGTGGCTTTCACGAATCTGACCGTTGTGGCGCAGAACGACGATGATTTTAGCGGCGGTGTGTCCAGCCGCGTGGATTTTGCCGCGACCTTGGGCTCGTTTTACCTCATTCAAGTGGACAGCAAAACAAACTCGGGCGGCAACGCCCAGGGTTATATCACCTTGAACTGGGGGCCGAGCTTGCTGGGAGGCACGTTCGGTTTTACCACCAGCATCTTTCCCATGGGGCAATTTGATGACGGCTTTATTGTGCAGCCGCCCAACGACCTGGGCCCCAGCGTTCACAATCCCCAGGACGCCAACAATGCGCGTATCACCATCACGCGGACCGGGGGCTTCAACGGCCGGTGCGAGATGTTGCTGATCGTGACCAACAGCTATTACACCAATCGTTATATTACCAACTTCACGGGCACCAACATCTACATTACCAACTACGACGCGACGGGAACAATCGTGCAAAGCTATACCAATGTTCTTTCCACCAACACCGCTTGGCTGCAAGAGATCGAGAACGTTGATTATAATTTGAACAACTACATCACCACCGGCCTCTACTATATCCCCCTGAGCAGCCTGTATTTTTACTCCACCAACTATGGTGATTCTGTCTTTATATTGACCAATGGCACGGGCGTTTTCGGCGAAAGCTTCTATTTTCCCCCGATCGGAATGTTCAACATCACAAACTACTTTACGAATTTCCTCTGCGTGGCGCCCTCCCCGCAGATTACCAGCGGGACCAGCGTTGTGGTCAACGGAACGGTGACCAATGTCGTCGTCGCCTGGACCAATATCTTTTGTTATTTCAAGACTAACCTGGTCATCACCCCGTCAGCCATCGACGGCGAAGATTACGAGTCCAGCGACACGACCGACATCACTTTCGATGATTATCAAATGAGCAAGGACGTTTATTTGAATTTGCCCGCGATCAACGTAGGCTTTACAGCGGGGCCCGACTATCCAGACAGCAAGGGAAACTACCTTCAAGTTGGAGTCAACTCGCTGGTGGAGTTGATATTGACGAATGTGCCGGGCCAGGTGGACGCCTACGGCAACCCGACCCTGTTGGATCCCCTTGAGGACCCCGACATTTTGCCGCCGACGATCTCTCCTCTATTGGGCGTTGCGTACATGGACGTCCTGAACTTTCTGGGCTATCCCCAGCTTCAGAATCCCTTCCCGACCAATCTTACTTACGGCACCTACGCGACACTCAATCTGGAGCGGGCCACTTTCCGTGTGAACAAGAGCGGCACCCCGCCATACATTTATACAAACACCATTTGGGTGGTCCGCGAGCCTCTCGGCTGGCCCCAACCCTCGCAGTGCTCCTACACGTTGGATACTTATCCTCCCTATATTCCCAATGCGACCCTGGATTGGAACCGCTGGCCGACGGTGGCCGGCTCCGATTACGCCAATCCGTCCATTAGCGGCCTGCCAGACTGGGACTTCGCTCAAACTTACACTGGAAACTACGGCGTCCTGATGTTCCCCGCCAACAGCATCGCTCCAGAACCCATTTACATTGCCGTTACGAACAACGGGGCGCAGGAGTTCGATTCGGACATCTACATTCAGTTGTTTCTGACTACTTCCGATGCCGGCGTCGATGCCAACCCATCGGGTCCAACGGTCCTGGGCAATGTTGACCTTGCCAATCTGACGATCAATTTTAACAATCCCATAGCGGGTGTTCAGCCGGCGGGCGCGGTGGATCGCACTTACAACGTCGATAGCGCCGCCGGTTCGTTCCCTCCCAACAACCCGCTTCCCGGCGCCAACGCCCCGGTTGAGGCCATTGCCATCCAGGCCAACGGACTGCCGGTCATAGGCGGCGAATTCACCGCTTACAACTCGACGCCGGATTACTACGTCGCGCGGCTGGTCGCCAACGGCCAGTTGGACTTCAACTTTAATCAAGCGCTGGGCAGCGGCCCCAATGGCGATGTCAAGGCCATTGTCATCGATTCCAGCGGCAGGATTATCATTGGTGGCGATTTTACGTCCGTCAACGGCAAAAACGCGTATCACATCGCCCGCCTGAACACAGACGGCTCGCTGGACACGACATTTGTCACCGGCTACGGGTTTAGCAGCGGGGTCTATGCCCTGGTCATCGATCCCACCACGGGCAACATAGTGGCGGGGGGCGACTTTACCTCGTTCAACACGACCAACTGCAGCCACATTGCCCGGTTGCTGCCCACGGGCGGGCTGGATCCCTCGTTCCTGCCCAGTTCGGGGGCTCCCTACCTGGGCACCGACCAGGATGTCAACGCGGTGGCGATAGATTACAGCGGCAATGTTGTCCTGGGCGGGGAGTTCACGATTCTCAACGGCACAAATTGGAACCACATCGGACGCCTCCTGCGCAGCGGCGCGTTGGACACCAGCTTTAATCCCGGTGTGGGAGCCGATGGCCCCGTCTATTCCCTGGCGATTCAACCCAACAACGCGATCATCCTCGGCGGGGGCTTTCAGAATTACAATCTCTTCCCGCGCGCTTCCATCGCACGCCTGACCTCCAGCGGAGCGCTTGACACGACATTCGACCCGGGCACCGGCGCCAACGACGTCATTTATTCAGTCGTGCTGCAGCCGGATGGCAATATCCTTATCGGCGGCCAGTTTACCACGTTCAACACGACCCGCCGAGTTGGCGTGGCCCGTTTGCTGCCCTCCGGCTGGCTGGACACTTACTTCCTGGATACGGCCTATAACCAGTTTGCCGGGGTGATCAACCACTACTATAACACTTACGCCTACAATCCGAACGACGCTCCCTCCTCCGCCAATACCCGCAATATCGTCAAGGCCATGGCCGTGGATGGCACCGGAAACGTCATCATCGGCGGCAATTTCATCCGTATCGGCGGCGGCACCGCGCGCGATGACGTCCATTCGCACAAGGATCTGGCGCGCTTGATTGGGGCTCCGAGCACGGGGCCGGAGACCGGCGGCGCCGGCAACTGTCCGGGCAACATTACGATGACTTTGAATCCTTATACACAGGACGACACCGCCAACAAGCTTTACGTCACCTTGGACCGCGTCAACGGCAGTCTCGGTCCGGCCACGGTCACCCTGGGCACCAACACCTTTACTCCAGGGCCAGGCTCCGCGACGCAGGCCGACTTCGGACTAGCCACGCCGGTCTCGGAGTTTCACGATGTTTGGGACTATTGGAACGTTACTCCCGGCTTTTATGGCTGGCGCGTGAGCGACGGCTACTACGGTTTCAATTACTCGATTCAGCCGGCCCTCTCGGACAACGGATCTTCGGCCTTGTGGTTGGCGATCCACAATGACACGCAGGCCTTGCAAAACCTCTTTGCCAGTCTGTCCCTGCTCAACCTCAATGAGAACGGCCTGCTCAGTCTGGGCGGCCAGACCATTCCGACTTGCCCGGCGCTGGGCCAATACAGCGCGAACCTGGAAATCATCAATGACAACTTCCCCGCGGGCATCTTCGGATTCAGCGCGACCAACTACACGGTGGTGGACACCGGCGGATTTGTGACCATCACGGTCGTCCGCACCAATGGGGACAACGGGCCGGTCACGGTCAATTATACCACCTACAATGGATTCACCAACGGCGCGGGCACCAATGTCGCCGTCTCCGGCACCACCCCGCAGAATGGCGACTACGTCAAGACGACCGGGGAGTTGCAGTTCACCGGCGGAATCCCCGGCGAAAGCCATAGCTTTCAGGTGCAGGTCTTCGATCACTCCACCTTGCAGCCCACGAAGTTTTTCAACATACTGCTGACCAATGTCACCGGCGGCGGCTCTTTTGACACCAGCAATCCGCCGCTGGTCAGCTCCAGCACGGTGGTCCAAATCATCGACGGCAATTTCCTGCCTGGGCATCTGGAATTCAGTCTGCCGGCCTACAGCGTCTTGAAAGGATCGCCCGCCACCGTGACAGTCAACCGCGTCGGCGGCGCCAAGGGGCAATTGACGGTCGATTGCGGCACCGGCACCGGCACCGCCATCAACGGCCTCAACTACACGGGGGTGACCAATCTGCTCAGTTGGGCCGACCAGAGCATCACGCCGCAAACCATGACCATCCAGACCCTTCAGGATAACGTCGTGGAGGGAGCCAAGACGGTGAACGTGAGCCTGTTTAACGCCAACATCTCCGGCACCTCTGGCGGCGCGGGCGCCATCAGCAACAGCGAAGTAATCACTTACCCCAGCAACGTGGTGCTGACGATCAACGACATAGATTCCTACGGCAATCTCAACTTTGTGACGCCCAATTTCAACATCCTGCAAAACGCGGGCCAGGCGCTCATTACGGTGGTGCGCACCAACGGCACCGTGGGCACTGTGACGGTGGCCTACACCACCGCCAACGGCACCAATGTGCCCGCTCCGTACCAACCGGCCTTGGCGGGCACTAATTATGGGGCCATCAGTAACACGCTGACCTTCGGGCCGGGCGTCACCAGCCAGAGCTTTGTGGTGCCGATCTTTTATACGCCGGACGAAACCAACATCGCTAACCGGATCTTTACAGTGACGCTCTTCAACGGCAACCCCTCGGCCGTCGCCGGTCAATTCCCCAAGACGGCAACGGTGACGATCCTGGACAACCAATTGGTGCTCAGCCCGGCTGGCTCAGTCGATCAGACGACTCTCCAGGGGACCGGTTTCAATAATTTCGTCCAATCGCTGGCCTTGCAGCCCAACAATTCCTTGCTGGTCGGCGGGAACTTTACCTTCTTTAATAGTTTCCCGTTTGATTACGCCGGGCGGCTGCTTCCGGACTGCGCCTACGACAACAGCTTTTTGCAGAACCTGGCGGGGGGCAGCGGCACGGTGGAAAGAATCCTCAGTTTGGCGCCCAATGCGGGCCAGACTAATGGAAGCATCATGGTGGTGGGGGCCTTTACGAACTTCAATCAGGTCAATCTCAACGGCATCGCCCGATTGAATCTGGACGGATCCCTGGACGAGACTTTCAACCCCGGCTCCGGTGCTGACAGCACGATATTTGCCCTTGCTGAACAACTGTTGCCGGCGGCCCAGACCAACCTGCCCCCTGTGCCGTTTTACGTCATTGCCGGCAATTTCGCCAACTACGACGGCGCCCATGCCAGCGGTGTCGCCCGCCTGACACAAGCGGGCCTGCTCGACTCTACTTTCAACATCGGCGGCGGCGTCACCAGCAGCAATGCCGCTGTTTATGCCGTGGCCATTGAACCCAACAACCAAATCCTGCTCGGGGGTGATTTCACCGCCTTCAATAACGCGGCCCATCACCACCTGCTCCGGCTGAACGTGGACGGGTCCGTGGACACCAATTTCGCGGCTTTTGATGGCGTCTCTTCCGATATCAACGGCTCGGTGCGCGCCATCCAGGTTCAGCCGGACAGCCGGATTCTCATCGGCGGTTTGTTCACCAGCGTCAATGGGAGTAATTACAATTACCTGGCGCGGTTGAACAACGACGGCACATTGGACACCAATTTCAACATCGGCCCCGGCTGCAATAACAGCGTCCTGGCATTGGCGCTGGATTCTCAGTCCCGCATTCTGGTGGGCGGCGAATTCTCGGAGGCCAGCGGGGTTTCCCGAAACGGCATCACTCGCCTCAATCCCGACGGCACGGTTGATCCCACGATTAACTTCGGCTTCGGCGCCAACGGTTTCATTGACACGATCGTCATCGAGACCAATGACGAAATCGATCTGGGAGGCGGCTTTACGTCCTTCAACAATACACCGGAGGGCAATTTCGTCCGCGTTTACGGGGGCGCCAACGCCGGCGACGGGTCGCTGCAGTTCATCCAGCAGACTTTTGGCGTTCTGGAGAGCGCCAGCAACGCCGTTATCACCATTCAGCGTCTTGGGGGCGAGGGCACCGCCGCGCAGCCAACCGTCAGCGCGGTCTTCTTCACTTCCGACGGGACCGCCGTCAATCCCGGGAACTATATTGGAGTGACCAATACGGTCATCTTCCCGCTCGGTGAAACCTTCCGCACCATCAACGTGCCCATAATCGACAACACCGCCGTCGGCCCTGATCTGTCGGTCAACCTCGATCTGACCAACTCGGTCTATGCGGGGATCGGTCCCCGAGCCAGCGCGATGCTCATCATCACCAACGTCAACAGCGCCGTGAGCTTTTCGGCCAATAGCTATCGCCAGTCCGCCAGCGTTCCCAGCGGCTACGCGGCCATTCCGGTCGTCCGGGAGGGAAATCCGAACAACACGGTGTACGTGACCGTTTATACCGGAACCAACGGAACAGCCGTGCCTTTCACCAATTACGTGCCGGAAACCAACGCCATGGTTTTTGTCCCCGGTGTGCTCACCAATTATTTCCTGGTTCCCCTGATCAATTCGCCGACGCAGTTTGGCGACCTGACAGTGGACTTGGAAATGACCGGCGTCACCAACGCCGTTGAAACCGCGCCGGACTCGGCGGTGCTGACCATTGGCACCGTCAACAACGCGCCGGGTGTTCTGGCCTTCTCCCAAACCAACTACGCCGTGAGCGAGGGCGCGACCAACGCGCTGATCGGGATCATCCGCACCAATGGCACCTACGGAAACGTTGTGGTCACCTTAACGACCTCCAACCTCACCGCCGTCGCGGGTGTCAACTACGCCGCTGTCGCCACCAACGTCACCTTCTCCGACGGCGAATCGGCCAAGACCGTCGCCATTCCGGTCTTCCAACAGTCGATCGCGGGACCCGACGTCACGGTCCAATTGACACTATCCAATCCGCAGAACGGGGCCACGATCGGCGGACTGGCCCAGGAGGTCCTGACCATTGAAAATGACATCGCCAATTTCAGCTTCGGCCAGGCGAGTTATTTCACTCCCGAATGCAATTGTTCGGTGACTCTCGAAATTCTGCGCAGCGGACCGACCAATACTGCCGTCCAAGTCTATTACACTACATCCTCACCCACCAACGCCAACGACACCAATGGGTTTGCTGTGCCCAATGTCGATTACGTCCCGGTGCCTCCAACATTGATACCGTTCGCTCCCGGAGAGACTTTTCAGACCGTCCCCATTAACATCATTCAGGGCAACAGCGTCAATGGATTGGAAACGTTTTTCGTCAATCTGACGAACCCCAGCCCCGGAGTCCAAATCGGGGTCCCGGGCACCGCCAGCGTTGGCATCGTGAGCGACGTGACCGGCTTCGCCTTTTCCACCACCAACTACACCATCGGGGAAAACGGGAGCAACGTCCTCATCACCGTCAATCGTATCAATCCCAATACCGGGCCGGTTTCCGTTGACTTCACCACCGCCGACGCCAGTGCGTCCAACTTGGTGGATTACGTGGCGACCAATGGCACGCTCAATTTCACGGACACTCAGTCGGTCGGCACCTTTAGCGTGCAAATCCTTAATCCCAACCTGGTCGAAACCAATAAGACCTTTAACGTGTTCTTGTTAAATCCGTCGGCAAATTCCTACCTGGTTTCACCGTCCAATGCCGTCGTCGTCATTACCAATGTTTATGCCGGCGTCAACTTTCAGCAACCCGGCTTCACTGTCAGCGAATGCGGCGTGCAGGCCGTCATTCCGGTCGTGCTGACGGGCGTGACCAATAACCCGGTCAGCGTTTACTTTTCGACGGCCAATGGATCGGGCAGCGCGGGCACCAATTACTTTGCCACCAATGGGACACTGACCTTCCAGCCCGGTCAGACTGTTGAAACCTTCGACGTTGAGGTCATTAACAACCATGTCATCGGCCCCGATCATACGGTGCAATTGAATCTGTCCAACCCGATTGGCGCGAAGTTGCTCAACCCCAGCACCTCCCTGCTGACCATTCGCGAGTGCAATGGCGCCGACATCATCGCCTCGGGCACCGCCTTTGAGACCGGCTCCATTCAACCGGGCACCGGGGTGATCTATCCAAATGACAGGGTGACCATTTGGTTTGGGCTGCGCGACATCTATGGCGGCAATGCCACCAACGTCGTGGCAACGTTGCTCACCAACGCCAACATCAGCAACGTCGGTTCGTCCCAGACCTATCCGCTGTTGATCCAGAATGGCCCGACCGTGGCGGAGCCGTTCACCTTTACCGCCCTCGGCTCCAACGGCCAGAATTTCACCGCCTCCCTCGCCTTGCGCTTTAACAGCAGCGGCAGCATCACCAACTCGACCAATGTCTTTGGATTTACGCTGGGCGGAGCCACCACCTCCTTCACCAACTCCCAGGCACTCACGATTATCGGCGGCACCAGTCCGCCGACCCGGGCGACCAACGCTTTTCCGCCCGGCTATGGCTATCCTTCCGTGATCAACGCCTCCGGCGTTGTCGGCAACGTCACCAAAGTGACGGCCACGCTGACCAATTTCGGCCACACCTACCCGAGCGATGTCGATGTTGTCCTGGAGTCGCCCGGCGGGCAGGATTCCGTTCTTATGTCCCATTGCGGTTCCAACTACAGCGTGCAAAATGTGACCATCACGTTCGATCAAACCTCGTCGATTCCCGTCCCGACCGCCACTCCCATCACCAACGGGACCTACTTCCCCACGACCAATTTCCCGGAGATGCCGCAACTGCCGCCGGTGCTCGCCAGCGGCGTTCCGTCAGCGCCCGTCGCTCCGTATGTCCCCAACCTTTCCACCTTTGTCGGCAACCCGCCCAACGGCGTTTGGGCGCTCTGGGTCATCGACGATAAAACACTCGACTCCGGATACGTGAACAATGGCTGGATTCTCAACATCAGCACCGGCACCCCGGTGGAGAACGATTCGGATTTGGAACTGACGGTGACGCCATCGACCACCAATGCCACGATCAACGATCCCAACAATCTCCTTTCCTATTATCTGACCGTTACCAATGCGGGACCATCGGCGGCAACTAACGTTATCATTTCCAATTTCCTTCCGGCGGGCGTCTCTTACGTCACCAATAGTTGCGGTTGCCAGACGACGACCAACGCTCCGCTGACATTCACGTTGCCGGCGCTCCCGGTCGGCGCGGGCGCGGCATTCAGCATCAGCGTCATGCCCACCAATCTCGGTTTCTTGACCAACATCACCACCGCGTCGGCCAACGAGCCCGACCCGAATTCCAACAATGTCGTCGTCATCTCCAACGTCCTGGTGATTCCCCCTAGCGCCGACGTGGGTGTCACTATGGCCGCCGTTCCCAATCCTGTGCTGGTCGGCGGTTACATTACCTACACGATTGTCGTGACCAACGGCGGGCCTTCCTCGGCCACCAATGTCCTCGCCACGCAAGTCCTGCCAACGGGCTTTCAGTTTTCTTCCGCCTCTCCCTCGGCGGGCACCGTCACCAATAGTGGCTCAACTGTCACCTGGTCCATTGCGACGCTGACCAACAATTCGACGGGCGTGACGCTGACCGTAGTGGTGAAGGCCATGGAGGCGGAGACGGGATTGAGCAGCGTTACGGTCAGTTCTCCCATCTACGATCCCTATAAGCTCAATAATTTCGCCTCGGCCAAAATCGTGGCGTCGCAGCCGATGCTCAACGTCTCGGCCGCCAGCCAGACCTACTCGTTGACCTGGCCTTCTAGCGCCACCAACTACACGTTGGAAGGCGCCGTGAACCTGCCGCCGTTGGGAACGTGGATTCCGATTACCAGCACAATCCCGGTCGTGGCCGGACAGTACACATTCGGCCTGCCAGGCCCCGATGGCTACCGCTTCTTCCGCCTGAAAACCCAATTGCCTTGATTTGAGAGCAACTCACCATGAATAGACGATTTGATCCCCTGCCTCCGGCGGCAGTGGCCACCGCCTGCGCACTTCTGTTGTTCATTGCGCCGGCGTCCGGCCAGACCGCCGAACGCCAGCAATTGACCGGTCATGTGCCAAAGGCGGTCGCCTCCCTGCAACCCATCGAGCGCCTGGCTGCGACCAATAGAATCAAGCTTGCCATCACCCTCCGCCTCGGCGATTCCGCCGGCCTGACCAACTTTTTGCGCCAGGTTTACGATCCCGCGAGCCCCAATTATCATCAATTCCTGACCCCCGCCGAGTTCACGACCCGTTTTGGCCCCTCCGTGGCCGATTACCTGGCTTTGGAGGCGTTTGCCAAAGCCAATGGTCTGACCGTCACAGGCCACCACCCCAACCGCACCGTCTTGGACGTGGCGGCCTCGGTGGCGGACATCGAGCGTGTCTTTCAGGTCAAAATGCAGGTCTATCAGCACCCGACCGAAAACCGGAAGTTCTATGCTCCCGACCGGGAGCCATCCGTGGAAACGACCCTCCCGATCCTCCACATCAGCGGGTTGGACAATTTCCACGTGCCCCGCCCTGGCATCAGCCAGAAGCCCGCCACGCCCACCAGTCCGGCGGGAACCGGCTCAGGGCCTTATGGCAATTTTTTAGGCTACGACTTCCGGGATGCTTATGTGCCGGGTGTTACTCTGACGGGCACCGGTCAGAGCGTCGCTCTCTTTGAATTGGACGGCTACTATCCGAGCGACATCACGGCTTACGAAAATCTGGCCGGACTGCCCACCGTCCCGTTGACCAATGTTTTGATTGATGGTTTTCCGGGCACTCCCGGCCCTTCGGGCAATAATGTCGAAGTGGCGCTGGACATTGATATGGTGGCTGCCATGGCTCCGGGCCTTTCGGGAATCCAGGTTTACGAAGCGACCAATGATGGTAACAACGCTGTAATTACCGATGAGCTTAATCGCATCGCAACCGATGACACTTCCCGCCAGATCAGTTCGTCCTGGCTTATCAACGACGATCCGTCGTGGGACCCCATTTACCTTCAATACGCGGCGCAGGGACAGTCCTTTTTCCAGTGCTCCGGCGACAACTGCGCCTATGTCTGGTCGCTGGCGGAGCAGGAGCGGGCCGATGACCCGAATGTCACCATCGTGGGCGGAACGACGCTCACGACCACCGGCCCTCAAGGAAACTGGCTTTCCGAGACAGTGTGGAATTGGAACAGCACCGGCGAGGGCGATGGCGGCAGCGGCGGCGGCATCAGTCCCAATTACCCCATTCCCAGTTGGCAATTGGGAATCAATATGTCTGCCAACGGCGGTTCCACGACTATGCGGAACATCCCGGACGTCGCGCTGACGGCTGACAATCTTTATATCATTGCCGACAATGGCACTCCACAGCCCTACACTGGCGGCACCAGCGCGGCCACGCCCCTTTGGGCGGCCTTTACGGCCCTGATGAACCAGCAGGCGGTCACGGTGGGCAAGCCCGCCCTGGGCTTGGGCTTTCTTAACCCCACCATCTATTCTCTGTGCAAAGGCCCTCTCTACCGCTCCTCATTCCATGACATTATCACGGGCAACAACACTAATGTTAACAGTCCAAACCAGTTCTATGCCGTCTCAGGATACGATCTCTGCACCGGGTGGGGCACTCCCGCCGGCAGCAACCTGATCAATGCGATTGTCCCGCTGACGCGCAGCCCGGTGCTGGCTGTGGTGACAAACATTATCACCGGCGGCAACGGCAACGGGATTATTGACTTTGACGAGTGCAATAATCTGACCGTGGTCCTGACCAACGAAGGCAATGCCTCCGCCACCCATATTGTGGGCACCCTCTCTTCCAGCACTTTCGATGTCGTCGTCGCCCAAGGAACCGCGGCCTTTCCCGATTTGAATCCAGGCGCCTCCGGGGCTTCCACCAGTTCGTTCACGATCAGCACCTCGCCGGATTTTGTCTGCGGCACGCCCGTGAATTTGACCCTGATCGTCAAGTGCGATCAGGCGGTCGAAACCAACCTCATTGAGCTTACTTCGGGCATTCTCGGCACGCCCGACGCCTTTACCAATAGCTTCCCAATGTCCGTGCAGCCGGGCGGCACGAATGGCATTTCCTCACCGATCTTTGTGCAGGGTTTGGACTCGGTCGGCAAGATTACGGTCTCCGTTTATTTGCAGGCCGTGTATGATTCCGGCCTGACCATGCAATTGATCAGCCCCAACGGCACAAGCGCTGTCCTTTCGGCCAATAATGGCGCTTTGGGCGCCAATTACGGCTCGGCCTGCGGCGGCCCATTTGAAACGACCTTTGATGATTCCGCCTCTCAGTCTATTACGCTTGGCGCGGCTCCGTTTGTGGGCAGCTTCCAGCCTCAACAATCACTGTCCATTTTTAACCTCTTCTCCGGCACCAACCTCAACGGTATTTGGACACTCAACGTGCTGGACGAATTCCCGGGCGACATCGCCACCCTTGAATGCTGGACGCTTAGCATCTCGCCGGAGGTTTGCGTGGACGGCGGCGGCGAATGCCCCGGCGCCGACCTTTCCATTACGATGTCCGCCAACCCGTCGGTTGTTCTGGTGGACAGTAATTTGGTTTACAATTTGACCGTCTCCAACGCCGGTCCCAGCACCGCCAAAAACGTCGCCGTCACCGAATCGCTGCCCAACGGTGTTGGTTTTGTCGCCGCTACAAATTACCCTGTTACAGTCACCCAGTCGGCTTCAAACCTCAATCTGACTGTGGGCACGTTGCCTGTCTATGGCACAGCCACCATAGCCGTCGTTACCATCCCCACCCTGCCGGGCCTGGCTACGAGCGTCGCGACGGTTGGTTCGCCGTCGCCGGACCCGAATCCCGACAATAACACTGCGTCCGCCACCGCGCTGGTCACTCTGCCGACCGCCGATCTGGCGGTCAGCATGACGGCTGCGCCAAACGTGGTACTGGAAGGAGGGTTGTTGACCTATACCATCTCCGTCACTAACAACGGTCCATTTGCCGCCAGCCAGGTTGTTTTGAACAACACCCTTCCACCCAACATCAACCTCATCACCGCCACAACTACGCAAGGCACCATATCCACCGGCGCCACAACGGTTTATATTGGCCCGCTGGGCCTTGGCACTAACGTCGTTGTCACACTGGTGGTTAGCCCTACGACAACCGGCAACATCACCGCCAGCACCCAGGTCACTTTGGGCCCCGCCCAAGTGGACCCGGTGTCGTTCAACAATGTCGCCTCCGTCTCCGTGACGGTCGGCCCGTCGGCCGACTTGGGAGTCTCGGGAACGATCTTCCCTTCCACCGTTCTGTCAGGCTCGCATTTCACCACCACCGCGGAGGTATTTAATAACGGGCCCAGCCCGGCCACCGGCGTGGTTTTGAGCCAGACAATCCCGGCGGGCGCCTCCTTCGTTTCCAGCAGCGTGGCGGGCGTCGTTGTCACAAATGGGGCCATCTCTTGGAACGTCGGCAATCTGGCCGACGGAAGCAGCCTGCCGATCACAAACGTGTTCAAAGCTCCCACTCTCTTGTCGGGCGTGCTGCAGGACCCCATTTCCTCCACTCTCACTGTCTTTGGCCAACCCGGCGATGCCAACACCAATAACAATGTCATTGTTCTTCAGGCGGTCGTTGAGCCTCCTACCATTGACATCGTCCCTATTAGCGCCGCGTTGATTTCGCAGTCACCCAACGGCGCCGTCAATCCCGGCCAGAGCGTCCAGGTCCAGTTGAATCTCCAGAACGCCGGCAATGTCTCCACGACCAACCTGACCGCCACCCTGCAAAGCACTGGCGGCGTCACCCTGCCCAGTGGTTCGCAAACCTACGGCGTGCTGGCCCCGGGCGCCGGTCCGGTCGGGCGCCTGTTTTCCTTCACCGCAAACAGCACCAACGGCGGTACCGTGGTGGCGACTTTGCAACTGCAGGACGGCTCCGACAACCTCGGCACTGTGGCCTTTGATTTTTACATGCCCGTGGTGCAGACATTCTGGAACACCAATTTTATCGCCATTCCCAACAAGGCCTACGTTCCGGAACCGGACAGCGGGCCCGCCAGCCCGTATCCGTCGCTCCTCATCGTATCCAACGTCAGCGGTCTGGTTTCCGACGTCACGGTGACCGTCTCGAACCTGAGCCACACCTATCCTCACGACATCTGCATGATGCTGACCGGCCCGTTGGGACAGGACTCCATCCTCATGGTCAGCCCCGCCGAGTACTCCTCTGCGTCGGATGTGACGATGGTATTCGACTCCACGAGCACCAATGCCGTTCCCGGAGAAGGGCCGATCGTTTCGGGCACTTATGAGCCGGTGAATTACAATCCCGACTTTTTCTTCACCAATGCTCCGCCTCTCTTCACCAATGTTCCTCCCCCGCCGCCTTATAGTTATGGCACCAACCTGGGCGTTTTCAACGGCCTTAACCCCAACGGCACCTGGTCGCTCTACATCGTGGACGACGCCGCTGGCGACGCCGGCAACATTTCCAACGGATGGGCGCTGACTGTCACCACCGTCATTCCCGTCAGCCAGACCGCCGATCTGGCGGCCAGCATCGTCGAGTCCTCCAACCAAGTCACCCTGGGCAACTTCGTCACCAACCTGCTCAGTATTACCAACAATGGCGCCACCTCCATCAACGCGTATCTGACCAACCTCCTC